>NZ_JBSRYJ010000001.1:0-331566 GCF_054056555.1 Bradyrhizobium sp. LM2.9
CGGGGGGCTACAATGGCTAAGGACAGGCTAACTGCGTTTGAGATCGATGACACTCAAACAGTCGATCAAAATATTTCTGCATTCACGAGCGAACTCAAGACAGTCGATGATGCTCTCGCAAGAGTTTTGTCTGCGTCGCTCTCCAAGATCAGCCTAGAAATCCCATTCGATCAAGGCGAACTGCTTGACGCATTGTATGCGGCGACCGCGCCCGTCGAGCCCGAACAACCTTTCTCCAGCGAAGGCGCCGCACAATGAGCGGTTGGTATCTTCAAAGGGTCTCCGTCGAAGGGTTTCGCGGCATCAACAACGAGGGCGCACCGCTCGTACTCAAACTCAAACCGGATTGCGTCAACTCGATTTCCGCGCCCAACGGGGTCGGAAAGACATCAATCTTCGACGCCATCGTTTATGCGATTACCGGTCGAATTCCGAAGTTGGAGGATCTACCGGCAGCCGAAAAGGGACCATCCTACTATCTTAACCGCTTCCATACTGGTGGCGTCGGGACCGTCGCTCTGACCTTGGAGCCGGCCGCCGGTGGCGCGGAGGTCACCATAACCGTCCAGCGCGATGCCGCAGGCGCCCGGACTGTCTCGGCGAGCAACGGCGCAGATGGAGACGCCATTCTCGCTGATATCAATCGCGAGTTCGTCCTCCTTGACGGAAAGACCTTTCAGGACTTCATCGACTTTTCACCGCAGAAGCGCGGTCGATCGTTTGCCGGACTGCTCGGTCTGAAGCGTTACTCCGCCTTGCGACAGGGCCTTGCGTCGCTTGCGAACACGAAGGCATTCAACAACCACTTCGGCGTGGCCGCCAAGGAGGCCACTCAAAACAGCGCGACCGTTACCGCACAGCGCGCCCGGGCCAACATCAAGGAGGCCTACACGGCGCTGGTCGCAGACGAGTATGATCCGGCGGAAGCCGAAACGACGATGCTCGCGAAGGCTCATTCCGCCCTTCATGGCGTTGAGCTGCTTAGGCCGATTTGCGAGGGTCGCACGTTCGAGGAGATCGACCCGTCGGCTTGCGTCGATGCCGCAAAGACCGCCGAGGGTGGTGAGGCAAGGGAACAGCTCGCGAAAATCCTCCGCGATCAAACGAGTTGGATTGACGCGGCGAAAACCGCGCCAAGCGAAGAGGATGCCGGGCGTCTGATCGAGCTAGCAGACGCCCGCGACACTGCGCTGCAGGTCACCCAAGGGGTTCTATTCCATCAGCTCTACGGCCTCAGCGAAACCATCCTTGCCGATGACTCCTGGGCGGATAAGTGCGTCTGCCCGGCATGCGATCGATTGGACACCAATTCGGTTCTCAATCATGTTCGTCGTAAAATCGCCGACTTCGAGGCGGTTGAGGCGGCTTCGGCTAATCTGGTTCAAGAGTGGACCGAAAGGGGCTGGAATCAACTCGAAGACCTGGAGCGGTTGGGTCGCCGACCTGAAGAGGTGGCCCACCTTGCCGAGGCAAAGGACATCGGCGTCAAGGGAACCCTCGACGGCACGCGTGCACGTGCCGTTACTGAATGGCTGAAGACGCTGACCGATCGCGCCGACGCGAAGGTCGCAGAGCTCACGGATAGCAAGACGGCTCTGGAGAAGAGCTTGCCCAACAAACTCACGGCGGTTGTCGAAAAGGCTGAAGCCGCACGTCGTCTTCAGACGAATCTGTCGGACTTGCGCGCCGCCATGAAGGGGCATTCCGACGTCGGCGCGGAACTTGCGCGTATCGCCCGGGTAAAGACCTTTCTCGACGCCGCGAGCTCATCGTTCGCCAGCTCTGAATCCGCTACAAGCGCGCGTCGGCTCATCGCCATAGAACCGGTCACGCGGACCATCTTCGCGGCGATCATGTTCACCGATGTTGTGCCAGCACTGAAGAAGCGTGTCGGTAGCGAGGATCTCTCTATCTCCCTCGCACAATTCTGGACCCTGCCAGACATTTCAGCTCAAGCCGTTCTCTCCGAGAGCTATCGCAACGCCTTTGCGATCAGCGTCTACTTGGCGGCGGCGTCGCTCTACGGGGCGGGGGCCAAGTTTCTCATTCTCGATGATGTAACATCGAGCCTCGATTCCGGGCACCAGTTTCATTTGATGAACGTGATCAAAGGACAATTTGCCCGCCCCGGCGTCCCCAGCGGTCCACAGGTGGTTCTGCTGAGCCATGACACCGTTCTCGAAAAGCTGTTCAACACTAACGCGAATGAGGGAGAGTGGTGGCATCAATGCATCCAGGGCACCGCGCGGACGGCCGTCCTGCCGCAGTCGGGTGCGATCCACAAAGTCCGCGATGCAACCCACGCCTTTCTCGACACCGGTAATACGGACGATGCTGCTCCGCGGATCAGGCAGTATCTGGAGTTCAAACTCGAGGAAGTCATCTCAAAGGTCGGCGTACCCGTACCGATTGCCATTGCTTTTAACGACGACAAACATATGGCAAAGAACCTGATCGACGCCATCAAGGCAGCTGTCGATCTCCACGATGCTGCTCGCCGCCTGGTGTTGGAGCCTGCCCAGATCACCGGTCTCGGCACCGCTGTAGCGACCATCGTGAGCAACTATCTGTCCCACTGGTCCACTGGTCAGACCCACGCCTTCACTGCCCCTTCCTTGAAAGGGGTGATGCAGGCGATTGAGAGTTTCGCAAGCTGCTTTCAGTTCGAGCACCCAGCCGGCTCGGGTCAGTACCGCTACTATCGCTCGCTTAGCCAAAAGTTTTGAACATCGGTGGTGAGGTCCTCTTGCCGGCACCGATGAGCCCGGCCTGATTAGCGGTCAACGTCATCGAAAATAGATCGCCTCGCAGGAGCCGCAGGTGCAACCGGCTTCGGTTCTTGTTCTCGCGGAACTGGAGACATGTAGTTCCACTCAGCCTAATGGTCAGGTTTGTCCTCGGCCTCCTTGCGGAGTTTCACTATCCCGAGCGGCCTGCGAACCTGCCAGCGCTGAAGCCACTCGCGAACTGGCCGAAATCCAATCCGCGAGATTTGCGGTAGCTAGAAGGTCATTGGAATGCGTCGAACCTCTGTCGCATTGATTATCGCCATTCTGTCGAGCGTAGCGTTGGCCGACGATTTTGTCGGCCAGGCCAGTGTTATCGACGGCGACACATTGGAAATACATGGAGTGCGCATCCGGCTCTGGGGCATCGATGCACCGGAGAGCAGCCAGCTGTGCCGTGGCGACGACAGCTTACAATATCGGTGTGGTGCTCAGGCATCCGTCACGTCTCAACCGCGACTTGTCGGGCAGCTTTGGTACCAAGAAGTATGCCTTTGAGGAGTTGGTCGCGGAAATTGCCTCTGCGTTCGGTTGCGCGTCGCTCGGTATCGTACCGACGGTGCGGCACGCCGATTATATCGGCTCGTGGCTCGATGTGTTGCGCGAGGACAATCGTGCAATTGTCCGGGCCGCTTCACAGGCCAGCAAGGTCGCGGACTATCTCCTTGGATTCTTGCCAGCACCCGCTGCCGACATGAAGGCGGAAAAAGCGAACCAGGAAGCGGCGTGAGGCTCCGCCCGGTCACCGCGGGCACGAGAGTGAGAGGGCGGGTCGTTTTCCGCGACGGGTTGGAGGTCGAGAGAGAGGCTCTCGGCCGCCCGTCGTGGAGAATCGGCATGACGAAGGCTGTCCAAAAGATCACCTTGTCGCCCTCGCGTGATATTCCGTTCAACAAGCTGGTGCTGAGCCAGTCCAACGTCCGGCATCTGACGGCGGGCATTTCCATCGAGCAACTCGCCGAAAGTATCGCGCAGCGTACGCTCCTGCAAAGTCTCAACGTGCGGGCGGTCGTGGACACTGAAGGCAATGAGACCGGCATGTTCGAGGTGCCGGCAAGTGGCCGGCGCTATCGCGCGCTGGAACTTCTCGTAAGGCAGAAGCGCATGGCGAAGACGCAGGCGGTTCCCTGTGTCGTGCGCGAGGGCGGCATTGCTGAAGACGACTCGCTTGCAGAAAATGACGAGCGGGTAGGGCTTCATCCGCTCGATCGGTTCCGAGCCTTCCAGACCTTGAGTGCCGCCGGCATGTCCGAGGAGGATATCGCGGCTCGGCACTTCGTGACGCCGGCTGTCGTTAAGCAACGACTCCGGCTGGCGTCCGTGTCGGCAAAGCTCCACGACGTCTATGCCGAAGACGGTATGACTCTCGAGCAACTCATGGCCTTCTCTGTTACAGCCGAGCACGCCAGGCAGGAGCAGGTCTGGGAGAACGTCAGCCGATCCGGATATGATGAGCCCTATCAGATCCGGCGGATGCTCACGGAAAATACCGCGCGCGCGACCGATCGCCGCGTTCAGTTCATTGGGCTGGATGCTTACGAGCAGGCTGGTGGCGGCGTTTTGCGGGATCTGTTCGAGCGCGATGATGGCGGCTGGCTCCAGGACACTGCCTTGCTCGACCGTCTCGTGACAGAAAAACTCAAAGCCGAAGCCGAGTCGATTGCAGCCGAAGGCTGGAAGTGGATTTCGCTCGCGGTCGAATTCCACTACGGCCACACGGATGGCCTGCGAGAGCTGGAGGGCAAACCTGTCGATCTCTCCCCGGAGGAGCAGGCCACCATCGACGCCCTCAACGCGGAGCGGGCCAAGCTTGAATCCGATTATCAGGATGCCGACGAGTTGCCCGATGGGGTCGATGAGCGTCTCGGCGAAATCGAGGCGGCACTGGTCGCGTTCGAAGACCGGCCAATGATTTACGATCCGGCCGAGATCGTCCGCGCTGGCGTCTTCGTCTGCATCGATTCCGAAGGCCGCCTCTCGGTGGATCGGGGTTACGTCCGGCCGGAGGACGACATGTCGGCAGACGATCCTGATATCGGGCAGGGCGCCGACACACAGTCAAACGAGGGGAAGGCGGCTGGTACTTCCGTCCAGCACACGGCCATCGCCATCGCGGGTGGCGCTCC
This sequence comes from Bradyrhizobium sp. LM2.9, assembly GCF_054056555.1. Lineage (NCBI taxonomy): Bacteria > Pseudomonadati > Pseudomonadota > Alphaproteobacteria > Hyphomicrobiales > Nitrobacteraceae > Bradyrhizobium > Bradyrhizobium sp. LM2.9. Next base: position 4,913 of record NZ_JBSRYJ010000001.1, read on the forward strand.
TGAGGTGGAAGAAGATGATGAGGACGCCACGAAACCTCTGCCGGATCGGCTGATCACCGAGCTGACGGCGCATCGCACGTTGGCGTTGCGGGATGCGCTGGCAGAAAATCCTGCGATCGCGTTTCAGGCGGTGCTGCACAACTTCGTGCTGACGGCCTTTTACCGCTTCGCATCGTCCGGCGGCTGCCTTGAGATCGGCCTTCGCACGCCGACCTTTCCGGCTCAAGCGCCTGGCTTGAGGGAAAGCGCGTCCGCGAAGGCCGTTGAGGCGCGGCATGAGTCCTGGAAAGCACGATTGCCGAACAGCGAGAACGATCTTTGGGATGCGCTCGCAGCTCTCGATTGCGGCGCACAGGCGTCCCTGTTCGCTCACTGTGCGTCATTTGCGGTCAACGCTCCCTACGAGCCGGCCAGCCGCTACAATCAGGGCCGCGTCTCCGCCCGCGGCGTCCGCACCCGGCTCGACCAGGCGGATGTGCTCGCGCGCGCCGTCCGCCTCGACATGGTCCGAGCGGGCTGGAAGCCCTCCGTCGACAACTATCTCGGCCGGGTCACCAAACCTCGCATCCTGGAGGCGGTGCGCGAAGCAAGAGGCGAATCGTCCGCGCAATTGATCGACCCCCTGAAGAAGGCCGACATGGCCAAGGAGGCTGAGCGCCTTCTCGATGGTTCGGGCTGGTTGCCGGAGCCGCTGCGTGTCGTCGAGTCCGGCGTATCGTCACTGGAGCAGGAGAGTGAAGCGGGCCCGCTGCCTGAATTCCTCGGAGAGGACGAGGATCGGGAGAACGCGAACGAGGATGAGGATCCGCAACAACTCGACGCCGCTGAGTGAGATCATGGAGTTGGACGGCTCTGGCCGTCCGTAGGTGCTTGGGGACCGGTGTGCAGCGCCGGTCCCCATTTTTCTGGGCGAGCGCTGAGAGGGAGAGCCGGGCCGGGAAGGGTTTTGAGCCGTCGGGGTCAAAGGAGAGCGCCTGATGGTTCGATCCTTTCCTGCTCTCCGAAAGAAACCCTCTCATGACCGAATCTCTCGCCGGCGGCGCTGCCGCCGCGCCGCTCTCGGTGCGCGCCGCTGCAAGTCTCACCTCCGCCGCCGTCAGGGCCGCGCGACAGCTCGTGATTGATCTCGAGCGCGGCCGTCGCATCGATGCCGCTGTCCTGCGTAGCGCCATGGAAGCTGCCTTCGGCGCTTCCGACGCCACTGGCGTCTGGAACTGGAAAACCGCCTATGATGTCTGCGAGGCGGCAACTGTTCTGTTCCTTCGCAAGTTTGGTCCCGCAATTCGTGTCGAGGCCGGCTCGACGGCCGCGATGTTGCTGATGCTCGCGAGAATCGCGCGCCGTCTGCCGACCCACACGCGGCGCTCCGAGGACAGTCAGGCCCTTCAACAATTCTCGACGCCGATCCCGCTTGGGCTCGCCGCATGCACCGCGGCCGGCATCACGCCGTCCGATCGGGTTTTGGAGCCCTCCGCGGGGACCGGCTTGCTCGCCATTTTTGCCGAGCTCGCCGGCGGCGCCTTGGCATTGAACGAGCTGGCCGAGGCCCGCGCCGCATTGCTCGAGCAACTGTTCGCCAAGGTTAAGGTCACGCGATTCGACGCCACCCAGATCGATGATCACCTCGATGCGGGTGTCGTACCGAGCGTCGTCCTGATGAACCCGCCGTTCTCGGCATTGGCGAACGTCGATCGACGGATGGCGGACGCGGCTTTCCGGCACATCGCCTCAGCCCTCGCGCGTCTTTGCGACGGCGGTCGTCTGGTCGCCATTACCGGCGCGAGCCTTACGCCCGATAATCCGGCATGGCGAGATGCCTTCGTTCGACTCCAGGAGCGCGGGCGAGTGGTGTTTTCTGCGGCCATCGATGGCGCGGTCTATGCGAAACACGGAACGCAGACCGACACAAGGCTGCTTGTGATCGACAAGCAGCCTGCCGCAGATCCGAAGGTCTTTCCGGAGTCGCTGGGCATGGCGGGCGATGTCGCCACATTGCTCGGCTGGGTGAGCCAGCATGTGCCTCCAAGGCTGCCGGTCGCCACCCCCGTCGTGGTCAACGTCATCAAGCGCCCCGCGACGCCGCGGCCGGTCGGCGCCTTTGCACCGCGACCATGGTCGACTTCGGGAAATGTAGCGACCGAGGGCGTCGAGCTCACTTACGAGACTGTCGAGTGGACGCCTCCGGAAGGCGCTCGACTGACCGACGCGCTTTATGAGGAATACGCGCTGCATGCGATCCGTATTCCGGACGCGCATGCGCATCCGACCAAGCTCGTGCAGTCCGCCGCGATGGCCTCGGTCGCGCCGCCGAAGCCGTCTTACCGCGGCCAATGTCGTGGCGGATGGCTTCCTCTCCGACGCCCAGCTTGAGAGCGTCATCTATGCCGGAGAAGCGCATTCCGAATTTCTTGCGGGCTCCTGGACGATAGATCCAACCTTTGATGTTGTGGCGGCCGCACGCGACGATGCAGAAAATGCCGTCCGCTTTCGCCGCGGCTGGTTCTTGGGCGACGGCACCGGGGCGGGCAAGGGACGGCAGGTCGCCGGTATCCTGCTCGACAACTGGCTCAAGGGTCGCCGCCGCGCGGTCTGGATCAGTAAATCCGACAAGCTGATCGAAGACGCGCAGCGCGACTGGTCCGCGCTCGGCATGGAGCGGTTGCTCGTGACGCCACTGTCAAGGTTTCGCCAGGGCGCACCGATCCGGCTCGCGGAAGGCGTCCTTTTCACCACCTACGCTACGCTGCGCACCGATGAGCGCGGCGAGAAGCTTTCGCGCGTGCGGCAGATCGTTGAATGGTTGGGCTCCGACTTCGACGGAGTGATCGTCTTCGACGAGAGCCACGCGATGCAGAACGCGGCAGGCCAGAAGGGCGAGCGCGGCGACCAGGCGGCATCCCAGCAGGGGCGTGCCGGGCTCAGGCTCCAGCACGCGTTGCCGAATGCCCGCGTCGTCTATGTTTCGGCGACCGGTGCCACCACGGTCCACAATCTCGCCTACGCCCAGCGGCTGGGCTTATGGGGCGGCGACGATTTCCCGTTCGCCACCCGGGCGGAGTTCGTCGAGGCGATCGACGAGGGCGGCGTCGCGGCCATGGAAGTGCTCGCGCGCGACCTTAAGGCGCTCGGTCTCTACGCGGCCCGCTCGCTCTCTTACGAGGGCGTCGAGTACGAGCTCGTCCAGCACCAGCTCACGCCCGAGCAGGTACGCGTCTACGACGTCTACGCCGGCGCGTTCAGCGTCATCCATAACAATCTCGATGCAGCAATGCGGGCCGCGAATATCACTGGCGAGACCGGCACGTTGAACGGCCAGGCTAAATCGGCCGCGCGATCCGCTTTCGAGAGCGCCAAGCAGCGCTTCTTCGGCCACCTATTGACTTCGATGAAGACGCCGTCGCTGATCCACTCGATCGAACGCGATCTTGACGCCGGCCACGCCGCTGTCATCCAGATCGTCTCGACCGGCGAGGCGCTAATGGAGCGCCGGCTCGCCGAGATGCCGACTGAGGAGTGGGGCGACGTCCAGGTCGACATAACCCCGCGCGAGTATGTCCTCGACTATCTCGCCCACTCCTTTCCGGTGCAGCTCTACGAGCCTTTCACCGACCAGGAGGGCAATCTCTGCTCCCGGCCCGTCTATCGCGACGGCCAACCGGTCGAGAGCCGGGAGGCCGTCGCTCGCCGCGACCGCCTCATCGAGAAGCTCGCGTCGCTGCCTCCGGTCCCGGGCGCGTTGGACCAGGTGATCCAGCGCTTCAGCACCGACATGGTCGCGGAGGTCACAGGCCGCTCACGCCGCATCGTTCGCAAGGGCGACCGGCTTGTGGTCGAAAACCGGGCCGGTTCGGCCAACCTCGCCGAGACCTCGGCCTTCATGGACGACGTCAAGCAGATTCTCGTTTTCTCCGACGCGGGCGGCACGGGAAGGAGCTACCATGCCGAGCTGTCGGCGCGGAATCGCCGCCTGCGGGTCCACTATTTGCTCGAGCCCGGCTGGAAGGCGGACGCCGCGATCCAGGGGCTCGGCCGCACCAACCGGACCAACCAGGCGCAGCCGCCACTGTTTCGTCCCATCGCGACCGATGTGAAGGCCGAAAAGCGTTTTCTCAGCACCATCGCGCGCCGGCTCGATACGTTGGGCGCCATCACGCGTGGCCAACGCCAGACCGGAGGGCAGGGCCTGTTCCGACCCGAGGACAATCTCGAAAGCCATTACGGCCGCGACGCGTTGCGCCAGCTCTATACGCTGCTGGCGCGGGGCAAGGTCGACGGCTGCTCGCTCGAGCGGTTTGAGGATGCGACCGGCCTGAATCTCACGGATGCCAATGGGCTCAAGGATGACCTGCCGCCGATCACGACCTTCCTGAACAGGTTGCTGGCGCTCACGATCGATCTTCAGAACGTTCTGTTCACCGTCTTCGAGCAGCTCTTGACCGCCCGGATCGAGGGCGCGGTCGCCTCGGGCAGCTATGACGTCGGACTGGAAACGCTCAGCGCCGAGAGCTTTGCCGTCACCGACCGGCGGACGATCTATGTCCATCCGGGCACTGGCGCCGAGACCCGGCTTCTCACCATCGCCCAGCGCCAGCGCAATCATCCTGTGAGCCTGGATGGTGCTCTTGCTCATCTTTCTGATCCTCGAGCCATCCTGTTAATCAATGAGCGCTCGGGACGAGCAGCGGTGCAGGTCGCGGCTCCGAGCTTCATGCTTGATGACGGCGAGATCGAGCGGCGCGTCCGCCTGATCCGGCCCGTGGAACAGCAAAGCGTCCCCTTAAGAATGATGGCGGAAAGCCATTGGGTCGAAGTGGACCGCGGACGCTTCGCCGCGGCCTGGCTGGCGGAGCTTACCGAGATCCCAGCGTTCACGGAAAGCACGATCCACATCGTGACCGGCTTGCTGCTGCCGATCTGGAAGCGGCTGCCGAACGAGTCGACCAGGGTTTATCGGCTTCAGACCGACGCAGGCGAGCGGATCGTCGGCCGCAAGGTCTCGGTTACCTGGGTCGCGAATGTCCTTGCGGCTGACGCGCCGGCGCTCGCGCCAGACGCCGCTTTCGCCGCGCTGATGGAGGGGCGGACCGTCCTCGAACTTGCGGAGGGACTCCAGCTTCGCCGTGTCCGGGTGATGGGCGCACACCGCATCGAACTGGCGGGCTTCAACGACACCATGCGCGATCGCTTGCGGGCTTACGGCCTCTTTGGAGAAATCATCTCCTGGAAGCTGCGCATGTTCTTGCCCACGGACGGGAGCGGTGTCGAGATTCTGTCCAAGGTACTCGACCGTTATCCGGTCGAGCGTGCCAGTGAGCGGGAGGCCGCCTGATGCGTCGCGAGCCTTGCGAACTGGCACGCCGCCTCGCGCGCGAGGCCGAGGCGGTGTGCCGACACTATCTCTCCAACGGCAAGCGGCAGGGCCGGTACTGGCTGGTCGGGGATGTCAACAACACCCTGGCCGCTCGTTGTTTGTGCGGCTCAAGGATTTGCCGAAAGGCCCTGCCGGAAAATGGACCGACGCCGCAACCGGCGAGCATGGCGATCTTCTCGACGTCATTCGTGAAACATGCGGCTTGCGCGATTTCCGGGAGGTCGCAGAGGAGGCGAGGCGCTTTCTGAGGCTGGCTCGTAGTGAACCGGAGGTCGCCCCGAAACCCGTTCGTCCATTAGCACCGGCTGGATCGCAAGAGGCGGCGAGACGACTCTTCATGATATCCCAACCGATCGAGGGGACGCTGGTGGAGACATATTTGCAGCGTCGCGGGATCGCCCACCTGCACCATGGTGGCAGCCTGCGCTTCCATCCGCGCTGCTATTATCGGCCCAACGAACACCTGCCAGCCGAGACCTGGCCGGCGATGATCGCCTGCGTCACGGATCTCGAATGCAGGATCACTGGCGTGCATCGCACCTGGCTCGACCCGGACGGCTTTGATCGCATTCGGCTGGGCAAAGCTCCGATCGACACCCCCCGACGCGCGATGGGCGATCTCCTCGGCAACGCGGTTCGCTTCGGCGTGGTGGACGACGTCCTCGCTGCCGGCGAGGGAATCGAAACCATGCTTTCGCTACGTTACGTGCTGCCGAGCATGCCCATGGCGGCTGCGCTCTCGGCCAATCACCTCTCAGCCATGGTGCTTCCCACTGGGCTGCGCCGGCTCTACATCGCCCGCGATCTCGATGCTGCCGGCGATGTGGTGCAGGCGACTCTCAGCCGCCGCGCAGCGGACGCCGGCATTGAAGCAATCGCGCTGTCGCCCCGGCTGGGTGACTTCAACGAAGATCTCCATGTCTTCGGCCTCGATGCCGTCCGAGCAGCGTTGCGGTTCCAGCTCGTGCCAGAGGACGTCCTTCGCTTCCTGCATTCCTCGACGGTGCCCGCGGAATAGCTCTCGGTCTTCGATCGACGTTGATGGGCCAGTCACAGGCGAGGCCAATACCGGAAGAGGACGCGACCTCGGCCTTCTAGAGGGCGATCGGACGGCAAGCGGCCCGGGCCGGCAATGGCTGCGTCCGGCTATTTTCCGCCGCGCGCCGGCGATGTGAAGACACATCATTGGGTTGGCCGCGCCGCGAAGCAAAATAGCCGGCCTCCGCCATCCTCCGCTGCCGCTTCGGCCCTTTCGGGTTCTGGCACGCTTCGCCCGCCGTCAGAGGATCGCCACGAAGCCCGCGATGGTCGCGGCCGATCCGGCAAAGGACCTCTTCCCATGACCGACCATGACGACATCGAACCGCTGCACAACTCTTCTCCGACCGACCAAGTCATCACCGAACTACAGCTCTTCGGCCATCGTCCATTCGACGACCAGCCCGATCCAAGACCGCTCCCCGAGGGCAAGATGATTGGCGGCGCCGTCGCGGATATATTCGACGCCCTGGTCGCGACCCTGAGCGACACGCGGCTTGAGCCGGATCTTGACGATCTGCTCTGGTCGACAGTCAACCTGTTCCATCGTGCCGTCGACCGCATCGAGCGGCAGCTCGATAATAACGAACAGGCGCAGCAGAAGAGCCAACGCGAGCAGAACGGCTCCGAAGTGCGATCGGTCGAGCTTGAGCGCCTAACAGCCGAAGGCATCACGCTGATCGAGCGCCGCAACTGCCTGGAGCTCTTTCGCGACCAGGCCATCGAACGATTTGAGGTCAACACCGGCGCATCCTGGCGGCCGCGATCGGGATCATTGGTCAACCACCGCACGCTCACCGCGGCAATGATCGACTCCCGCGACTTCATTGCCGCCAAACGACGCGCCGAGACTGAGGTCTTGTTGCCACCAGGACCGAAAATCGCACTCACCGGCGGGCTCGACTTCAATGACCACAACCTCATCTGGGATCGCCTCGACAAGGTTCATGCCAAGCACCCCGACATGGTCCTCTTGCATGGCGGCTCTCCGAAGGGTGCCGAACTGATCGCCTCCAAATGGGCAACCAGCCGCAAAGTGCCACAGATCGCCTTCAAGCCCGACTGGACCAGGCACGCCAAGGCGGCGCCGTTCAAGCGCAACGATGCGATGCTCGAACTCCTGCCGATCGGCGTCATGCATTTCCCGGGCACGGGAATTCAGGACAATCTCGCTGACAAGGCGAAGCGGCTCGGTATTCCCGTTTGGAAGTTCGGCGGCGCATGAGCGCCGTCTACTCGCCTCCAAGCCGACCAAGATGGCGTTGCGCGCCGCAACTCCGCCTCGTTTCGATTTTACGTGCAAAGCCGCGCCGTGGTGGTGGTGGAGGCGCGACCAATACGTCTGTGCATTGGAGCCACCGCCATGCTCGCCCTTGGGCTTGCCCTCAACACGCTTGGCATCGGTTTGTTCTGCTGGCTGATCTTTGCGCTCGCGGTCTATGCCTTGCCGTTTGTCGTCGCGGTTACCGTCGGAATGTCCGCATTTCGTGATGGCGCGGGCGTCTTCGGCGCACTGCTTATCGGAATTGTTTCTGGCGCGCTGACGCTTGCCGCTGGTCAGCTCACTCTCGCCGTTAGTCAGTCCTTGACCTTGCGCGTCGCGATCGCAACCGTCTTCGCGGTCCCCGCGGCAATCGCCGGCTATCATGTGGTGTTTGCCCTGTCGCAGATCGAGGTCGCCTCGCTGGTTTGGCGCGAGGCCTTCGCTTGCGTAGGTGCGCTTTGCATCGGCGGCACGGCATGGGCGCGTTTGACCTTTTTCGCGAGGACCCGCCCATCGAACTCGGCCGGGGTGGTGGAGAATACACCTCGACCAGTTCTTACCGCCGCCAAGCACGAGCAATGAGGCGTCGTTGCCATCAGGTCCAGCAAGCTCGCACAGAGACCAGGTTGAACGAGAGGGGGGCGAGATTGAGCGAAAGGTAACCGCGTTTCTCCTCGAACCCTTTAAGCAAGCCCCACCAATCTCTGTCTGGCCCGCATAGCTGCGGTGGGGCGCGCCGCGCTCGATCATTTCTGGGGGGACGATACCGCCCTTTGCGGCAGATTGTTTCTCCTTCTGCGCCGACCCGTACCGACCTATTGCTCAGCACAACCGAGATTCGCCAAATCTTCTCCTTAAGATTGCGGTTCAGCACGCGGACGCACGTGGCCTCTTTGATGGCTCGATCTGGCCCAAAGAGCGGCTGCGCCTCGATCGTCTGAGCCGCAACGCCGTTGGAGCGACTTTCTTCCCCTGGGCTTGCGCCCATTCCTCGCGAGACAAGAAAGTCGCTCCAACGGCGTCCTCCGCTGCGCTCCGGCCCGCCAGCGGGTGCGTCGCCGATCGTCTTCGGCCTTTAGATCGCCATCGAGGCCGCGGTGGTCGCGGGCTCGAAACACAACAGGAGAAGTGACATGGCTAACATCGGTTCTTTCAAGAAAGTCGGTAACGATTTCCAGGGCGAGATCGTCACCCTGAGTTTGCAGGCCAAGGGCGTCCGCATCGTCGCCGAGACCAACCGCTCCAACGATAACGCTCCCAGCCACCGCATCTATGTGGGTCGGGCGGAGATCGGGGCGGCTTGGTCTAAGCGCTCCGAGGAGGGCCGCGATTACCTCTCGCTCAAGCTTGACGATCCCTCGTTCAACGCGCCGATCTACGCGAACCTGTTCGACGACGAAGGCGGCGAGGGCTACACGCTCTTGTGGTCGCGGCCGCGCAAGACCGGGGAGTGAGGCTCGGTCCAAAGCCCCGCCCGAGTTGATCGGGCGGGGTTCCCTTCCTCAGCCCAAAGGAAAAGCATCAACCGTACTGGTCAGACCAACATGCTCGCTACGGCTTCCGACGCCGGGGAGAACGGCGAAAAACATTGTTCGGCCACTTACTTCAATAAGCTATTGATTAGTCATCGTTTTTGTGGCCGCGCCCGACCCTAGCGCCTGCCCCTGCGCCGACAAGCGCTAACTGCCTGTCCAGGAAAAAAACCCTCAACACAGACGTTAATGCCGGTAAACTCTGAAACCATCATTTGCGGATTCGCAGCATGCCCCTTCACGCAACTAGCGGCTCAACGCCCGCCGGCTCTTCCCGGCGAAGGAGAAGTGAATACACGCCTCCTCCCGAACGGCATGCCTATCCATTTCCGGACCTTCTGAAACGCATTGGTCGACCGGCGCTTGACGACCGGCAGATGGATTTTTCCTGCGCGACGCTGCAACGGAGAGAGAGGCAACCGTATTCTATGCTGGCAACCTCGATCTACTCGACGCTCCCACTGTCTCGATTGTAGGCACCCGTGAGGTTTCGGACGCTGGGTGGAAACGTGCGTCTCAGTTGGCACGTGAGCTCGCCAAGCGTGGTGTAACAATCGTGAGCGGCCTAGCCAAAGGCGTTGATACCGCCGCGCTGGGCTCTGCTATCGAACATGGCGGCCATGTTGCTGCCGTCATTGGGACGCCGTTGGACAAGGCATATCCAGCCGAGAACGCCAGCCTTCAACAGCAAATTTACGCTCATCACCTGCTGATGTCGCCCTTCAAAGATGGCGATCGCGTGTTCCGATCCAACTTTCCGGTACGGAATCGAGTTATGGCTGCCGTCAGCGACGCGACCGTGATCATCGAAGCCTCCGATACCTCCGGGACCTTGCATCAAGCTGCCGAGTGCGGACGGCTCGGCCGCTGGTTGTTCATCGCGAAGTCCGTAGTCGACGACCCCGTCCTATCATGGCCAAAGAACTTCATTGGCAAGCCGAAGGTCGGAGTTCTGTCATCGATCGACGACGTGCTCCACGCCATTGCCTGACCTCAAGCATCTGAGCCTCTGTGCATATCTCACCGACACTGATGTAGAGTGGCGGGACGAAGATTATGTAGCCACTAAGATGGTGAAGGCGCTCAAGGGGGATTCCATTGAGGGATATTTTGACTTCAAGATCGGCGAGAAGGTGCGCCGGTTCGATCAGTCCAATGTGTCGGAGTTCGTAGAGCGAATCCCTCGAGCACTCGCCCGGATGATTGCGCGTCATTATCCCGGTGAAGCCTCTCTAGTGCCTATCCCGAATTCGCACGTCATCGCCTCCACGACGCCCGGATTCAAGACACTCGAATTGGCAGAGAAGATCGCTGCAAATGGCAACGGCAAACTGAAGGTTGTGCCGACCCTGGTCTTTGGTGAGGTCCAGCAGAAGTCGCGCGAGGGCGGCCCTCGAGATCCGAAGCATTTCGAGAGCGCGTACCGCATCGTGCGGACGCTGTCAGGTCCTGTGATATTGGTCGATGATGTTTGTACGAGCGGCGGTCACCTCGTCGCAGCGTATTGGCGTCTCAACAAGCAGGCCAGTCCAGTCGTGCTCGCCTGCACGTTTGGCAAGACGACCAAGGCTCAGCTTAAGAATCCCATCGGAATGCGCGCGGAATGCGCGAAGATCAGATCGACGTGACTCGTCGATAGAAGCGCTTGGCACCACGGGCAGTGGGCCCAACTCGGCGGCATCCAAAACCTTGTCGATCCGGCCGCGAAGGCGGAACGCGGTTTCCGGCTTGCCCTGCCAGATCAGCAGATCAGCTTCGGCGCTTCGAGTACGTGTCCACGGTCACCTCCGAGACGCGGGCGGCGGAGGGGACGTGATAGTATCGCAGCGTGATCTCCATTGCGCAGGGTGCTTTATCGTTGCCCCAAGACGGCCGCATGACTCGATCAGCCGATCGGCGGCGAAATGCGACAAGGTATCCACCTCTAGTCTGGCCGCGGATATTTCTTCTTCGTAGGACGTGTCAGCAGGTCCGTGACCTCAACGCCAAGAGCGCGCGCAAGACGCTCGACGACATCTATACCGGCCGCATAAACACTCCGCTCGAGCGAGCTGATGTAGGTCCGGTCAATCTCAGCACGATGTGCCAGCTCCTCCTGTGACAGGCCACGGGCTTGTCTATACTTCCTCAAATTGATCGCCAATATCTCGCGTATATCCATGCGCGACAGGCCATGCTCTTGTAGAGTATTTCACCACGGAGTATTCTCGACAAACCATCAAGCGCGGCATTTTTCGGCTGCTTTCTATGTTGTCGGTTCCAGAATGCGGCTACAGCTGCTGCGTTCAAGAAGCGGGGGTGGAAGTACACAGATGCCGCTCTACTTCTTGGCAGGAACTCCATGAAAACTCCGCCGCTTGACCCAGATGTCGCGACCTCTGCACCCGCAGATCCCGCGATCACGCCCTATGACGAGGAGCATCTGATGACGTATTGGCGGCTTCTCGACGCGGTGGCCGATGGCGCTGATTGGAAGGAAGTGGCTCGCATCGTGCTGCATATCGATCCGGAGGGAGAGGGCCAATCCGTGCGGGCTCGAACCGCGTTCGATAGCCATCTGGCGCGCGCAAGATGGTTGGCAGATCACGGCTACCGTCATATGTTGCGCGGCGGCGCAGGTAGATAGCAGGATTTACCACCTGGCCATCCCAGTTAAGAACTCAATTCTCTCCGTCCATGATGGATCGTCTGTGCATCACGGGAGACGCAAATTGACGCCCTCCACAACAACCCAAGTCTGCACAGCCTTGCGCCTGACTGGCCCGCGGTGGACCCAATCGCCCTTTGCGAGATTCCGATCTCAAGTAGGGGCGACCGAGTAGAATTATGGACGAATCTTGGCGGTCTTCTCCTCAAGCAATTGGGCGGGTCGAACTTCGAGAGCCTGCGAGACTTGCCAGATCGTAAGCAGGGTTACGTTTTGCAACCCTCTTTCCATACTACTGATGAACGCACGATCGACACCCATGCGCTCTGCCACGGCTTCTTGGCTCAGGCGAAGGTCTAAACGAAATCGACGCGTGTTTGCTCCAAAAAGCTTGCGAATGTCCATCCGCAGGATAGGAAGCAATCGCGTATTGTAGCGCTACGTGTTATAATACGCGGCGAGGTCTCGCTCAGCTACGGCTCCACCAGGTTCTGAAGGCGGGCGCTGTTCGCGCAGACGGACGTGGAGAAATGGATCCGGCGTCTTGTGGCTTTATGGCACGGTTGTGGCATGCCATGCAGAAATTGAGTAGGATCGAGCAAGGAAGTTGATGGTACGGCCATGCAGACACCGCCACTCGAGCCCGACCTGGCCGATTCAGCTCCGAACGATCCAGTCCTTACCTCCTATGACGAGAAGCATCTGGTGACCTATTGGCGGCTGCTTGATGCAGCAGCCGCGGGTGCTGATTGGAGGGAGGTCTCGCGAATCGTCCTGCACATCGATCCCGATCGTGAGCCGACACGCGCCCGCACGGCTTTCGATACTCATCTGGCCAGAGCAAATTGGATGGCGGACCGCGGCTATCGCGAGCTGCTTCGCGGCGGCACCGGCAAGTAGCAGAAATCAACTGTCGCAAGTTTCTTCTCGAGAATGGCCCTCTACGGCAATTCTGGTGATGCTCTGCAGGCATCGCGCGATGCCCAATTAATGACTTGTCGAACAACTGAAGGTTACGTAGATCGTTTCCCGCTACGTTCTGGCTTTGGGGTCTCTTAATGTCGACATTCGACTGGCGCTCACCGGAGAGTTATCAGCGCGCAATTACATCAGGTGAAATGGAGGATTTTGCGTGGGAGCTCCTCCGCCGCAATCCTGAATATCAAAGGGACTACCGGGAGGCACGCGCCAAAGGCGGGCACGTAAGCCCCGAGTTCAGAAGGAGATGGGGCGTCTGCTTTCGCCCATGACCCGCAAGGGTCTTTCTACGAGCAGACCATCTTCTGGGCTCCCGAGGCGATGCCAACTGTGGTGCCGATCGTTCGGAGCGCGTCCGGCTCTCAAGGTTCGGACGTAGTACTTCCGCTTGCTGATCTTACGTCGGCCACCATGAGGCAAGCAGCGGACGGCTGGCATGCCCTCTTGCTGGTCCAAGGCACGCAGCATCGGTTATGGCTCAGAGAGGCCCCGCGACTCGGCACCGGATATGTCACCGAAATGCCGCTCGACGAGAATTTCGTCGCGCGCGCCCACGCCGCACATCGCTTATGGCGAGCGTTGAACGGCCGCCCGCCGGGACCTGCCCTTCATCGGCTTTCGGCCCAGCAGCGCAAAAGGCTCGGCCTGGCCCTGCGAGCGCGGGATGGGCATGAGGATGGCGCATCCTATCGAACGATCGCGGAGGTGATCTTCGGCCAGAAGCGGCTCAGCGAGCGCGGCTGGAAGACCCACGACCTGCGCAGCCGTACCATTCGCCTGGTCAAAGCCGGCCGCTTCATCGTGCGTGCCGGCTACCGTGCAATGTTTCGATCGAGATCCCGCAAGAAATAGATCTCATAGCGCAAAACTGATGGAGCCAGGTCAGGTTTGGCGCTTCTAGCCCCTCCCGCTGACTTCACCGGCCGGGCGGCCCGCGGTTGGATCTTACGCGCCATGCATGCCGATCGCCTGCGGCGCATCGGAACGGTTCGAGCTCCGCCGCACCACGCCTTAACAACTGAGACGTCCCGAGCTGCGCAGCAGAATCGTCGGCCGATTGCTGACTACCAAAGCCTGCAGTCCTCTTTTCGCGATCGCAGCGCGAAGCCAAAAGGAGGGGTGCCGAAATCGTCCTAACAATGTTCGGCATCCCCTCAAGTGCCTTCGCTCCTCCATGGTGTCCGTCGACGCGCGATCAAACTCCGTCGCGCTCCATGACATCACGGGAGCGATCCGATGCCCGACCCGAACGCCGGCACGCCGCAGCGCTATCTTCGCACACCAGAAGCGGCACGCTTTCTTGGCCTCTCCGGCCGCACCCTCGAAAAGCATCGCACCTATGGCACAGGTCCGACCTACCGCAAGCTCGGCGGCCGCGTCGTCTACGCGCTCGAAGACCTGAAAGCATGGGTGGACCGCGGCGCCAAAACGTCGACCAGCGATCCCGGGGTTGGCACGGTCTTGCCCGCCAAGCGGCACCCGCCCATCCCTTACGCTGGCAAGGAGCGGCGCTGACCCATGCCGGACAGCAACTCCTTTGCGCGCTCGCGGCGCAACTCAGAACGGGATCAGCTCGATCTGTTTCGCGCTCTTCCCGGTGATCTCGCGCCGCGCGACGCGCAAGACTTAATGGCTTATCCGTTCTTTTCGCTGGCGAAGTCGAAACGGACCGTTCCCATCGATTTTGGGGTCGGGACAATCAAGATCCGTGTCGAAGCTGTGCCGGAACATGGCATGGCGACCATCTGGGATGCGGACGTGCTGATCTGGGCCGCCTCGCAAATTATCCAGGCGCGTGACGCAGGTTTGAAGACGTCGCGGTTGATGGCTGCCACCCCTTACGAGATCCTGACTTTCGTGGGACGCGGCACAAGCGTGCGCGACTACGATCGCCTCAAGGCTGCGCTCGACCGCCTGCAATCGACCACTGTGATGACATCCATTCGCCAGCCGACCGAGCGCCGGCAGCATCGGTTCTCATGGATCAACGAATGGAAAGAGACGGCGGATATGCACGGCCGCGCCCGCGGGCTCGAGCTGATCCTGCCAGACTGGTTCTACACGGGTGTTCTGAACGAAGCGCTCGTGCTGACGATCGACCGCGCATATTTCGATCTGACTGGCGGACTGGAGCGCTGGCTTTATCGCCTCGTACGCAAGCACGGCGGTCGCCAAAAGGGCGGCTGGAGCTTTGATCTTGTGCACCTCCACGCCAAATCGGGCTGCCTATCGCCACTCAAGCACTTCGCATACGACCTGCGCCAGATCGTTCGACAGCAGAGATTGCCAGGATATGAACTGGTCATCTCGCACGACCCAAATGGGACGGAACGGCTGAACTTCGCTCCCACTCCGGTCGACCCGCTTACCCACCGGCTGCGCAAGCGCGGGCTTATCTCCGGCTGGGGGGAAAACCTGTGAATCCCGCCGTGCTATCAGGGACCAGCGCCACCGTGCCATCGGGGACCGAAAACGCGTGCGATCAGGGACCGTTATCGCGGAAAAGCCCTTGCCACAGAGGAGCTTCCGCTTCCTCTAACTTTCCTAACCAGGAATCCTTCGGATTCCTTCTAACGGATCCCCAATCCACGTCCCTGCAGAGTTCGTGGCTGTCCAGCGAGCCTACCGCCTGCGCCAATCTCCGCACGACAGCGGCTGAGCTGCGTCTTGGTTCGTGCAAATGGATCTTCGCAGTCCTGGACCTGCAGGATCGTTGTCTCCTCTTCAGGCGCGCTTCGCGTTCTGACGCGACCGTGCGCGCGCACCAGTCGTGCTTCGCCCCGCTTGTCGTCTGCCTATCACGCCTCCTCGTCCTGGATTCCAGGTCGCCATGTCTCAGCACCGTGCGTGCCATCCTGCGATATGGAATTTCAATATGAATGATCTCACGACGGTTGAGCTCCTCTGGCTCGAGAAACGCATCGAAAACCGCATTCGGTTCGGCCGGCCAACATCGGAAACGATCATCGACCATCACCGGCGTGTTCTTTCATTTGCGCCTGGCAGCATTTTTGCGTTCGTACGCTGGAGCTCCAATGACTTCGGAACTGTACTGTCACGCATCGATATTCTGCGCGCGTCCGCGCCAGGGCAACGCTACTCGACCGTGCCTTGGATCAGTCCGGGCGGCGAGAGCCTGCTGAGATTGTCCGGTTGGCCGAAGGTCGAACGTGTCCTGCAGCTGATCGAGGCGGTGGAAGCACTGGGCATCGATCCTGCCGACGCGGCGCCCGACTACTGGCACCATGCGCACAACCGCCTTTCGGTGAATGAGACTCCGCGAAGCTACACCCGTGCGCGTCACCAGGCGTGGCTCCGGCGCCAAAGGGTGACACTCTGATGGGCCGGCTCATAACAATTCTTGCAATGTGCTTGGGCACGGCTATTGCGCTCTCCGCCGACCGGGGCACAGCGCCATGGTATATTTGGAACGCTTCGCACAGCGTGCCGATCGGTCTTTACCGCTTGCACCCGGTAGAGCGTCTCCGTGTCACCTCGCTCGTAGCCGTTCGCCCGCCTGACCCGCTTGCGTCCTTCCTTGATTTGAACGGCTATCTGCCGCTCGGCATTCCCATGCTCAAGCGGGTCTTGGCGCTCCCTGGGCACACCGTCTGCAGACGAGAACTCACTATCCTCGTCGACGGCATCGAGATGGGCAAGGCCCGCGAGCGTGATGGCCGTGGACGGCCTTTGCCCGCATGGCAAGGATGCCACGTCCTGACGGCCGACCAGATCTTTCTGATGAACTGGCAATCGGCCGATTCTTTTGACGGCCGCTATTTCGGGCCGATCGCGGCCTCCGCCGTCATCGGCCAGGCTTTGCCAGTGTGGACAAAGGACGAATGACCATGCTTGCCTCGCTTCATCGACTTGCAGCTTCATCATGCTTCCGCGGACCACAATCCCTTTGCTCATTCCCGGCCAAGCTCGTCGGCAGATGCGGGCGCGCCGATGATGATCAGCTGCAAAGGCGGCACCTTGACTTCTCTCAGGCTGCGCTCGAGGCGATGCGGGCATGCCGTCCATCCCTGCGTGTCGTCGTGACATTCCTGGCAGCTTTTGCAGCTGTCGAATTGCCGTCGAGCTGTCGAGCCCAATCCGAATTGCAGGCG
Source organism: Bradyrhizobium sp. LM2.9 (assembly GCF_054056555.1). Lineage (NCBI taxonomy): Bacteria > Pseudomonadati > Pseudomonadota > Alphaproteobacteria > Hyphomicrobiales > Nitrobacteraceae > Bradyrhizobium > Bradyrhizobium sp. LM2.9. The sequence goes on from NZ_JBSRYJ010000001.1 coordinate 21,855, forward strand.
CCTGCTCCGCCCTCAACATGCCTTGGCAAATTCGTCCCATATGCGGCCTTCATTGCCGAGGCGTCCCGCCGGTTTGCGGTTCCCGTGCAATTGGTTTGTGCCGTGATCCAGGTCGAAAGCAGTGGCAAAGCGCACGCCGTGTCATCTGGAGGTGCCCTGGGCTTGATGCAAATCATGCCAGGGACGTGGGTCGACCTGAGCGCCCGCTACAATCTAGGCATCGACCCCTTTGACCCCCATGACAACATTTTCGCCGGGGCCGCCTACCTGCGAGAGATGCTGGACCGGTTCGGCTCGGACGGATTTCTCGCCGCCTACAACGCAGGCCCCAAGCGCTACGAGGAGCATCTGACGACGGGGCGCGCGCTGCCTGAAGAAACCCTGGCCTACCTGAACAAACTCGAGCCATTGACTGGCATCATACAGCGCGCGCGCGATACTTCGGTCCCCGGTCACGGCACAAATTGGAAGCAAGCCAGGCTGTTCGTTCCGCGATTGTATCGCGCGTTGACTGACCGGGGCTCGTTATCTGCTCTGCATGAAATGCCTTCGTCGAAAGACACGCTGACCCCCAACACAATTGGACTTGTGCCCCATGCGATTGGTCTGTTCGTGCCGCGATCGGACGAGGCGAAGTCTCAATGACGATAATCGCATCTGCTCGCATGCCATCGCAAGGTCTCGCATTTTGGAAAGTGATGAGCACACGGGCGGAAGGAGCGGACCGGGGATGGCAGGATAAAAGCCGCAAGGTGCGGCCGGTCGGTTGTGAGAAATCTTGCTTTAGTTTCAATCAGCCAATGCAACTTGCGAATCTTGAGCACACATTTTCAGTTTTGCCAAATTGCAGCCGCGGCTCAGCTTTTTGCACTCTGCCGGCAAACGATGGCCGGTAACGACGACTTCCGAATCCGCCCTGGCCGCATTCGCTCTACCCGAGCGCCGCGGGCAAAGCCGTTTCTGGCGCAGGCCCTCAGAGCCGCGCAGAAGGCCGGCGGTCTGTCACGCGGGTACCGCCGTGGAACAAACTTCGGACGTGGACGCGCCGCGAGTCTTGCGGCATCCAGACTGCTCAACAACCGGTCTCGCGGCGCCATGGTCAAGGCGCGGGTGGTTCGCCGAATGCGCACGCCCGGGGCGCTGCGGGCCCATCTTGGTTATCTGCAGCGTGACGGGGTCACCCGGGACGGGGCGCCAGGCAAGCTCTTTGACGCTCTCTGAGATGAAGCAGACGGCCGCGCCTTCGCCGAACGCTGCGAGGGTGACCGACATCATTTCCGCTTCATCGTTTCGCCCGATGATGCAGGCGAGCTCACCAGCCTGCGCAGCTTCACCCGTGAGCTCATGGATCAGGCCTCACGCGACCTTGGAACGCGCCTCGAATGGGTCGCGGTCGATCACTGGAATACGGAACACCCGCACATTCATATTCTCGTGCGCGGCCGCGCCGATGATGGAAAAGACCTCGTCATCAGTCGCGACTACATCGCAAGCGGCTTGCGGGCCCGGGCCGGCGATCTGGTCACCCGCGAACTGGGTCCCCGATCCGAGCTCCAGATCCGCGAAGGGCTGGAAGCCGAGGTGACCGCCGAACGATGGACCAGGCTCGACCGGGTGCTCTCGCGGCAAGCGGGATTGGCCGATGGGGTCATCGATTTAAGGCCGGAACGGGATGGTGCCCGGGACCCGTTACGAGACATTCGGATCGGGCGGATGCGGATGCTGGAGCGCCTGGGTGTGGCAGAGCCGGCGGGGCCCGCTCGCTGGGTCTTGGCCGAAGACGCCGAGCCACGCCTGAGGGTGCTTGGCGAGCGCGGCGACATCATCAAGCGGCTGCACAAGGCGATTGCCAAGGATGGTCTCGCACGTTCACCGTCCTCCTTTGCGCTCGAAGGCGAGCATCACGGTGAACCGATCATTGGCCGTCTCGTCGCCCGCGGACACGACGACGAGCTGAGGGGCGATGCCTTTGCCATTGTCGACGGCATAGACGGGCGGGTCCATCACCTCAAACTCCCCGATATCGATGCGGCTGGCGACGGGCCGATTGGCGGCGTCGTGGAACTCCGCCGCTTTGAGGATGCGAGGGGACGGACACGCATCGCACTTGCGGTAAGATCGGAACTCGTCCTCGAAAAGCAGGTCACCGCGGAAGGCGCCACATGGCTCGACCGGCAGCTTGTGGCGCGCGAGCCTGCTGAGTTCTCGCGCGCCGGTTTCGGCGCAGAGGTCCGGGCAGCCCTGGAACAGCGAATTGATGTGCTGGCAGAGTACGGACTTGCCCAGCGGCACGGCGACAAAGTGCGGCTTGGCCGCAATCTGATCGAGACCTTGCGAAGTCGCGAGGTCGATAGCGCCGGTCGGCGCCTTGCTGAGGAGACGGGGCTTACTCATCTACCTGCTCGATCAGGTGAACAGGTTTCGGGGACGTACCGACAGCGGCTTTCTCTCGCCTCGGGGCGATTTGCCATGATTGATAATGGGCTCGGCTTTCAGCTCGTGCCATGGGCTTCTTCACTAGAGCGGGAACTGGGCAAACAGGTGAGCGGGATCGCAGGTCCAGGCAATGTCGATTGGTCCGGGGGCCGCAAACGGGGCCTGTCACTTTGACTGGCAGTCTCTTCGCTGGGCTGCGATGCTCCACTGCGGCTGCGCTCGCCCATGTACAAGCCGAGCGCGCTATCCTTTTGTCGCGAGAAGAAGTTTGCTGTAGTCGCGCTCACGCCAACCACGTCCCGGCGGGTCTTGGGGGCGGGACATTTGCTGGTTCGACCATTCTGCGTGTCGGTTCCGAGCAACTGTCTCCTCCTGGAGATCTTGATGCTGGTGCGAGTTTTGGCTAGATCGCATGTGTTCATTTTGGAGAAGTGACGGTGACGATCGGTACTGTAAAGTGGTTTAACACGACCAAGGGCTACGGTTTCATCAAGCCGGACGACGGCGGCCACGACGTCTTTGTGCACATCAGCGCCGTTGAAAAGGCCGGATACACCGGCTTGGCGGAAGGCGCTCGGATAAGCTTCGAGGCCACGGCTGGTCGTTCCGGCAAAGTATCAGCCGAGAATCTCCGGATCGGATAAGGCCGACATCACCGACGGGGCGCAACGGTTGGATCGGGATCCCTCCTGAAACGGATCCCGATCTCGCCAAGAAGATAGCCTCGGTAGTGGGCGATACGGCCGTGCCATGGCATCGATCTAGACCCGGGCGCACCGTGAGAACCAGTTGGTTAGATTAACCCAATCTACCCGCTGTCATTGCCGCGAACTGCTGCGGCTTGCCGCTAACGGGTGACTTCAGCGTTGCTCTGGATGGGGCCAGCCGGCACCAGATGCACGATCCGATAGCCATTCTCGTGCAGATAGCGCAAGAACGCCGGCATCATGGCGGCCGTTCGGGCCTGGGCATCATGCAGCAGAATGATGCCCTTGCTCGCGACCTCCAATCGCTCGGTAACGGTCCTTAGTTCTTGTTCTGGGGTTAGGTTCTCCCAGTCGCCCGCCGAGAGATCAGCTCCAAACACCACAATCCCGCGCGAATGCAAGAATTCGAGCGTCGCTGGGGTCGAGTCAAAATACGGAAACCGGAAAAAGCGCGATGGCGGGCTTTGGGTGTAGACGCCCTTGACCGCCGTCTCATCAGCGGCAATTCCACGATCAATATCCTTCTTGGCCTGTTCGAAGGTCATCTTCGACATCATCGTATGCGACCAGCTGTGGTGTGCGATGGTGTGGCCCTCGGCAGCAATTCGGCGAACGAGCTCTGGAGACATTGCGGAGGACTTGCCGACCAGAAAGAACGTGGCCCGTACGCATTGATCGGCGAGCGCCGCCAGTACCTTTCGCGTGCTCGGCGGCCGCGGCCCGTCGTCAAAGGTGAGGACGACCTCATGGTCGGCCAAAGGGAGCGTTTCCCGAAAGCTGTTCAATCCGACGCGCGGGTAAGCCTTTGCATCGACCTCGAGGACGCGCGAGGTGCCGAGCACATCCTGCCGCGGGCAGTCGGCCGCATCTGTCGCGACTATCCCGGCAAGCAGCACGGTCACAGCACCAGCAAGCGGCGTGGTCAATCTGCGCAGAAGCATCTTTGAACGCGCCACACCTCCACCCTTACCTGAGCCAGCAGCATTGTCGAAAGACGATAGCCTCATGCGATTCTGGTGGCTCTTAGGGAACGGCGGCTTCGCCGCGGGTTGAGCTCTCTATTGCGCGATGGACAGAACTCCCGGGCCGCATTCAGCGACGCTTCACGAGTGTCGAAGGTGGTCCATCGATCCAGGCTTTGGAACGCTCGAGGAGGGACAATCTTCGGAAACGCTTCACACTAGTTGAGCGCAGTCAGCGTTTTTCTGCCTATCCATGAGCTCTCACGCACATAATCGGCGTTCCGGCGCCGTCTCATGATGCAAACCTCGATCGATCAGTCCCGCTTAGCTTGGATGGGCGTTGGTTACGTATCTCGGCTTTGTCCCCGCCGATCTCTGCGCTGCCACGCGCGCCACTGCGACGCGAGCACCATTGTGGTTGTGTGCGCACGTCGATATGCCGAGATGTCCCGATCATGTCGGCGACAAAAATCATTTGGCACCAGGTCATCCTGGTCTGCCTCATCGTGCTCGCGTTCCTATGGGCGGCGACCGAATGGACAGCTTGGCGGCTTGCATTCCAGCAACAGCTTGGGACTCCCTGGTTCAAGCTCGGGCATTGGCCAATTTATCAGCCGGCAGCTTTCTTTGGCTGGTGGTTCAAGTTCGATGCTTATGCCCCAATGATCTTTCTCGAGGGCGGCGCTATTGCTGCAAGCGGCGGCATCGCGGCCATAGCACTCGCGATGTTGCTCTCGGTCCTGCGGGCCGATGAGGCGAGGGACGTCACCACCTACGGCTCGGCCCGCTGGGCCGATCTACGCGAAGTCAGACGGGCCGGGCTGTTAGGCCCTGACGGCATCGTGCTCGGCCGGTTCGGACGTCATTATCTGCGCCACGACGGGCCCGAGCATGTGCTTTGCTTTGCGCCAACGCGCTCCGGGAAGGGTGTTGGCCTCGTCATTCCGACCCTTCTGACCTGGCCGGCCTCCACCATCGTCCATGACATCAAGGGTGAGAACTTCCAGTTGACCTCCGGCTGGCGCGCGCAATTTGGGCCCGTGCTGTTGTTCGATCCGACCAATCCGGCCAGCGCCGCCTACAATCCACTCCTCGAGATCCGCCGCGGCGATTGCGAGGTGCGAGATGCCCAAAATATCGCCGATATTCTCGTCGATCCCGAGGGTGCGCTCGAGCGCCGCAATCATTGGGAAAAGACCAGCCACTCGCTGCTCGTCGGCGCAATCCTGCATGTCCTCTACGCCGAAGCCGACAAGACCCTCGCCGGGGTCGCAAACTTCCTTTCGGATCCGTCTCGCCCGATCGAGGCTACGCTGAACGCAATGCTGGCAACTCCGCATCTTGGGACAGGCATCCATCCAGTCGTCGCGTCAGCGGCACGTGAGCTTTTGAACAAAAGCGAGAACGAGCGCTCGGGTGTGCTCTCGACGGCGATGAGCTTCCTCGGGCTCTATCGCGATCCGGTAGTTGCCAAGATCACCGCGCGAAGCGATTGGCGCATCCGTGATCTCGTCGACCGCGCTGAATCCGTCTCACTGTACCTCGTGGTGCCGCCATCGGACATCGTCCGCACCAAACCCTTGATGCGGCTCATCCTGAACCAGATCGGACGGCGTTTGACCGAGAGCCTCGATCCCGACCGGCGCCGGCAGAAGCTGCTTCTGATGCTTGACGAGTTTGCAGCCCTCGGCCGGCTCGACTTTTTCGAGAGCCAACTCGCCTTTATGGCAGGTTACGGCATCCGCAGCTTTCTCATCACACAAAGCCTTAACCAGCTCGAACGCGCCTACGGCCCGAACCATGCGATTCTTGACAATTGCCACGTCCGGATCGCTTTTTCGACCAATGACGAGCGCACCGCCAAGCGCGTCTCCGACGCGCTTGGAACTGCGACCGAATTGCGAGCCATGAAGAACTATGCGGGTCACCGCTTGAGCCCCTGGCTTGGGCACTTGATGGTCAGCCGCCAGGAGACCTCCCGTCCGCTGCTGACCCCAGGCGAAATCATGCAACTGTCTCCGAAAGAAGCAGTCGTGATGATTTCCGGTGTGCACCCGGTCCGTGCCAACAAGGTCCGCTACTATGAGGATCCTCAATTTCAGCGACGTGTCTTAAAGCCGCCCCGCTTGGACGCGAACAAGTGGTCCACCGGACCAGATGACTGGTCAGCCCGCGCGCCCATATCGCCGTCGTTCCAGCTGCTGACCAGGCGCAGGGGAAGGGGCGACGAGGCGAACGGCGGCTTGCGCCGCGAGCCGGAATTGCCGCAGCATGAGGAGATCGAGATCAAGACGCCCGCCGGCGAGCACGAGTTCGACCCCGACCTCGACGAGGGTGACGCGGATGCCGTCCAGGCGCAACTGATGAGCCGGTCGATGCAGGGAGTTGCGCGGACCGTGACCCTCGATCCAGACGATGGAATGGATCTGTGAGCGAGGCAGCGTGAAAAAGGTCCAGCTCAGCATCTATCTCGATCCCGAAACGTTCAAAACGCTCGAGGCCTTCGCAAGCCGCGGCGGCCAGTCCAAGTCGCTGGTGGTCGAGGCCGCAATAGGTTCCTTTCTTTCTCCTGACGATTCCGATCGGCGCGAGGCTGTGATCGCAAAACGGCTGGATCGGATTGTGCGGGTGCTCGAGCGTCTTGAACGCAACGATGGCATCACGCTCGAGACCGTCGCGCTCTTCATCCGGTTCTGGCTGACCTCGACTCCGGCATTGCCGGAGCATTCGAGCCCTGCCGCTCGCGCTAAGGGCGGTGAGCGGTACGACCGCTTTGTCGAAGTGCTGGGACGACGACTTGCAAGCGGATCCAGCGTCCTGAAAGAGGTGAGCATCGACATGCAAGCCTCCGAGAAGCCCGAATAGGCAGTTATGCGCGCAGAGTGCCTGTGACGCCCCTTGGCGATCGTCGCAGCGCCGGGCCCAGATGAGCCGAGCCTCAGGCAGACCGACACAGAGTCGTGAAGCGCGGGGGGCCTTCTTAAGGTCCCAGAAAGCCCGTCGCGAGTGGCCGCTAGCTGACGCGCGGGAGGCTGAGAGATCCCGCTCATCTGGAGCCCGCCTTGTCTTTCTTTGGCTACGCCAGACTACGACGGCGATGTCGGCGCGATTGATGTCATGGTCGGATTGACCCTTCTGTCGGCGCATCATCGCTGGGGCGATTCATCTGTTTCGATCGGAAATCCACGTTGCGCGGGAATAGCGTCAGCGGTTTCGTGCGGTCAAAAATTGAGGAGCTAAAGAAACAATGCCCATCGATGGTGAGGCTGACGGTCAGGGCAGCTCGATTGGGAGTCGTTCCGATGGCGAGGTGCAGCCGAACTCGAACGAACGTCCGCGAACAAAGAAAGTTACCATTCAGCTCTCCGAAAGTATGTTCCAGCGCCTTGAAACAGCGACCGAATGCCCGGGACTCGGCAACAGCATGGTCGTCGACAAGGCGCTTCTGCGCTTCCTGAATCCTCCGCAAGGGGCCGAAGGGTGTCATTCGGCCTGCAATAAAATTGGACGCCGATGAGGGGCGCATTGCCTCACGCAGAATGGTTACTGGACAACTTCTCGCCGATGACTGCAGCAGCGCCACCAAATTGTTTCGGTGGCCTCTATGGCGGGAAAGATCAGCATGGGTGCGCGGCGCGAGGTGTTGTCGGCGGTGATGGAGCGTTACCGGTCGGCCAAACGGGCGGAGAAGGGGCGCATCCTCGACGAGCTGTGCGCGATGACGGGCTGGCATCGCAAGCATGCGGTGCGCGCGCTCCGACGACGCGCACCGGTTGGGCCCGGCGCCGTCGAGGCAGCTCGAGAGCGCAAGCGTAGATATGGTGCGCCGATCAAGGACGCGGTGACGGCGCTGTGGGAGGCGTCCGATCGGGTGTGCGGCAAGCGGCTCAAGGTGATGATCCCGACCTTGCTGCCGGCGCTCGAGCAACATGGCCGATTGCGGCTTGGCCAAGCGGACCGTGAGCGTGTTCTGGTCATCAGCGCCGCGACCATCGATCGCCTGCTCGTCGAAGTGAAGATCGCGGCGAGCGGCGGCAGGCGGCGCCGTGCCGGATTCTATTCGGCAATCCGGCGCGAGGTCGCGATCCGCACGTTCAATGACTGGAACAGCCCGCCGCCCGGTTTCTGCGAGGTTGACATGGTCGCCCATGGCGGCACGTCGGTGGCTGGCTCGTTCATCCAGACCCTGACGATGGTCGATGTCGCCACGGGCTGGACGGAGTGCCTGCCGCTGTTGACGCGGGAAGGTTCACTCGTCGTCGAGGCGATCAACCGGGCACAGAGCCTGTTCCCCTGGTTGTTGCGCGGCGTGGACTTCGACAACGACAGCGCCTTCATGAACGATGTCGTCGTGCCATGGTGTCGCGAACAGAAGCTCGAAGTCACACGCTCGCGCGCGTACAAGAAGAACGATCAGGCGTTCGTTGAGCAGAAGAATGGTGCCGTCGTCCGTCGCCTGATGGGCTACGGCCGCTTCGATGGCGTCGAGACGGCCCGTGTGATGGGCCGCCTCTATGCGGCGGCACGGCTCTACGTCAACTTCTTCCAGCCGTCGTTCAAGCTGAAGGAGAAGCGCCGCGAAGGGGCGAAGGTGATCAAACGCTATCATCTCCCATCGACGCCCTATGAGCGTGCATTGGCGCATCCCAAGGTGACCGCGGCCGTGAAGAAGCGGCTGCGTGATCAGTATCGCTCGCTCGATCCAGTCGCGCTGTTGGCCGAGATTCGCGCGACCCAGGACGAACTCGGCGATCGCGTCGATCGTCGTGCCGGACAGGCGCGCGGCCTGCAACGCGCCAGCACGAGCACCGCGCCAGCGACCGCAGCCTCTTTTGCGAAGACGCTCGGCAAGACGACGACGACCGGCGAGCCGCGTGCCACGCACCGGCGCACCCGTCGACCGTATAAAACCAGGGTTCGCATGCCGTCCAAGCTCGACCCGCATATTGCTGCGATCGAGGGCTGGCTCGCTACGCAACCGCAGTTAACTGCACTCGCCATCGTCGGCCGGCTCAGCGAAAAACACCCCGAGGAGTTCGGGACAAGACAGCATTCGATCGTGCAGCGTCTGCTGAGGGCGCTTAGACGGAAGACGGCCGAGCAGTTGGTCGCGGAGGAGCCGCTCGGCGAGGCCACCACTGCTGCCCCATTGCCCGGGGCTGTGGACGGCTCGGGCTATGTAGGGCCCGACCCGCCCACAGCCCCTCTCGTCGAGCAAGCCGGAAAAGCCACTTGGCGCGGCCGATCAGCCGAGGTCGCATCGACCAGTGCAATGGCGCCGTCAGGGTAACATTCGCAGATGCGGCAATACGAGGGGTCAAAGTTGGGCTCTGACTCACTTTTGATGAAGTTCAAGCGCCGGCTCGCGTTGGTTTCACAAAGGAATCAACATGATGCAGCGGGCCCTACGTCCGTCGGCCCTGGTCCCTCGCGGGTTTGACGTGGAGAGCGCCGTCTGTGACGGCGCCGCGACCGTGATCACCGTCCGTCCCACGAGCGGGACGAGTCTCTGTCCTGGATGCGGAGCCAGTTCTGGGCGGATCCATAGCCGATATCAGCGACGCCTCACCGATCTGCCGCTGGCGGGGCGGTCGGTTCGCCTGGTCGTCGTGGCGCGCCGCTTCCGCTGCGTTACTGTTATGTGCGGTCGACGTATTTTCACCGAGCGTTTCGATAACGGCGCTCTGGCGCCGTGGGCGCGGCGAACGGCCCGGCTCGATCTGGTCGTCCATCACCTTGGGCTTGCCTTGGGTGGCCGCCCGGCGGCGAGTTTTGCCCGCCGACTTATGCTGCCCGTGAGCAACGATACGTTACTTCGGGTGGTTCGAAGGCGCGGGTGTCCGCCTTTTGCTGCGCCGAGCGTGATCGGTATCGACGACTGGGCCTGGCGGCGCAATCAGCGGTACGGAACAATCATCTGCGACCTCGAGCGGCGACGACCAGTCACTCTCTTACCCGACAGAGAGCCGGCCACTGCGCAAGCCTGGCTCGCGGGGCAACCACAGATCGCTGTGGTCGCGCGCGACCGCGGTGGCGGCTACGCCCTTGCTGCGACCAAGGCACTCCCGCAGGCCACCCAGGTCGCCGACCGTTGGCACCTCATGGAGAACGCCAGCCACGCCTTCCTCGATGCGGTTCGCAAATCTATGCGCCAGGTCCGCGTCGCAGTCGGCTCCGCCACCATAAATCCCGACTTGCTGACCGCCGCCGAGCGCATCCAGTATGAGGGCTATCTTCGGCGGGAGGACACCAACGCGGCAATCCTCAAACAGGCCGAGACGGGCGTCTCCATAAAGGAGATCGTACGGCTCACTGGGCATAGTCGGGGTCTCGTCCGCAGGGTACTGAGAGGTCAGCGATCCGATGTGTTCAGGGTGCGCGAGAGCTCGCTCGAGCACCACCTGCCATGGCTCGACGCCCAGTGGGCTGCTGGTCATTGTAACGGCGCCAACCTGTGGCGTTGCCTCAAGGCGCAGGGATTTAGGGGCTCGATGCGGGTCGTCACCGAATGGGCGACACGCCGTCGGCGTGCCGAAACGCCCGATGCTCGGAGCCTACAGCGCGTGCCGTCCGCGAGAACTATCGCCCGCCTGATGACCAACGGCCGCGATACGCTCTCAAAGTCAGAGACGGTGACCATTGCGGCGATCGAACAAGGCGTTCCTCTCCTGGTGGAAGCTCGAGAGGTCATCACCGCTTTCCATACGATGATCCGCAAGAAGGCTCACGTAGATCTTGACCCATGGCTGGAACGAGCATGCGCAAGCCTCGTCGCGTCTTTTGCCAACGGTGTCATCAAGGACAAGGCTGCCGTCAACGCCGCGATCACGACGTCTTGGTCCAACGGACAGACCGAGGGCCAGATCACCAAGCTCAAGCTGGTCAAGCGTCAGATGTACGGACGCGCCAAGCTCGACTTGCTTCAGGCCCGCCTGATCGGCGTGATATGACCACGACTGCACAAAAATTGCGTCAGAGCCAAAGTTGCAAGCCGATTGACACGCATTCGCGAAAACAACATAGGGTCATGCAGACACCCTCGGTTAAACCGATGGTGATTGCGTTAAGGCTGCTGAAAGCGACGGCGCCAAGTGGCTCATCGGGGGATTCGCTTGAAAAATTGATTTCGTGCGTCCAAGCCACTCGTACGCCGGCCAGGCCTCGCTTCTTCCCTGGGTACGCAAGATCCTGCTGTGGCGCTCTGTCAAACAATGCGCTCCCGGCCTTAATGTGCCGGGAGCATGGTTTTGAAGAGCTGGAGAGCCCCGAGTATCAGGCCACGGATCGGCTCAGCCGAGCTTTACTGTCATCTGTCGCAATGACGTCGGCAACCATCTCAGCTGTGATAGCGGATAATGTCCAGCCCAGATGACCATGCCCGGTGTTGTAGAAAATATTCGGCCGTTTGCCTCGGCCGACCCTCGGCATCATGCTAGGTGTCATAGGACGCAGGCCCGCCCATGGCACCACTTGTGCGGTAGACACATCCGGGAACGCTCGCTCTACCCAGCGCACCAGAGGCTTGATGCGGTCCCAGCGGATGTCGCGGTTCTCGCCATTGAACTCGGCGGTCCCTGCGACGCGGAAGCGATCTTCTCCCAACCGACTGGTCACGATCTTGGTGGCCTCGTCGAGCAGGCTGACACGGGGCGCAGCCTTTTGGCTCGGTTTGTCCCGCAGCTCTACGGTGATGGAGTACCCCTTGACGGGATAAATGTTTATCTTGTCCCCCAGCATTGAAGCAATGCGGCGGCTGCCGACCCCAGCGCAGACTACTGCCCTTTCAGCTTTAAGTTCCTCGCTCAGAGGACCTTGTTGCCAGCGTACGACCACACCGTCTTGATCGGCTCGCATATCGCAGATCTCCGCACCAAAGACAAAGCGCACACCCTTTCGTTCGCAAGCCGCAGCGAGACCACGCGTGAACTTGTGAATGTCGCCGGTTGAATCAGAGGGGGTAAAGAAGCCGCCGTAGTACTGGTCGCTCAGCGCTGGCTCTATGGCGAGCATTTCGGAAGGCGTCACGGAGCGGCGATCCAATCCGCCCTGCAGCAGCAACTGATTTACCCGAGAAGCCGCGTCGAAATCTGCCTTACTCGAATAAACGTGCAATATTCCTCGTCGCTCCAAGTCGAAGTCGATGCTCTCCCGGTCGGCAAGCTCAAACAAATGTTGCCGCGCGGCTATCGCGAGCTTCGTCGTCTCGATCGTATTGCGGCGGTAGTGACGGATCTGACCTACGAACTCGGCGAGCCAAGAATACTTGTGAAAACTGGGGCTGGGGTTCAGCAGCAATGGTGCATCCTTGCGCAGCATCCATTTCACGCCTTTTACGATCGTTGCGAGACAATTCCAGACTTCGGCATTGCTCGCCGACAATTGGCCGCCATTGGCAAACGAAGTGTCCATTGCGGGGTAACGTTGGCGATCAAAGACCGTGACCGAATAGCCGCGGCAGGCCAAGGCATAGGCAGTTGTAACTCCGGTGACACCGGATCCGATAATGATGATCGTGCTCATCGTATGCTCCAAGACAGGGATGAATGAACGGTGAAATGGCTTCCGCCACAACTCCGTCCCCAAATCTGTCCGTGCACCTGAGAGCTTTCTCCGCTATCCTTGATAGATAACGGTCCCCTTCGGTGGGTACCAACCGGCACCTCTCTCCAGATCGTCCTCGGTGTGCAGTCCTGGGCCTGAGAGTTTCCTTGGGGAGTTGCTCCGTCGGCGGCGATGGGCCTGTCGGCCCACCGCACTCTCCCGCACACCATCGTCAGACGTCACCACACTTTCAGACGTGCGGCCTACATGTCAAGAGAGCTCACGAACCACGCGACAATCACACCGCATCGGAGTCGCTGGGAGAACGCTCTTTCGCCACTAAGATCAGCCGGATGAAGCCGCTGATGCCGATTGTAGCCGCGCGGGATGTCGCCGCTTTTCGGCACAATAGCCCGCTGGTCGCAGCAATGCTGCAAGCTCATCCAAAAAAACGCACGACGAGAGCACAAAAGCCGGTCTAATGTCCGGGCAGCGACGATGACGTAGCGCCTCTCAAAGCCGCGCGTCTCATGCAATTTGGTGTCAAGAATTCGCTGTATCTGGGCTTACGATTATCCCGCCGGTCTCACGCGGCGTTGATGGTCCCAGCCAGAACGCCAGCGTTCAGGTAAAGCAGCAGTGAAGTGCCGCCGGGCCCGTCCGCAATTTGAGGACTCTCAGTCTTGCGATTCGAAATGACCTTGAACGCCGAGTTTGCGCTGCTCATCGCATCTGAATGCGTGAACACCGCTATCGAGTGCTCCTCCAAATGTGTCTGGATGATTCCCGGCACGCACCCTGATGATCCGTCCCCGGCCAAGTGTTCAGAACTCTCGTCGAGCTTGATCCCGAACTCGTCGTCCTGCCTGCGAGATCTGCAAACGTGATCCGGTCACTCCGTCCGACGGGTGGTTCTTAGGCCCTATGGAGACGACGATGCTGCTTCCGGTCAGTGGTGCATTTAATTTGCGATCAACGCACTATGAATTCGACCGCGTTATCAATTCGGCAGATAAGTGCAGTCCTTCCCGACTGACGCGGGTTCCGACCGCAGCTCCGTCGAAGGCTTCGGCCGACCACGAACGTCACCTTGTGCCCGGCGCCGTGTTGAAGCGCGCTCAGGCATGCCTAGGTGGGTCTCTCGAGGCTGCTGCTTTGTTACATACGCCCGACTTTCAGGAGTGCGCTGCTCTTGGAAGTCGGGAGCCGCGCTCGGGGGCGACTCCTGCGCTCTCAATCCCGAGTGAAATTCAAGGAGGCAGGCAGTGAGACGTGCCGTCTTCATCTTTTGCGTTGACCGCGAAAAAGATCCGGTGGCGGGTCACGTTCTGAACGCCATCATGACCGGATGCACCCTTGTTTCGACGGGGCTCGAGATTGATGGACATCCGGTGCTCGAGGTCCCGGGCCTGCGCGACACTATCGTTTCGATCGTACGCACTAACGAGGTCGTAAGTAACGACTATGCGCGCTACGCACCCCTCTTCAATGAGCGGTTCGGTGACGCCGAGGTCATCGGCATAGTGAATTGGCACGAGGGTGCCAATGCGCCAAACGCCATTTTCTCGGTTCAAACGACTGGCGACCTGGCTACGGGGACTTTCAGCAAAGTTGACCCCCGAATTACTCGGGGGCTTCTTCTTGCCATTGAGGCCGAGCGCGTAACCTCTGATCTTCTTAACTTTCGCACTTACTTAGAGGCGACCCACTGGTCAGGCGTCAAAGCCGGCTATGCTGGGACCTGTCTCGCGGACTTGAGGCCTTCTGCAATCGACATCGAGATCGGAAGCTCGCCAGACGATTGGGCAAATCCCCTTGCCGCCCGAGTGCTGGCGAGAGCTCTTCTGCATACGTTCGATCGGATGGATGAACCTGTGCGTTCCGTCCTCTGTGTCGGCGGCGTCCACTTTGAACCAAGCTTCACAACCGCGGTGTTGCAGTCATTCGACAACTTCCCGATAGCAGCTAGTCACGTCCTGCCCAATCATTGGCTGGTGTCTGGCGGCTATGATCACGAAAGTCGATTGATCAATCTAAGAGCTTGCGTGGATTCAATCGTGGGCGGCATTCAAGCCATCGTGTACCACGATAAGCTCAAAGCGCCCTGGAACTTGGCGTCCCAATGCTTTCGCACAAACAGCTACGCACGGCTTTGAAGGCCAAGGATGTTGCCGAATGATCACGCGGGAGCGCGAGTCGTCGAAGTCGGCGTGCCGCACAGCGAGATTGTTGAACTTGCCCGTTGGCGCCCGCGCGGTGCATTTTTAGGAGAAACACCATGAATGCTCTAGGTTCTGGTTCTATCAAAACGATTCCTTACGCTCCCTTCCTGCGGGCCGAATACGAACATCGGGTCGAACAAGCCCGGCGTTCGATGAGAGAACATGCCATTGACGCGCTTCTGGTAACCTCCGAACACAATTTACGATATTTTGTCGGCGAGCCTAGCACGACGCCGCAGCAGACAACTCGGCCCCGCTTTCTTCTTATTCTCTCGTCCGATGAGGCTGTTGCAGTCGTTCCAGAGGGGATCGATCAGTTTTATAAGGAGACGACCTGGGTCAAACGCTGCCGGACCTGGCCCAGTCCAAATCCAAAGGATGAAGGGGTGTCGGCCCTCGCCGGAGCATTGCGCGAACTATTGCCGGAGAATGCGAAAATCGGCACAGAGCTTGGCGCCGAAAGCAGACTTGGCTTCCCTACGGGAGATTTCTTACGTGTTGCGGATGCGATCAAACCTCGGATGTTTGTAGATGCATCGGATCCGATTTTCACTCCGTTGCGGATGATCAAATCTCCATTAGAGGTCGACCGAATTCGAACTGTATGTAAGCTTGTCTCGGAAGCTTTTGATAACCTGACGCCGAAGTTGCGTTTGGGTATGACGGAACGGGAGGCGTGTCGCCTCTTCGAGCTCGAATGCTTCAGTCGCGGTGTCGAAAAGACGGCTAAGATAGTGGGTGTTTCTGGCCGCGGGGGTTATACGCGCCCCTACGGTGTTCCGAGCGACAAAGTTCTCTCTGATGGTGACCTGCTGTTTATTGATGCCGGCTGCTTGTTTGACTTTTATTGGAGCGACTTTGATCGACATTTTGCCTTCGGGACCCCTGATCGGAACACCCAAGATGCCTATCAAATCGTTTGGGAGGCGACCGAAGCGGGAATCGCCGCCGTCAAACCAGGCATTCCGATCTGCAATATCTGGGGCGCAATGTCAGATGTACTAAATGGCTCAAACAATCGCGGTAAAGCCACGAACATCGGGCGAATGGGACATTCGATGGGATTATGGATGCCGGAGTTGCCCTCGGTGCAACCTGATGACAAGACGATCCTAAGACCAGGCATGATCATCAACATTGAACCAAGCACCTCATACCCGTCATATTTTGACGGATCGCCGAGGTTGATGCTGCACGAAGAGGTCGTCGTCGTGACCGACTCTGGGTCGCAACTGCTCACTTCTCGAGCTTCTCGAACATTACCGGTTGTCGCGAACTAAGAGAACGCTAGCGCCCTAATGCGCTGGATCGGGCGAAGAGCATGCTGGGTTTTCGCTAACCTTGAGAAGTGTTCCACAATTTTCGAGGGATAGAGGCTGCCTCGCCGTGTCTCGTTCACGTGTTCGGGCGAGACCTCAATGTCCAGTCAGACGCAAAGCTGGGAGGGCATGTGGCTGACAGCAACAGAAGGTGCTCGAAGAGGCCCGAAAGCATGGCGCATCCGCCGGGCTTCTACAGTGCCGTATCGTATTGAACTCACAAATTGAGGTCTGACATGCACGGCGTGGACACTTTCCGAGATCTGCAACGAGAGGCAACCGAGTGGCGTCGCTACCTTCATGAAAATCCTGAGCTGGATTATCGGCTGCATAACACGGCTGGGTTCGTGACCGAGAAGCTGGCTTCCTTCGGTATCAATCATATTGAGACGGAGATAGCTGAAACCGGTATCGTTGCATTGATCCAGGGGAGGGGCGGAGACGGACCCACCATCGCGCTAAGGGCGGACATGGACGCCTTGCCGATCCTCGAGGCCTCAAGCAAGCCCTGGTCGTCGAAAGCACCCGGTAAAATGCACGCGTGCGGTCACGATGGTCATACCGCCATGTTGTTGGGTGCCGCGAAATACCTTGCCAGCACGCGCAACTTTAAAGGCTGCGTTGCTTTGATCTTTCAGCCTGCGGAAGAAGTCGAACTTCCGTCTGGCGGCCTAAGAATGGTTCAGGAAGGAATCATGGATCGTTTCAGCATCTCCAAAATCTTTGGGATGCACAACGCGCCGGGCACCGAGGTTGGCAAATTCAGCATTTGCGGCGGGCCTATCATGGCGTCGCAGGACGATTTCGACATTATCGTAAAGGGCCGGGGTGGCCATGCGGCTAAGCCGCATGAGACCATCGATCCAGTCGTGATTGCCGCACAGATCATTGTCGGCATACAAACTCTCGTTTCACGCAAAATCAATCCAATCGATTCGCTCGTGATCTCCGTGACGAAGTTGAATGCTGCCAATGCTTACAACATCATCGCTGATCAGGTCGAAATGGCTGGCACGGTCAGAACCCACGTCCCTGACTTGAGAGACTTCGCCGAACGCCAGATCATGGCAGCCGCCCAGGGCATCGCGAGCGCATTTGGCGCAGATATCGAGTTCAAGTACCGTCGGTCGGTCCCGGTGACCTTCAACCACATCCAGGAGACTAATTTGGCGATCAGGGCGGCACGCAGTCTCGTCGGGTCCGGTTCCGTTGACGAGAGCATTAAACCCCGCATGGGGGCGGAGGATTTCGCTTACATGCTTGAGGTGCGGCCAGGCGCTCTGATTTTCATTGGAAACGGACCGACCGCTGGTGTGCACAACCCGGCATATGATTTTAACGACGAAGCTTTGCCGTATGGCATCGGCTATTGGGTGAACTTGGTTGAGACATTGTTAGGCGTCTGAAGCGTCGGCGGGAGGAGCACGTACGACCCCAAAGTTCACTCGCTGCACGGCCCAGCCGCTAAGCCGCTCGCGCTGACTTGCGATGGTCGTCGGCATTGCCGCAGGCAATGGGCAAACCGCGGGAGATTGCCAGAAGACCTGTCGCTTCCGCCCCACGAGCTGTCCGATGAGGTGATATGCGCCTGCTGGATCGCGACCATGCGGTCCGAGAAGCGCTCCGGCCGCTGCCCGGTTTAGCTCAGCAGGTACGCAGGCAGGATCAGCATCAGCGTGCTCTGAAGTCTTGGCATTAAATGCCGCAGAGGCCGACGCTTCGAAGGGGTAGAGCTCGCGCACCTTACGAGTTGGACTGCAAGGTCAGTTTGCCATGCCCGTGATGTCTCCGACACGCGGACGATTCGTGCTCTGTCAGGCCTTACATAGTAAGTCCCTTCCACAGGGCACACTCCGACCAGTGATATCACGTGGAGAAGAGAGCTGGTCCCGGTTGTCTGAACAAAATCTCCGCGTCGATAAGTGGAGCGTCTGCCGGGGTTAGGCCGCCATGCGGATTGGCGGCTGGTTGAAGTAGGCTTGATCCGGTGTGCTGCCGTCAAGGCTCGAGTGTGGACGTCGGCCGTTGTAGAAGTCGAGATAGCGGCCAATCGAAGCTCGCGCCTCGCCGACCGTTTCGTAAGCTCGCAGATAGACCTCTTCATATTTGACGCTGCGCCACAGCCGTTCGACGAACACATTGTCCCGCCAAGCCCCTTTGCCGTCCATGCTGATGGCGATGGCTTGGTTGGTGAGCAGGCCCGTGAAGGCCGCGCCAGTGAACTGCGAGCCCTGATCCGTGTTGAAGATTTCGGGCTTGCCGTGACGCGCCAAAGCATCCTCCAGGGTCTCGACGCAGAAGGCCGCCTCCATCGTGATCGACAACCGCCACGAGAGAACCCGGCGGGTTGCCCAATCCAGCACGACAGCGAGATACACGAAGCCGCGCGCCATCGGGATATACGTGATGTCCATCGCCCAGACCTGGTTCGGCCGTGTGATCTCCATGCCGCGCAGCAGATACGGATAGATCTTGTGACCGGGCTCTGACTTGGTCGTGCGCGGACGGCGATAGAGCGCCTCTATCCCCATCCGCCGCATCAGCGTCTTCACATGCCGGCGGCCGACCTTGCACCCCTCGGCAGCCAGCAGGCCGCGCAACATACGCGAACCGGCGAAGGGATACTCCAGATGCAACCGATCGAGCCGTTGCATAATCGCGAGGTCGGCGGAGGGCACCGGACGCGGCAGGTAATAGACGCTGCCACGGCTGATGTTCAGAGCTTCCGCTTGCCTAGTGATCGACAGATCGTGCTCACGGTCGATCATCGCTTTGCGCTCAGCAACCCCGCCTTGGTGAGCGCTCCTTCTAAAAAATCGTTCTCCAGCGTCAGCTCTCCGATCTTGGCGTGCAACGACTTCACGTCGATGGCCGGCCCGGCAGATGCCGCGGGACCTGCCCCGAAAACGTCAGAGGCACCGCCCTCCAGTTGGGCCTTCCACGCCGTGATCTGATTGGGGTGGACATCAAAGTGCTCGGCCAACTGCGCCAGCGTTCGATCGCCCTTGATGGCGGCCAGCGCTACTTTCGCCTTGAAGGCCGGGGAATGGGTTCGGCGGGATCGTCTGCTCATCGTCGCTCCTGTCTGCGGCAACTATCGCCGCATTCAGGCAGAAACTCCACTTATCGCGATGTTCAGATTTCTGAGACCAGCTGTAAGCTCGCCGCCCCGGAGGCCTGTCACATCACGTCGCGAAGGGGATCGGGCCACAACTATCCGCATCGACTCTGTAGGGAATCACGACTCGCTCGAGCGCAAACCCCAAAAAGCACGAAACTAGGCCATCACCTTGCGTTTCTGCAAACACTTCTTCACGGCAAACCATCTCGATCGAAGACTGATGATGTTGGATCTCCCCCGCAAGAACTATGAGACCCTAAACGCCAAGGTCCGTCTTTGCTGTTCGGAATGCAGCGATCACTCTCTCTATGTCGTCTGTACGATGCGCGGCACTTACCTGCATGCGAATCCGCGCAGCACCATCCGGCACGACAGGATATGAGAAGGGAACGACGAGAATGTCGCGCGCACGCAAATACTCAGCAATCTGAACCGCGACTGCGGCATCGCCCGTCATGACGGGCACAATCGGGTGATCGCTGCCCAATACGTGAAACCCCAGATCGGTCATTCCTTGACGCAGCTGGCCAGTGCGAGCAGACAGATTCCGCCTAAGATCGTCTGCCTTCTCCGCCAGATCGATTGCAGCCAATGACGCTTCACAGATCGCCGGCATTAAGGAGTTTGAAAACAGGTATGGGCGCGCACGCTGTCGCAACCAAGAAACGATCTCGCCACGGCCCGAGACGTAGCCGCCAGAGGCGCCGCCGAGTGCTTTGCCGAGCGTGCCGGTAAGAATATCAATCCGATCTTCCAACCTATACCGCGCGGGCGTTCCACGCCCTTCTGGTCCGACAAACCCGACCGCATGAGAGTCATCGACCATAACCAAGGCCCCGTGACGCTTCGCTAGGTCACAGATCCCGGGCAGATTCGCCGCAGCACCATCCATGGAAAACACGCCATCGGTCACGACGAGCACTGTTCGACAGCTGCTTGCCTCTCGTAGAGCCTGCTCTAACTGCCTCATATCATTATTGGCGTAGCGAAAGCGCTTCGCTTTGCAGAGCCGAATCCCATCTATGATGCTCGCATGGTTCAGGCTGTCGCTGATTACCGCATCGTCAGCGTCGAGCAGGGCCTCGAACAATCCCGCGTTCGCATCGAAGCACGAACCGAATAGGATCGTGTCCTCCGTGCGAAGGTAGCTGGAGAGCCTGCTTTCAAGCGCGCGATGAACGGAGTGCGTCCCACAAATAAACCGCACGGACGACATTCCAAAACCATGCCGCTCGAGACCTGCATGCGCGGCTCGCACCAGGGCAGGGTGATTGGACAGACCGAGATAGTTATTGGCGCACATGTTCAGGAGATCGCGCTCGCCAAGTGCACGCAGATAAATATGCGTCGACTGGGGCGAAACGATCTCTTGTTCGATTTTTAGGAGATTACGCGATGATAGCTCATCGAGGTTGCCACGAAGTCGCTGACCAATTTGCGAGCGCATAGTTCGTTTCCGATCAGGGATAAATGATAGCCGTCGACCACGCGGGATCAGCGTGCTTTTGCCAGTACATATCCGTGAGCCGGCGGGTGATGGTTCCGACCTGTCCTTGAGAGATCGTGGTGTCATCGATGCGCGTCACCGGCATAATCCCGCCGGCAGTGGAGGTGATGAACACCTCGTCAGCCTTCTTGATGTCGTCACGACTGATGTCGGCCGCAGTGGCGGCAAGCCCAATCTCTGCACAGAGATCAAAGACGGTCCGACGCGTGATACCCGGCAATACCCCAAAAGCCGGCGTTCTCAAAGATTCATCCTTTACAAGGAACACATTGAAGCCCGGTCCTTCCGCGACATGCCCCTTCGTATCTAGGATCAGCGCTGTCTCGGCACCTTTATCATAGGCGTCGAAAAGGCCTTTCACGAGGTCGAGCCAATGATAATTCTTGATGGTAGGATCGATTGAGTTGGGCGGGATACGGACGGTTTCGCTGATCGCGACATGCAAGCCTCTTTCCAATTGTTCCTTATTGGCAACCGAGCCATAAGGCACAGCAAACGCGATGAAGCGGTTCTCTGCTTGGCGAGGATCGCGGCTGAATGTCGGCGACGAACCTCGCGTGCAAATCATCTCAACGTAAGCCGATTTATGGCCCGACAAGGCGACACACTTCTCGAGGATCGACGCGATTCTCTCGCGGTCGTAAGGCAGCTTCATTCGAAGGCGTTCAACGCCTGCCAGAAAACGGTCAAGATGCAAATGTAACCGGAAAAAACGGCCGTTCCAGACGTGCACCGTGTCGTACGTTGCGTCTGAGTGCAGGAGACCCCAATCGAGCACAGAGATCTTCGCCTCGGACATCGGCAGGTATTGGCCATCCATGAAAGCGACCCCATGAGGGTAGCGCCGTTGGTCGATGTGATGCTTATCGATTGCTGAAAGCACAGTTGAGGGCTCTGTCATCGTAGTCATTTGCAATAGGAGGGGTTGAGACAAGCAACGAATTCTTGCTTCGTGAAGATAAGGATCTCGGACATGGTGCTCCATCAAGATGTCGGGGATCGAAACCGGTCGGCCCACTGGACTTAGTCGCATTAGAGTTTAACAGCTCCAAGGAGCCGCATTCCGCTGATGTGGCACCTCGCCTGGCCTAAATTCTGCGTCTGAACGGAATAGGTGAAGCTTTCACACTCTGGAGACGCGACTTGAAAGGCGCGTCCAATGCTGATGATCGGCATCGCCGCCGGATCAAGATCTGGAGAATTTCGCGGGGCAGAATGTGTGCGGCCGATCGTAAGGCGCGCATGTGGTGACCAGTCAATGGTGCTTCGCACAATTTGAGCCGGATGGATCTGGCGGCCGACAGCGCGCGAAGCGCAAGTTTCGAGCGGCTCCGATCCTCGTGAGGGCCGAGGTGCTACCACAACCAAACGAAAGTGGTGGCCGTAGCCGCTGCGGTCGGGGGCACGTACACGTCGGAATCGAGTTCTGGAGCGTGCCACCAGCGCTGCCGAGCAAGTAAGCATCGCTCGCGCAATTATCCATGGGCAAGGGTGGATGGTTGCTGGTCCGAACTTGTCGCTCAGGGGAAGAGATGCCGTGAGTTTTTGCGGCTCGGCCATCGAATGATGGCTATCCCACGTGTAGGCGCTGATGGCAGCAGGATCCTCCTGAGCAGGAAGTTGGTTCGTCGAATTGCTTAAGCGTAGTAGGGCAGGCACAATGCGCTACCGGTGCGCGCATTCGCCAGATCACGTAGAGATGCGGACGCGATCGGGGCGGCGTCGCATACGCTACACGATCACCCCGCATCTCGCCGAAGACCGGGAGGCGACACTCTGAGCATTCTGCCGCTCATGAATTAAATGAGCGACTGGCTGCATTTCCTTTCGGTATATGAGGTGGTCCCGGTTTTCTGAACAACTCTCCGCGTTGTAAGTAGAGCCTGTGCCGGCGCGGATTGGCAGTGCGGTAGGCACGATCCGACGTCCTGCCGTTAAGGCTCGAATGGGAACGGAGGCGCTTGTAGAACTCGATCTTTTGGCCCATCGGATCGCGCGTGGCTGACGGTCTCTTCGCTCAGATATACTTCCTTGTCTCGACGCTGCGCCACAACCGCTCGGCAGATATGTTGTTGCGCCAGGGACCTTGTCTCCATACTGATGCCGATGCCGTTGCAGGCGAGCATGGCGGTCAAAGCCGCACCGATGACTTGCGAGCCCTGATCGGAGTTGAGGTCGGCATGCCATAACGAGCCGGAGCATCCTCCAGGGTCTAGCCGCAGAGGCTGCTCTCATGGTGATCGACAGCCGCCAGGACATAAACAGGCGTATTGCCCAGGCTAGCTCCACGTCACGGTTGAGAACACTCCATGAAGATGTACGTGATGTCCATTACCTGACGTAGCGGCCGCGAGACCTCTATGCCGCCCGACGATGCAGGTAGTCTGCCAGCCCCGCACGAAACTGACTGGCTCCCATGTTCCTTTGTTTTGCCTCCGCGACCCTCGTTTACAGACGCCGTTACTGACCAATTTCGCTAGGTCCAACAGAAACGCCTCCCGCGGGCATTTCGGCTATCCCACACTTCAGCTAAGCTCAGATGGATCCCTGTGGTTCCGAGGCTCTGAAGTGCACCTCGGCAAATGAATGCTCCATCTTGTGGCGATAAATCGCAGGAAATCTGCTTCGCGACCGGTCATATTACTCAACCTCGGCTTCATGGGCCAGCTACTCTGTACCTAAGCGCATCGCCGGTACGAGGTGAGGATGTTATTAGACGAGGCACCAAGCAGGTGAGCGGAGTGCCGGCCGCCCGCTTGGCGGTGCTCAGCAGCAGATTCCACGAGCTACGGTGGGGAGCCGGTCCCGTAGTGGATGGTAGAGATCTCGATAGAGTTCAGACTGCACGAAGCGTTCGCGCAGATATTTATGGTTGAGAGTGGAACGTCAATGTCAGAGAATTCGAAGTTCAAGTCTGGGAAGCTGCCGCGGACGGTTGGGTTGTTGGGCGGAGGCACGATCGGCGGCGCGTGGGCCGCACGATTTGCTCTCAACGGAGTAGATATCCGGCTCTATGATCCGGCTCCTGGCGCGCTCGAGCACGTTCAAGACACTTTGGACCATGCGCGACGGATATACCAACGACTGACCCGGGTCCCGCTGCCAAAGGAAGGTTCTCTGACGCTTGTAAAGTCGGTCCCGGACGCCGTTCGCGACGTGGATCTCGTGCAGGAGTCTGCGCCGGAGCGCTTGGAACTCAAGCAGGAGCTGCTCGCTACCGCCAGTCGGGCAGCGCGACCTGATGCGCTGTTCTGCTCCTCGACCTCGGGGCTTCGTCCGTCGCTACTGCAGGCGAACATTGAGCATCCCGAGCGTCTCCTTATTGCGCACCCGTTCAACCCGGTTTATTTGCTCCCACTCGTTGAGCTGTGCGCTGGCCAACAGACGGCGCCAGATGCCATTGCGCGCGCGGACGAGATTTACCGTATGATCGGTATGCACCCTCTTCTGGTCCGCAAGGAAGTTGATGGCTTCATTGCCAACCGGCTGCAGGAAGCGATGTGGCGCGAGGCACTGTGGCTGGTGCACGACGGTTCGGCGACCGTGCAGGAAGTCGATGACGCGGTCCGCTACTCTTTTGGTTTGCGCCGAGCGGTGGTCGGTCCTTTCCGAATGAGCGGAGGTGCGGCTGGGATTCGCCGCTACCTGAAGACGTGGGGACCAATGCTAAAATGGCCATGGACGAAGCTCACCGACGTGCCGGAACTCACTGACGGCTTTCTAGACACGCTGGCTGAGCAATCAGACGCCCAGGTGAAATCAGATAACCTTTCGGAATCTGACATCCTAGCGAAACGCGACGAGGCGCTTGTGGCCGTGCTGCAGGGGCTGCGTGATCAGGGATTTGGCGCGGGCGAGACCTTGGCCCGCTGGGAGCAGGGGCTAAGAGACCGCGCTACCAGTTAGATATCCTATGGCCGCCATACCGGGTTAGCAGTGGACACAGCGTTACTCCAGCGAAGGCGCTCTCAGTCCCTGCTAGCTCGAGGCGTAGGTCCACAAGACAATTATCTAGAGTCCGGCCGGCAATACGCCGATTATTCCGTGTCTGAAGCGAGAGAGAAGGGCGTCATGCTAGGGAATGCATTTGCGCAAGGCCGTCGCGGTCGAGCGGAGTGGGTCGTGTAACTATAACTGTCGCGGATGCCGACGCGTTCGCACAAACCGGGTCTTGTGTCTCGTCTTTTCCGACGCGCTCGGACTCGAGACGGTGACTCCGGCGAGCATACGAACAGCAGTTGTCCTGCGTATATCCGCGGCATCGTTGTGACCGCATGACGCCGAACAACCAATGCCTCACGGAAGGACTAGTTATGCGGCCGTCAACCCTTCCCCTCTTCGGTGTCAAGGTCGTTGATTTGGGACAGTACATCGCCGGCCCGGCAGTTGCGATGATCCTCGCCGACTTTGGCGCGACTGTCGTACATATTGATCCCCCATCCGGTCCCCTCTGGGACTGCCCGGCCAATGCGACCCTTAATCGAAACAAGCTGATCGTTTCGATCGATTTGAAGACTCAGGAAGGTTTGGCGCAAGCCCACACGTTGATCGCTGAAGCGGACATCGTCATCGAGAATTTCCGCCCGGGAGTGCTGAGCCGCCTCGGGATCGACTTCAGCGCTTTGCGCAAGGCTCGCCCGGCCCTGACTACCGTTTCCATTCCAGGCTTTGCGTCCAACGATCAACTCCGTCGCGAGTGGCGCGCATTTGAAGCGGTAATCGGGGCATCCTCCGGCTTATTCACCGACATGGGATTGAACCGTGTCTTGAGGGGTATTGACGCGTCCTTTTCGCCGCTACCTCTGGCATCAGCCTACGGCACGATGCTAGCGGTATCGGCCGCAGTGCTTGCGCTTCAAGCGCGGGAACGCAGCGGAGTTGGTGACCACATCGAGGTGCCTCTTGCATGCGCGGTCATGGAGGGACTTGCATATAATTCGATTAGTATTGACCAACTTCCCCTTCGATATAAGTCGCCACGTGAGCGCGAGATAGCTCGGAGACGCGAAGCGGGCCTGCCGATGAACCTCTCTTACCAGGAGACGCAGGAACTCCTCGACCCATTTGCGCGCAACTACAAATGCAAAGACGGGCGCATGTTCTTCGTCCTCTGCTCAGCCCACAGGCATCATACCAGGCGCTGCTTGCAGGTGTTGGGTCTGTACGACGAGCTCCTGGCGGACGGGCTTGTCGAAGAGATGAATACCTATCTTTCGATGCACAACTGGCGATCAGACGTTTCCCTGAGCTCGTCCCCTTTGCCGACATCGTGGGCAGACAAAATCACCGCGCGAATGAAGACCGTCTTTCTCACCCGCACCGCAGCGGAATTGGGAGGACATGTTCGGGAAGAGTCGTGTTCCCGCCGCACCACAGCGCTGCCTGGAGGAGTGGATCAGAGACGATCACGCACAACGCGCGGGCCTGATGATCAAAGTCGATGATCCGGTGTATGGACGGATGATTCAGCCCGGACCTGTAGCTTGGCTGGAGGAAAGCGCGGAGGCGATGCTGAGTCCAGCGGCCCGAAAATGGGTCGCCTTTGATCAGGCCATCGCAGCATTCTCAGGCTTATCCCTCAGGCAATTCTCGGCCCGAAGAGCTGACAAATCGGCAGGGTGGCTCGATGGTTTGCGAGTTCTCGATATGAGCAATGTCATCGCTGGGCCGCACTCGGGGTGCTATCTCGCTCGTTTCGGGGCTGAGGTGATAAAACTCGACCCGGCCAGCCCGCTTTTCGACAGCTCGATAACCGTGATCTACGGCATGACCCATATGCGCGGCAAGCGCTCGGTTCTGCTGGATATCGCGTCAATGAGCGGCCGAAAGGCTTTCGAGAAGCTCGTGAAGTCTGTTGATGTTGTAGTCTGGAATGCGACTGACCGCCAAGTCGAGCGCTTTGGGCTTGACCGCGAGAGCCTCAAAGCCATCAATCCAGACGCGATCTTCTGCCAGCTCGATTGCTTCGGCGGCATCCGTCGCGGCCCACGAAGCGACTATCTCGGCTACGAGAATCACGTTCAGGCAACGACGGGAATCATGCTCAGGGCCGGCGGTTGCGCCGACACGCCCGAGGAATACGCACACGTCGGTACAATCGACGTAATGGGCGGGTTCAGCGCGGCTCTCGGAGTAGCGGCGGCGCTTTATCAGAAGGCCAAGACCGGACAAGCAGGGCGAGCTCGCACGTCCCTATCAGCGCTGGCCGGTCTCTTGCAGATCCCCTTCTGCTACGACTACGCAGGTCGTGGCCCCTTCGACGAACCGGCCGGGATAGATTCCAAGGGCTATGATGCTTTGAATCGGTTCTACACCACGGCCTCAGGCCGCACCCTCTTGCTCAGCGCATCCGAGCGCGATCTGCCGCGAGTTGAAGGAGTAGATAGGCTTCAAGGCGTTGCCGATGTGCCGAAGGAGGAACTAGCCGCCTTCCTAGCCAATGCTATCGCCAAAGATTCTGCAGAGAATTGGATTGCTGCATTCAACAAAGCCGGCGTCGGTGCCGCCATTTGCGAGAGTATCGCGGCCATACGATCGGGGCATTCGAGGCTTGCGGATGGTGCTCCGGGAACCGAACAAGGCAGCTACGCCTTCTCGGCCTTCCGTGACCATCCCAGCGGGCATGTTGTAACGCAGGTTGATCATTACGGTGTCCGCTCGACTATTGGAAAGATTTATGCGCTGCCGCCCGCGGAACAGTATGGCGCTTCGACGCGCCAAGTTCTGCAGCGACTGCAATACTGCGACTCCGAAATTGACGAACTGTCACGCGCGAGAGTTGTAAGCGAGAGCTGGAGCACTGAGTATTTGCCCAGTTGACGAAATGATCATTGCCCGCTGCGCACAAGCCCAGGCTACTCAACACATAATGAGACGCAAGCCGACTTCGCCGGACCCCGAAGCGCTGAAGGACCGAGCGGGCCTTCGAACATCTGCAATGTAGATACATAAACAGGAATTGATGCGACTTGCGCTTGGGCCCAAGAAGAACACTTAGGAAGGAATGATTATCATGATTGCTGAGCAAGCCGAGCGAAAGCTTGAGGCGACACGAGAGGAAGGTGCACAAGACCCCGCTCATCGACCACTCCAAGGAATACGAGTCGTGGACCTCACGCACGTCTTGGCTGGCCCGCTTTGCACGACGATCATGGCGGACTTGGGAGCGGATGTCGTGAAGGTGGAGAGGCTCGGTGCGGGGGATATCACCCGCCAGGAAGAGCCTTTTCGCGAGGAGGAAAGTTGTTACTTTGCGGCTCTCAACCGCAACAAGCGCAGCTTGGCGCTTGATCTGAAGCGTGATGAGGCCAGGCTCGCACTTGAACGATTGGTGGAGCGAGCAGACGTTCTGGTCGAGAACTTTCGTCCAGGTACGCTCGACTCGCTCGGTTTTGGTTACGATCGACTTTTGCAGCTAAACCCTGGTCTCGTTATCTGTTCTATCTCTGGCTTTGGCCAGACAGGTCCTTTGCGAGACTACAAAGCATTCGATCTCGTCGCGCAAGCGATGACGGGATTGATGACTCTGACGAGAGAACCGGGAGGCCCCCCTTTGCGCATTCTCATTGGGGATATTCTTACCGGAGTTTATGGCGCCCTCTCGGTTGCATCGGCTTTAGTCGGGCGCGTCAAATCCGGGAAAGGGTGTGTGATTGACCTCAGCTTATTCGAGTCTCTCCTCACAACATTTCCGTATTTTGCTGTCCGCTACTTGACGGACGGTGAACTCCCCCCGCCGATCGATGCTGGTCAGAACGCGGTGCCTTATGACGTCTTCCCCGCCTCTGACGGCGAGCTGGTTATCGCAATCTATGGCGATCACATGTGGCCATCACTGTGTCGAGTCCTCGATTTGCCCGAGCTCGCCGCAGATGCAGAACTCAAGACAAATGCTGGCCGTGTCAAACGATCGAAGGAGGTTGTAACGGCTCTTATCGGGCGATTAAAAGCGAAGACAGTTGCGCAATGGTGCGAAATATTTGCGGCCGCGGGAATTCCCCACGCCCCAATTCTCAGCATAGGTGCTGCACTGGATCATCCGCACGCGCGCGCGCGGGGCATGATCGTCGGGTTGGAGCATCAAAAGTGCGGGACTGTGAAAGCCGTCGGTAGCCCCATTCACATCAATGGCGCTCCAATTCCGGGATCTGCAACGCCCGGACCAATGCTTGGAGAGCATACCGAACAGATACTCTCTGAACTCGGCTACAACTCAGCTGCGATTGCCAGACTTCGGGGAACGGGTGCAATCGGACCATGATGTTCGAGTGGTCGAGCAACCTTTCAATTCCGAACGCTGGAGAGATGCTCATCTGCGTTCTCCAAACCAATCTTCTCCGCACTTGTGGCTGAATAGCTTATCGGAAACTCTAATGGATCTCACTTTCACAGAAGACGAGCGGGCGTTCCGCGAGCAGGTACGCCAGTCTCTGCACAAGAACGTGCCGCCGGAGACCCGGCACAAACTGGCCGAAGGCCGTCGGCTATCAAAAGAGGAGATGGTCGCCGGAGCGCGTCTCCTCAATAACATGGGCATCCCTTATTGGCCTAAAGAGTACGGCGGAGCAGGATGGTCTCCCGCGCAGCAGTACATCTTCGACGAAGAGGTACAAGCATTTGCCGGGCCGGCCATGTACGACTTTGGTGTGTCTCTAATTGGACCGGTGATCTACACCTTCGGCAATGAAGCGCAGAAGAACTACTACTTGCCACGGATCATCAACGTCGAGGATTGGTGGTGCCAAGGTTTCTCGGAACCAGGAGCAGGCTCCGACCTGGCCTCACTCAGAACTAGGGCCGTGCGCGATGGTGACCACTATGTCGTCAACGGCCAAAAGATTTGGACGACGTTGGCACAACATGCCGATTGGATCTTCTGTCTGGTACGGACCGATCCCGATGTTAAGAAGCAACTAGGGATCTCCTTCCTCCTCGTCGACATGAAGTCACCGGGCGTCAATGTGCGTCCGATACAGCTGATCGACGGCAGTTATGAGGTCAACGAAGTCTTTTTTGACAACGTCCGGGTCCCCACTGAGAATCTCGTGGGAGAGGAGAATAGAGGGTGGGAATACGCCAAGATGCTGCTCGGAAACGAGCGATTCGGGGGAGCCTGGATCGGCGCCTCCAAGGAGCGCGTCCGGCTCATCAAGCACCTTGCCGCGCGGTCTCGCGCTGGGGGGGAGCGGCTAATCGAGCAACCAGCATTTTGTCAAAAGGTGATCGAACTCGAAGTCCAGTTGAAGGCTCTTGAGATGACCCAGCTTCGCGTAGTCGCCAACGCATCAAAGCAGCAAAAAGGTCTACAGGATCCGGCCAGCTCCATCCTCAAACTCAAAGGCGCGGAACTCCAGCAGGCAACTGCTGAGCTTCTTATGGATGTGACCGGACCTTATGCCCTACCCCATCTCTCGGAACAGGAGCTTGGCGATGGTAACAAACCCCCGATCAGTCCTGATTGGCCGCTGAGTATCGCGCCCACTTACTTCTATAGTCGCGCGGCCTCGATCTATTCGGGATCTCGGGAGATTCAAAAGAACATCATTGCCAAAGCGATCCTCGGGCTCTGATCCTTCGAGGGGGTAATCAGAACCGCTGCCATCTCAGGAGAATTTCGAAAGTGGATTTCGATTTATCTGCGGAACAACAACTGCTCAAGGACAGCGTCGAGCGACTGATGCTTGATAGCTATAGCCTGGATAATCGCCGTTTATATCAGGCTAGCCAGCCCGGCTTCAGCGATGCGATGTGGTCGCGCTATGCCGAGCTCGGGCTTCTTGCGTTGCCATTCTCGGAAGAACAAGGCGGCTTCAGCGGCGGCCCGGTTGAAACCATGGTCGTCATGGAGGCATTCGGCAAGGCGTTGATCTTGGAGCCCTATTTAGCGACCGTGGTACTTGCGGGCGGTGTGCTCCGAGTTGGAGCGAATGACGCGCAAAAGGCCGAGCTGATCCCAGCAATCGCGGAAGGCCGGACAAAGATGGCCTTCGCCTATGCCGAGCCGCAGTCTCGGTACGACCTCTTCCACGTTGAGACGCAGGCAAAGAAAGACGGCAGCGGGTGGCTCCTAACCGGCACCAAGGCCCTGGTCCTTCACGGCGATGCTGCCGATAAGATAGTCGTGTCAGCACGTACGGCAGGCGACACGCGGGACAGGAAGGGAATTGGGCTCTTCCTTGTCGATGCCCACGCGCCGGGTCTCAGACGCCGTGGCTATCGGACGCAAGATGGCCTACGTGCCTCCGAGATCATGCTCGAGAAGGTACGAGTTGAGAAAATCGATGTCATCGGGGATCCGGAGAGAGCGCTCCCGATCATTTCCCAAGTGGCGGACGAGGCAGTCGCAGCGCTTTGCGCAGAAGCTGTAGGCTGCTTCGGCGAAATGCTAACCATCACGGTCGACTACCTCAAGACACGTGAGCAGTTCGGCAAGAAGATCGGGAGCTTCCAGGTGTTGCAGCATCGAGCCGCCGACATGTTCGTCGAGTTGGAACAGTCCCGCTCGATGGCTATGCATGCCGCGATGATGACGGGAGAAACCAATGTGAGCGAGCGCGAGCGCGCGATTTCGGCGGCAAAAGTCCAGATCGGTCGTTCGGCAAAGGTGATCGGTCATGAATCCATTCAGCTCCATGGCGGCATCGGCATGACGATGGAGTACAGCATCGGCCACTACTTCAAGCACGTGATCATGCTCGACAAACTATTTGGCGATCCCGATTATCACCTGAGTCGCCTCGCCAAGCTCGGAGGCCTCACCGGCGAGCAGACGAACTGAGGAGAGACCGTTTGCGGCGATCTGGCCGGAGCGTCGGAGGAGTGAGATTGGTTCCAGTTCGACGTGGAAACCTCGTTGCGAGCGCGCATGTTGACTGACTCAAATTGCGCGCTCTGACCGGCCCGAGTTACTTGGGGTCCCTTACTAGGGAGGGGCGAGCTAAGTTGCGCCGGACGCGCAGAGAGAAGAATACCTGATTCAGGAGCGCTTCTCATTTGGGCGCCATCTCGGCGCAGAGGACACGCTCGACGTAATCGAATGTGGTCTCTCGAAAGGGGTGTCGACTTAGACTAGAGCTAGTCCGATCGCGGTCGAGGGACAAGCGCAACGCCCGAGTACCCTTAAATAGACAGCAGGAGAGAAAACAGTGGCTGAAGTTGTAACTACGCGTCGCGAGGGCACTATCCTCGAGGTCACACTCGACCGACCGAAGGCCAACGCCATTGACCGGAGTACATCTGTACTGATGGGGCAGATATTCCAGGCGTTTCGTGATGATCCGGAGCTGCGGGTTGGCATACTGAAGAGCGCCGGCGACAAATTCTTCTGTGCAGGCTGGGACCTCAACATGGCGGCGGACCCCGACGAGGTTAACGCTCACTACGGCGTCGGAGGGTTCGGCGGGCTAGAGAGACTGCGCGATCTCAATAAGCCGGTCATTGCCTGTGTCAATGGCATGGCGGTTGGCGGCGGTTTTGAGCTGGCGCTTTCCTGCGATCTGATCTACGCGTCCGAACATTCTTCGTTCGCGCTGCCAGAGATTCTCGCTGGACAGCTTGCGGCAAGCGCGGCGATCAAGCTGCCCAAGCGTATTCCCCACCATATTGCGAGGGAGCTTCTACTCACTGGGCGCTGGATGGACGCCGCCGAGGCTCATCGTTGGGGGTTGATCAATGAAGTGCTGCCTAAGGAAAAGTTGGAGCAGCGCGTCTGGCAGGTTGCCAGGCTCCTTGCGGCTGGTCCGCCGCTCGTCATTGCAGCCCTAGAGGAGACAATGCGCGTGGCTGAAGCGCTTAACTACCAGGACGCTATTACGCGCGTGAGCAGCCGCCATCTTGCGACCGTCGACAAGCTTTACGGCTCCGAGGACCGTGTAGAAGGCGCTCGGGCATTCTCGGAAAAGCGTGCGCCGGTTTGGAAGGGAAGGTAGACGAGCAGACCGCACGGCAAGAGCGGCTGACACCATGAAGGACTGTCCGCATGCTGCGAGTGACCGACCTGCTGAAAGACTTCGATGCGGAAGGCGGGAGCTGCCTGAACCCTGCTCGGCATTGACCTGGTGCCGAACAGGGGCGCACGTCCTATCACTGGATGCCAATCCTCTCCGAGCAGCGAAGGTGGGCGGAGTTTTTAGAATGGCCGCCTTGGCAAGCTTGGGTGCAGTATCCCTGGAGAGCCGCAACTATCCGCCACTGGCTCGGATCGTATTTCGCCAGGCGGACCATTACGTTCTTTAACCTGATCATTGCCGCTCTCAAAGTTGCTGGGCTTGCTCCCGTGCAGCTAGGATGAGGGTCAGCGGCCGGCGAAAACATGCATTCGGCACGCGCCTCTACAGGTCGGCTGGACCGTTTCCCCGGGACCTGGGCCGAAACAACCATGAGGGGCGAAGCTTCGCATTTTCCCTATGAAACACACAATTACGACCTCTTTTGCACCGAATTCGGCGAAATCCGGCCCGACAGGGACTCTATAAGTGATCCGTCACACCTTACGAATTTGGACGCTCAATGACATCGAAGAACAAGGGCTGTCTTGGCATCCTCGATTTCGATCGTGAGTCGGACTGGGTACGACCCACGCCGCAGCCCGGCTCGCTTATGAGCCCGGATACCTACGGCTTTCCCGTCCTCGTCGAGAGCGTCAAAGGATCCACGGTGGATCGCACAATGAGCGGCGATCTCACGCTCACACCAGCGTACGTCGCCGCGGCGCGCAGGCTCGTCGAACGCGGTGCCGTGGCTATCGGCTCGAACTGTGGTTTTGCGATCCGCTACCAGGCCGCCGTTGCTGATTCAGTAGACGTCCCCGTGATGATGTCGACGCTCGTCCTTTTGCCGTTTCTGCTCCGGCAGTTCGCGTCCGGCACCAAGGTCGGCGTTGTCACATCGGATTCAACGCTTTTTGCCGAGGATCTTCTTGGTCTTACTAACCTGGCGGAGCGCGCAAGAGTTGTCGTTGTCGGCATCGAAGGCGGCAACATGGCGCGGAATTCCTCGATCAACCGACCGACGGAGCCTCCGGAAATCGAGGAGGATGTCGCCTCCTGCGTCACGCGATTGCTTGAGAAGCATCCAAGAGTTGCTGCACTTCTGTTCACGTGCACTCTGTTCCCGGTGATCACACCCGCGATACGTTCCAGGTTCAGGCGGCCAATCTACGATATCTCAACCGCATGCCGACTTGCCCTGGAGTCTGCTGTCTCCACAGGACTCGTACACGCACCACAACCTTAGCTCTAGCTGCACGGAACGAAGACCGAATGACCTTCATTTATCGCTGTCCTGTTCGGACGTCCTGGCTTGATATCAATGGGCATATGAATGTCCTCCCCTACTGCCAGGTGTTTTTCGATGCCTATACTCTCGCCTGTCGAGATCTCGGACTGGGGCCAACCTATCTCGAGCAGGGTCACTCCCTTTTTGCGGGCGATTTTCACATAACCTACGTCCGTGAGGTTCGTGCAGGTGCCACTCTCACTGTCAACACACGAATCATCGATCTGGACGCGAAGCGCTTCGTTTTTCATCAGGAGATGATCGAGGACCACGATGGTGAGCTTGCGGCAACAGCGGAGCACGTGCAGCTCAATGTCGGCGTTGCAAGCCGCAAAGTCGAGCCGTTTCGTGCCGACGTTGTCGAGAGGCTGCAGAAGGCACGGCAAGCTCAAGGCGAAAGTGCTGCGCGAAACGTGGGTCGCAGGTCGAGCCTCAATGCTGGAGCGCCGGCCCGATGAGCAGAGGAATTGTCCTTTTCTAATTTCGTCTTAGGTGCAGCCCCCGCGGCACTAGAGGAGTCCTTGATGTCCCGAAAGGTCGTTCTGACGTGCGCAATCACGGGCGGGGGTGCGGCAGCCGTCGCAAAGCATCCGCACCTGCCCAAAACGCCTTCGCAAATTGCGGCATCGGCGCTCGACGCGGCGAAAGCAGGCGCTGCTATCGTTCACATCCACGTTCGCGAGGAGGACGGCACGCCTTCGAACCGTCTGGAGCTCTATGAGCAGGTCGTAAAGAAGCTGCGCGAGTCGTCGACCGATGTCATCATCAACCTGACATGCGGAATGGATGGAACCATCGCGCTCGATTCCCTCGATCCGCCCAGGCTCGGCAAGGCCACTGTGCTCAAGAGCCCAAGGGACCGCGTCCTTCAAGCGATCACCTTCAAGCCGGAGATCGCCACACTGGATTGCGGCGTGTTGGCGTTCGGCGAGTCGATCTATGTGGCTCGAATGTCCGACCTGCGCGAAATGACAGAACTGATGCAGGACGCCGGCGTCAAACCGGAGATCGAATGCTTCGAACTCGGCCACATCGAGAATGCCAAGAAGCTCATCGCGGAAGGCACTCTCAAGGGCCCGCCGCTGTTCCAATTCTGCCTCGGCACCGGTTACGGCGCCCCTGCGGAGCCGATCGTCATCCAGGCAATGAAAGAGATCCTGCCTGCCGGCGCTATTTGGGGCGGATTCGGCTGCGGTCCGGACGAGATGCCCACGGTCGCGCAAATCGTGAGACTAGGAGGGCATATCCGCGTCGGATTGGAAGACAATATCTACCTGCGGCGTGGGGTGCTGGCATCCAATGCCGAACTCGTCGACAACGCCGTCGGGATCATTGAGCGCATGGGCGCCAGCATCGCCACGCCGGCCGAAGCACGACAAATGCTCGGGCTGGTGAAGCCCGGGTAGCCACTTTTACCCAGGGGCGGCTCTGCGCGGTACATGACGCGCGCAACGGCAGGCTCCACATCTTGAATGCAGGCAGCCTATCCGTAATTGGGAACGGCTGGCCGGTTGGTGCGCAGAACGAGTTGATCCCGCCAGGCTCCGACGCTCCCCCAGCCCTCGCTCAGTCGAGCACAGGTCTGCGGCTCTCGACGATTCGGTGCTAGCCGATCGATTGCCAACCGAGTTGCCGGGGGCCTAGTTGACTTGCTGTCCTATCGCGAGAGGAACGTTTGTCGGCTCGTCGCGAGGCACTCAACACCCTGTCTTCCCATGATTGAATGAGCGTCAGGTCTCAACGGAATGAAACGCGGCGGAACACAGGGCTTCCTCCTTCATCTGTCATGTCGAGCTCTCACACTCCACGAAACCGCTGACTGCAATGTGAACTGCCCGCGAGGTCTCTCAATTTGCAGGATTTCGTCGTTCAGTTTCCCCATTTTGCGGGCTCGCTGCACTGGGGCAGCCTAGATTTCGCTCCCGAACACCTCAATTCGAGAGGACGATGTCCTGATACAATCCCCTCCCTTCAAGCTGACTCCTGTAAGCGAAAGCTCGCTATCTGCCCTGTTGCGACCGAACTCGGTAGCGGTAATCGGCGCGAGTCCAGCGTCGGGAGGCGCGCAGCAAATCGCTCGAATACTACAAACAGATCGGTTACTCTGGAAAAGTCGCGGCCGTAAATCCGAAGTACGAACAAATCGCTGGCTACTGCTGCTACAATTCCCTCAAAAGCATTCCCTTTGTGCCCGATGCCGTCCTCATTCTGCGAAACCGTGACGGGTCGGTAGCCGCACTTGAAGACGCGGCTGAGGTCGGAGTACGGGCTGCGGTTATTCCTGAGATAGGATTCGCGGAATCGGGAGGTGCAGAAGGAGTTGCGGCGCAGGCTCGGGTGGTAGAGATTGCGCAAGCGGCTGGGATGGCCGTCCTCGGCCCAAACTCCAGTGGCTTGATCAACTGGATTGACCGAGTGCATCTAAACGTCTCGTCGGCGGAGGTGTTGAAGCCGGGCTGCGTTGCTTTATTCTCTCAAGGCGGGGGAACAAAACTCGCTTTGATGGGAGCTGGGCGCGGCGTGCGCTGGAGTCACGCAGTCACCTGTGGCAACGAAGCTGTGACGAGTAGTGCAGATCTCCTCCGTTACTTTGTGGACGATCCTCACGTACGAGTTATCTGTGGCTTCGTCGAAGCGATCCGGGATCCAGAGCACTTCTTTTTCGAGTGCGATCGGGCTCGTTCTGCTGGTAAGCCTGTGATCTTGCTGAAGCCAGGCCGCACGGAAGCGTCTCGCGAACTGGCAACCGCCCATACAGGTGCGCTAACGGCGCCCCATCAATTCTACCGCGAGCTGTTCAAGAGACACAGCGTAGTGCAGGTCGATTCGATGGAGGAATTACTTGCCTCCGCGCTCATTGCACAAGCGGGACGGTCCCCCGGTGACGGACGGCTTGGGGTGGCTTGTCCGTCAGGTGGCCTAGTCCAAATGTACGCGGACGAATTGGCGAATTGCGGAGCGCTCAGTTACGCCGAATTCCACGCGCCTACAGTGAATGAGCTTCGCAGCTTCTTGCCCGATATTGTCACTTGCAGGAATCCTCTAGACTTTTGGGGTATTGAGAAACTCGAGGAGGATTCTAGGAGACTCTTCCAGACGATAGCAGGCGACCCAAACGTCGACATTTTCGCCACTCTTTACGACCCAAGTCACTCCGGGCGGAATGGTGCGGCATACGAAACGTGGGCCGACTGCGCAGTAGAGGTCGCCGCAAAGACGAATAAGCTAGTGGCGTTGATGACGCCAGTAGATGGTTCAACCTCAACAGAGAAAATTGAAGCATTCTTGCATAACGATGTTGTGGTTTTGGGACAGCGCGAGGCCTTCCGAGCCTTCAATCGTGCGGTGACATGGTCCCGCCCTGTGCCGCCACTAGTCGACGCGCCACTCTTAGATCAACTCGGTATGGAAAAGCGTCTCTCCGAGTTCGAAAGCAGGGCATTTTCCGGGAGGCCGGCGCTCGAGTTTTTGAGTGCTGCGGGCATTCCGGTCGTGGAAAGCTGCTTCGTCGGAGATGTCGAGGCTGCAATCAAAGCGGCGAACAAAATCGGGTATCCGGGTCGTCGCAAAACTCGGCGACACGCACGTACTCCATCGAACCGAGCTGTCGGGCGTCGTAACAAATCTGAGGAATGATAAGGAATTGTCGTCCGCGACGGCGGCACTCTTCGCCGCTGGGGCAAAGGTCCTCATCATCCAGGAATATGTACGAGACGGTATCGAAATGATACTCGGTCTGCAGACAGATGCAAGCTTAGGGTCATTCGTTGTGCTCGGCCAAGGCGGTATCTGGACGGAGGTCATGGGGGACGCCGCACTTCGCCCTTCGGGACTGCGGGTCGGTGAGCCGGAAGAGATGCTTGCTGAGCTGCGCGTTCATAAGTTGCTGCAGGGGTATCGCGGCGCTCCCGCGCTTGATACGGAGGCTTTGATGGGCGCTGTGAGTCGACTCGATGCGACAGCCCGCGCGCTCGGAGATCAGATTCGTTCCATCGATATCAATCCGCTGTTCGTGCGCCAGACGGGCGTTGTCGCGGTAGATGCGCTGATTGTACCAGCCAGTGCGCGCGACAACTGATGCCAGCGTGGCCTTAGCAAACGAGGTACAGAATATGGACTACACCGCCATCGATTACGAAGTTGACGACCGCGTTGCGCGGATCACTCTGAATCGTCCCAAGAAAATGAATGCCATCTCGATCAGGCTGCGCAAAGAATTTCACAACGCGCTAACGGCTGCCGATGGTGATCCGGAAGTTCGCGTGATCCTTATCAGTGGGGCCGGTGGACGCGCATTTTCCGCTGGGTTTGACCTCAACGACGAGGATGCCGAAGTGAAGGCAGGCGGTGAGAAACAAAGAACTGTCAACGACTGGAAGACGATCGTCGATGATTGCTTTGAGTTTCTATCTTCCCCTTTCAAATGTTCGAAGCCGGTGATCGCAATGGTCAACGGCTATTGCCTCGGAGGCGCGATGGATCTCACTTCGATGTGCGATCTGCGTTACTGCTCGGATGATGCGCAGTTTGGCGCGGTTGAGATCAGGTTCGGACAGCCGGGTCATGATGATGTCGATCCCATGGGTCATGGGGCAACGTTGTCGAGAATTGATGTACACTGGGGATCTGTTCGACGCCGACGAGGCGTATAGGCTCGGCTTCGTAAACCGCGTTTTTCCGAAAGACCGCCTTGAAGAAGAGGTCATCCGCATCGCGAAACGCATCTCGCGTGTAGCTATGCCTACTTTGGTATGGCACAAGCGTGCATTGAATAACACAATGAACGCTGGAGGGTTCGACTCTGCCTTGCGGTACGGCGCTGACGCAGCTTTGATCATGGAGAACTCTGACTCCGAGTTCAAGCAATATGCGCAGATCCAACTGAGCCAGGGGACAGCGGCCGCAAACAAGTGGGTAAATTCGATCTTTGAGCCATACGAGAAGAAGGATTGATCTCATCTGGATCCGCGGGGCTGCACAGGCGGGCCCGATCGTTCTCCGCGACGGCTGAGTAGGGCGCTCCGTTTCCCGACTGCTGATTCTGCCGCAATCGTGAAGCCGATTCCCCTCCGCCGGAGTGGGACGATACGCATGGCGGTCGCACAGACTGGCCTGAATGGCTAGGTTTGAGTGGACAACGAGGATAGTTTTTTGTTCGCCCCTTTGCTCGTGCACGCAATCGTTCGTGACCTCTGCTCGGCCTGGCCGAAGCAGCCGATCGTATCGGCAGGACCTTATGTACCGTTGGATGGTGATCCGGTAGCTCACACAATATCTCGCCCCCTCACCAATCCGCTTTCTTTCCCGCATTTGAATCAAGGACAGTGTCCAAGTGGCACCTAGTGGCGCGAACCAAAACAATGAAACTAGCCTGAAAGGGGACTTTAGATACTTACGAATCGCATCATTCTTCACGGACTGCTCCAGACCGTGATCATTAGACTCAGCGGCTAGGTTGCTCAATAACGGGCGAACGATTTGATGCATTTGCAAGTTCGGCCCTGCCCCAAGATGTGCGCTCGGCCGCTACCGCAATTTAGCTGGCAAGTTGCTAGTTTAGGCGGCCGCGGTCTCATCCTACATTCGGTTGCAGTCATGGGAAGCGCCTAAGCATTCCGGACGATGTCGACATGTAGAATACAAGAGCGCTGTGCTCGACGCCTGCGGCCCGCGGTGATGGTTCAGCGCGGTGCGCTAAGCGTCTAAGCGCCGCAATTGGCACGAATGCGGTCCGCGCCATTTTGAAACGACGGAGCCGATCAGTGCAGCGCTCGCGCTACACAATCGTTCGTTCCGCTCGCAACCAACGCCGGATTTAAGCGCGTGCTGATGGCCCTTTGCACGAAACGTGTGTTGAAGTGCGATACACTTTCGCAAGCGGTCGCTCTCGCCAGGCCTGAGCCAATCGCGAGCGCCCTGGTGAACGGAAACGAAGTGTTGATCGTTGCGTCGCATGTCTTCTGCACAAGTCGATGTGGCAGTCGGATCTCAAAAGCGGCGGTGATGGAGACGAACGGATGGTTGAGGTTGTAACAACGCGCCGAGAGGGCACGATTCTCGAAGTTACGCTCGACCGCCCGAAGGCAAACGCCATCGACGCGAAGACTTCTCGGCTAATGGGAGACGCCTTCAGGGCCTTCCGCGACGATCCGGAGCTGCGCGTTGCCATCCTAAAGACGGCAGGTGACAAGTTTTTCTGCGCCGGCTGGGACCTAACCGCCGCTGCGGCCGGGGAATCAGCGAACGCCGATTTTGGTGTCGGTGGGTTCGGTGGGGTGCAGGGACTGCGCGACCTGAACAAACCGGTCATCGCCTGTGTCAATGGAATGGCTGTTGGCGGCGGGTTCGAACTCGTGCTTTCCTGCGACTTGATCTATGCGTCGGACCATTCTTCGTTTGCGCTGCCGGAGATTCGCGCCGGCCAGCTCGCCGACGCGGCATCGGTCAAATTGCCGAAGCGCATTCCCTTTCACATTGCCTTGGACCTTCTGTACACGGGCCGCTGGATGAACGCGGCGGAGGCACACCGCTGGGGGCTCGTTAATGAAGTGCTTCCGAAGGAAACACTTGAAGACCGCGTGTGGGAAATCGCGAGGCTGCTCGCGAGCGGCCCCCCCCTTGTGCTTGCTGCTATCAAGGAGACGGTGCGCGTAACTGAGCCACTGAGCTATCAGGACGCCCTGAACCGCGTGAATCGGCGTCAGCTTCCAACGGTCGATATACTCTACGGTTCAGAGGACCGCCTCGAGGGCGCACGTGCATTCGCAGAAAAGCGCGATCCCGTATGGAAAGGAAAGTAGTCGCGGCGCGGATGCCGTGCAACCGACCGATACTAGAGTTCAGATCGCCCTTCTGCCGCACTGGTTTCGCCAAAGTTCACGGGAAGAGGTTTCGGCAATTTGGTTGGACTCGTGGTTTTCGCGACAACTCCTCGCATTAATTGAGGTCCCCCCTTCAGGTACGAACCATTCGGCAAACTGTTAATCGGTCTGCCGCGCTTAACATCGGGTTTTAACGAAGACGGAGGAAATGAGATGCTTTCGGAGGTGTTCATTACGTGTGCTGTCACCGGGGGAGGAAGTGCGCCGAAGAGTCCGCATGTGCCGGTAACCCCAGAACAGATTGCCGATTCGGCCATCGAGGCGGCGCGGGCAGGAGCGGCAGTGGTGCACATCCATGTGCGCAATCCTGAAACGAAGCGCGGCTCGCGCGATCTGGCGCTCTACAGGACTGTGGTGCAGCGTCTTCGGAAGTCAAAAGTGAACCCTGTAATAAACTTGACGGGAGGGTCCGGCGGGGATTTCGTGCTCGGCGGGCCTGACTCGCCCCTGCCGCTGGACCCAGCGACGGATGCCGCGGGAGCGCTTGATCGGCTGCGGCATGTAGAAGAACTTCGTCCAGAGATCTGCACGTTGGATTGCGGGTCTATGAACTTCGGCGGCGGTGAGACTGTCATGGTCAATACATATCCGACCCTAAAGAAGATGGCCGCAAGATTGAAAGAGCTCGGGGTTCGTCCTGAGCTTGAAGTATTCGATACGGGTCACCTGGTGGCAGTACACGCACGACTTGATCAAAGACGGCCTGATCGACGATCCACCCTTGATCCAATTGTGCATGGGCATTCCCTATGGTGCGCCGGGTGATCTGACAACGCTCATGGCGTTGGTGAATCGGCTCCCTCCTCGCGCTATCTACTCTGCTTTCTCCATTGGTCGAATGCAGCTTCCGTACGCAGCAATGGCACCGTTGGCCGGCGCGAACGTGCGCGTAGGATTGGAGGACAATTTGTACCTTTCCCATGGCCGATACGCGACGAACCCGGAACTGGTGCAACGAGCGATCGAGATTCTTGAAAGACTTGGAGTGCGCGTGATGGGCCCGGACGAGGTGCGGGAAAAGCTCGCACTTAAAACCCACGCCTGAGGAATCAAACTGCAATGGGATTGCTGCCGAGGCACTCAACCAGTCCGCCAGCCTCGATACATCGAAAGTCGGTGCCTCCACGCTGGTAGACCTCGCTCTCTTACAATGAAGAGGCAGACGCAGGCCTACTAGGCTGGCGAACAACGCATCGGGTACAGCTTGGGCTCTGCGCGAAACCGGGTGCGAGGGAGTACCGCCGGGATAGCTTTGCAGGCCCGGCTGACGAGCCTCTCGCTTACCTGCTGGATCACCTTCCACTCGCGCGAAACGCACTCCAGCGTCTCGATCACATCCGCGTCCATCTTGCGCAATCGGCTAAGCGTCTCGATGCGCACCCGGGCTTCCCTCCGGAGCCGGGGCTGGTTGCCCGCACGGCACCCAGCATCATCTTGAGGGTGTCGCATCTGGCCGCGTTGCTGGGAGGCGGATCGCTGGCGCGGACGAGATAACCGACTAGCCGCGCGGTCTTGATGACGTAGTTCGAAAAGCGTCACTTGCGCGCTTTGGCGTTCTCGTTCACAAGGCGATCGAGTCCGCCGACTTATCTCGCGGTCCACGCGATGGTTGTGTGAAACGTTCTAACACCGCAGGATCTGCAGTTGCGCGTAGCAGCGCAAGATCCGGGCTCATTTTTGCAGTAGGTACTGTCCGACTTTGATGGCAGCTGCTGTTGAGCTGGCGAGTCTGTTGCAGGTTTAGCCCGTTTCAGCTGCGAGATGGTCTTCGGCTAATTGACAATTTCGGAACGGCATCGGCCGGCGGGCTACCCCACCCCGCGAAGTAATTGCTGATCCGGGCGGTGAACAATGCGACCTTCCGATTCGCTGCGTCGAAGCAGAGGTTAACTGTCTCGACTGTGCAAGCAATCTCGCCCTCGCTTTGGATACGATGAAAAAGATGAAACCGCTTCGTATCCGAAGCAAGCAGGGCTGTATGGATGTGAACCGATGCGCCCAAGCGCAGTTCGCGAATATAACGGACATAGGTCTCGGTCATGACAAAATGAAGATTCGGCTCAGACCCGAGATCATGCTTCGCGCGGCGCCACACTTCGACGCTCGCAAGATCCGCTATGCGCTGAAAGGTCAAGAAGTTGACGTGATCGAGCTTGTCCAGCCAGCCCTCGTCGGCAATACCTTCCCAAGTCTTAACCCAAGCCATGTTTCACGCTCCGAATGGGTCCTGATTAGCTGCAGTGCATAGCGCAACCAACCGTACCGGGAATTCCGCTCCGCTATGCTTGCTAATCGTAACGTTTAGCCGAAGCCGGGATCTTACTTTCTCTAATCTGGACCAAATGCGGCCGAAATCCTGTTCTGAACACAATAATCCAGACCTTTTGCGTCAGGCGCGCTGAATTCAGTTGCCCTGTGATTTCTTCTTCAGCGGCAGTTAGAGTCCCCAGATTTTCTACGTCAACAGTTGCCGT
Organism: Bradyrhizobium sp. LM2.9; assembly: GCF_054056555.1. Lineage (NCBI taxonomy): Bacteria > Pseudomonadati > Pseudomonadota > Alphaproteobacteria > Hyphomicrobiales > Nitrobacteraceae > Bradyrhizobium > Bradyrhizobium sp. LM2.9. The sequence continues at coordinate 65,300 of NZ_JBSRYJ010000001.1, forward strand.
GAACTGAACCGTGTAATGTCCAGGAAGGCGTGTCGCCACCGGCTCGTGGCCGGGAAGTGAGCGGCAATTCGTTGCGTACGACTACCGATTGCATGGTGATTATCGTTTCGACCTCGGCGTTTTTCCGCTGCGCATAAAACCGATGGGATCCAGGGGGAGCAGGTGCAGAAATACTCACATTTGCAGCTTGATACGCCGATATTCTGCAATGTTCGTCTATATATTGATGAAAACTGCGGGCAGGAACGCGTAGCTTCTTCCCGCGATGGGCAACCTCGAATTGGCACGGCGTGTGCGCGTCGATGCGAAAGAAGACGATCCTCAGAAGATCGCGTGCGTGACGTCAAAGGGGTGGGAGACACTTTCGTGCCCAATGTAGCGATCGGAAATCTAGCCGCCAACGAGCAGGATCAAATCGTGGAGGATATCTCTCGACTAGAGCACGTGCGGCGCAAGCATGTGGGCCGATACATCAGTGCCGTCGCGGTCGTGGCGGCAGCGTCATGGATAGTGATGTCTTTTGTCCATGGCCAGATCGATTGGGCTGTTGTTAGCCGGTACCTTACGGCGCGCACCATTATTCTAGGTCTTGGTAACACCGTTCTGATGGCCGCCTTCGCGATGTTGCTGGGTGTCGCGATCGGAGTGACGGTGGCGATCATGCGCCTCTCGGCCAATCCAGTAGTCAACTGGGCCGCAGCCAGCTACGTGTGGTTTTTTCGCGGCACGCCATTGTTATTGCAGCTGTTGCTGTGGTTCAACCTGGCACTGGTGTTTCCGGCGCTGGGCATTCCTGGCCTTTTCGAGGTTCGCACTGTGGATGTGATGACGCCATTTGTTGCAGCACTTCTCGGGTTGGGCATCAATCAGGGCGCCTATACATCCGAAGTCGTGCGCGCAGGCTTACTATCCGTTGATCAAGGACAATATGAGGCGGCGAGCGCAATCGGCATGCCCCGTCTTCAGGCGCTGCGCCGAATCATTCTCCCGCAGGCTATGCGAGTCATCGTACCCCCGATCGGCAACGAGCTCATCGGCATGGTCAAGCTTACGTCACTCGCAAGCGTTATCCAATTCTCGGAAATTGTGCACAACGCAGAGAACATCTACTACGTAAACAACTACGTGATCGAGCTGCTCATTGTTGCTGCATTCTGGTACTTGATCGTGGTTACCGTGCTTACGTTTCTGCAAACGCGGCTAGAGCGGCATTACGCACGTGGCGCCCGCGATATGAAACCTCGTTAGCCCGGAATAACAGATGAATCCCATCGTTAAAGCCAGCGGCGTACGCAAGTTGTATGGTGGATTCGAAGCCCTCAAGGGTATCGACCTCGAAATAGATCGTGGCGAAGTGCTGTGCATCATCGGTCCATCGGGCTCCGGAAAGAGCACCTTGCTCCGCTGCATGAACCAGTTGGAAACTGTTGATGGCGGCGCTCTATGGGTGAACGGCGAGTTAGTCGGGTACCGTCGCGTCGGCCGGAAGCTGTATGAGCTCTCTGAACGCGACATCGCGCGGCAACGCCTCGCAACAGGCATGGTGTTCCAGCGTTTCAACCTCTTTCCCCATAAGACGGCGCTTGAAAACGTTACGGAAGGTCCGGTTCAGGTACTCAAACATGAACGCAACCAGGCTGAGGCCGCCGCCCGCGAGTTGCTCGCGCGTGTCGGGCTATCGGACAAATGCGATGCTTATCCTATCGAGCTCTCGGGTGGTCAACAACAGCGTGTGGCCATTGCTCGCGCGCTTGCGATGAAACCAGCACTGATGCTGTTCGACGAGCCCACCTCCGCGCTCGATCCCGAGCTGGTCGGCGAAGTGCTTGCAGTCATGCGCGATCTCGCGCGGACTGGAATGACAATGATCGTGGTCACTCACGAGCTCGGCTTCGCGCGCGAAGTGGCAAGCCGAGTAATGTTCATGGATCAGGGGCAGGTCGTCGAAAGCGGTCCTCCGACCCAGGTTCTTAACAGTCCAACGCATGCTCGCACCATGAACTTCATTTCAGCCGTACTCAGTTGACGCTGAGACGCATCGGGCTGGCTGGACGAGGATGGAGTTATGACAATCCACGTTTGGTCCTGCCAGTGAACGTCTCCGCAGCCACGTACTCACCAGGGGCGGTGCGCGGCGCTACGCACGAGAATGCGTACTCAGCGCGATCGCAGGTTTGGTCGTTGCGTGATCCGCGGCTGCTGCATACGCGGGCTTCACAGCCGCTCGGATCGCATTCTCGAATTAGGCGTACAGTGTCCACCCGGCACTTGCAGGAATAAATGGAGGTTCAATGCTCAAGATCCGGGACGTCAATCTTGCCCTACGAAGCCTCCGTCTGCCGCTGTTCGCAGCCCCTATGTTTTTAATCTCCGGGACCGAACTTCTCTTGGCCTGCTGCAAGGCCGGGATCGTGGGTTCTCTTCCAACGCCGAATGCCAGAAATGGCGCCGAGCTCAAGCAAATGCTGGAGGCCATCAAATCCGGCCTGAGCGATCGGCCTGAGGCGCCTTGGGCACTAAATCTGGTGATGCATTCGACTAATAATCGGCTGCCGGAAGACCTCAAAATGGTCGAAACATTTAGGCCTCCAATCGTCATCACAGCATTGGGCGCTCCCCGCCCGGCAGTCGAAGTCGCGCATTCCTACGGAGGTCTCGTTTTCGCAGACGTCAACTCCGTCGCTTACGCGCGAAAGGCCGCTGCGGCTGGCGTGGATGGCCTCGTACTCGTGTGTGCGGGAGCGGGCGGGCATACCGGGGACCTCTGCAACAACGTGTTCGTCGAGGAGGTCCGGAGCTTCTTCTCCGGATACATCGCGCTGGCTGGCGGAATCGCGAGCGGGCGGGCTATCCTGGCGGCGAGGGCGTTGGGCGCTGATTTCGCATATGTCGGCACTTCTTTCATGGCCGCATCGGAAAGTAGAACCGATTCGGCCCATCAACAGATGCTGCTCACGAGCTCATGCGAAGATCTGATCATCACGCGCGCCTTTACTGGAGCTCGAGCGAATATGCTCATTCCCAGTATCGTGGCGCAAGGGCTTGACCTGAAGGTTGTCGCGAGCAGCAGCGCGAAGATGAACTTCACGGGCCTTGAAGGGGCAGAGGTCAAGCCGTGGAAAGGGATATGGTCGGCCGGGCAGGGCGTGGGCAAGATCCGTGAGATCGAGCCCGTTTCACGCATCGTGGACAGGCTTGATCGCGAATATCGGGCCGCATTGCACGAGCTTGAACGTTATCGCATTAGCGTGTGATCGGTCGCTTTCCGAATATTCGCAGCCACAAGGGCGTTTCCCCGGATCTAATCCGGACCGAGCTCTTAGAGGGTGATCAAGCCTTATTATTATGTCGAAAGAGAGAGTCTTCGATCTGGACCCGTATGTACTCAAAGAAGACTTCGTTGATCTCACAGCACCCCATTGAGGAGCTTGCTAGACGAGCGGCGACGCCCAATAGTTGTTGGCCAGAAGCGATTCAGGGAGAGTCTATCTTCCGGACCGCGGCTGCATTAGTGAGCTTGGGGACCCGAACGTTGCAATGTCTTTTCCGAGTTTGGACCATTTGCTATCGTGCATCGGAGGGACGATGTGGCCGAATAGGAACGGACGAGAAGCACAAGCCGACCCGCTCGAATGGGTTGTTGCGGTCGCGGCTAGACATCAACATGAAACATCAGCTGGCTTTGCTCGCGGGTAAGAACGAGCGATGACTGAATGGTGGGCGAGATCGCGCCGCTCTAGGGTCTGTTGGGATTCAGGATTCTCATGCGGGCCTGGTTGTGATTCAAGCTTGGGATGGACCGATTCGTTTTGACCGACGCCCAGTGGGCGAAGATGGAGCCGCTTTGTCTTGGAAAGCCGGGCGATCCCGGCCGCCGCGGCAAGGACAACCGACTATTTGTCGAAGCCGTGCTGTGGATCGCCCGAACCGGCAGTCCCTGGCGGGATCTGCCAGCCTCGTTCGGCCACTGGAACAGCGTCTTCACGCGCTTCCGCGACTGGGTAAGGGCGGATATCTGGAAGCGGCTGTTCGAGGCTGTCTCCGACGATCCCGACATGGAATACGCCATGGTCGACGCCACCATCGTCAAGGTCCACCGCCACGGACAGGGCGCAAAAGGGGGACGCAAAGCCAGGCGATCGGCCGCTCGAAAGGCGGCATGACCACCAAAATCCTGGCGCTCACTGATGCGCTTGGCAATCTCGTGCGCTTCGTGCTGCTGCCCGGACAGCGCTTCGACACGGTGGGTGTGCCGCCGCTCATCGAGGGATTGATCTTCGACGCGTTGATTGCGGACAAAGCGTTCGACAGTAACGCCATCATTGCCGAACTCGACACGCGCGGCGCCAAGGCTGTCATCTCCCAGCATCCGCGTCGGGCAAAGCCTCTCGCCATCGACAAGGAGATGTACAAATGGCGGCATCTCGTCGAAAACTTCTTCGGCAAGCTCAAGGAATTCAAGCGCATCGCAATGCGCGCCGACAAGACCGATCAGAGCTTCGCCTCAATGATCCATCTGGCCGCAGCCGTGATAAACTCCCGATGAATCCCAACAGACCCTAGAGCACTTACCTCAATCTTGCGGTGAGAATCGCGAATGATCTTTCCCGGCCGGTCAGCCGTTCGGCTCCCAGGAGATCGCCCCGGTTCTCGACGTGGCACCAGCAGGCATGGAGATTCTGTTCCTTTCCGCCCCGGAGTTGGAGTACAGCAAAGCGTGATCATCACCAACAATCGCCGTTCTCCTGGTCGCTTTTTCGTACTGGCGCGCTGTCCGACAACTCCACGAAGACCACGCTTTGCGGATGTCGTCCGCCCCAGGAACACTCACCGTCTGCCGGATACAACGGACGTATGTTGACAAAAGATACTGCGGCCATGACATCATAGACCCCGCGCCAGAAGCGGGGTATTTGGCGTCAGCAAGCGCGTTTGCGCCGCCGTTCTCCTATCAAAGTCATCATCGGAGGCGTGAAGACTGACGGTCGCCCCAGCTGCTTTCACTCAAGGAGCGCGCCGGAACGTCATCTCTCAACCGTCGGCCACAACTTGCAGCGCATCTTCACTTGGTGCAGAGAACCTTGTGCCTATTCCTGATCAACCTATGGCAAGCGCGCCGCCTGTCGTCCCCGCGTAATTCGGCTCTCTTAACGGGACGCCGAGATAACGTTGCGTATGAAAAGTGACGACGCACAAGTGCAGATGTTGGCGACGTCGAAAGAGCTTCGCCGGAACAGTTTTGCGAAGCGCTGGTCAACCCGTTGACTACAAGGGGGTTGGCACCGCAACGACTGAACAACCCCGCGATCACGGCTCACCATTGATCATTGGCTTTTGGATCGACGCGTCCTCCGGCAGGCCCCATTTTTGAAGTAGCTGGCCATATGTGCCATCGGCAATCAGCGCGCCAAGTGCCTGTTTAAGCTCTTGTCCGAACTGGGGATCATCCTTTGAGAATGCCATGCCGGTCAGCAGCTTGATCACAGGTTTGCCAACTGCCACGTACTGGTTTCCCTCAAGTGTATTTTGATACGCAATTATCGCTGCACCTGTCAGGCCCGCATCGGCAAAGCCCTGCTTAACCATGAGCCGCACTTGGGGAGTGTTCTCACCGGGCACAACGATGATTGCAGGCTTGCCGGCTTTTGTGCAGTTGTCCTCGCTCCATTTGACGACCGCGCCGGTTTCGATAACACTAGTACGTATTGCCCCCACACGTTTACCGCATAGCGTCTCGATGTTGGTGAAGTTCTCGGCGTTTGCACGAAGCGTGTAGAATACGTAGGGTTGATATACGTAGTCGATGAAGTTGACACTAGCACGGCGTTCCGGCGTATCGCCTAGTGCGCTCGAGAGGATGTCCGCGCGCGCTGTCTTGATCGGGGCGAAGCTGATTATCTGCGCGAAGCTCGATTGGGTCCAGTTGACTTGCGTGCCCATCTTCGATGCCATCCCGTTCAGAATATCGATGTCAAACCCAACGAGATTCCCCGATGCATCTGCGAATTCGAATGGCGGGAATACAGTTACCGCCATTGCGTTGATAGCTTTTCTTGTACCTTCGGCGTCCGCGCCCCCGTTGGCCAGGGTAAGTGCGACGGCTAGCATGGTCGCCGCAACACGAACTAAGAGTCGTCTAGACATTTCTATTCCTTTCATAGTGTTTTCGTTCGATGCTACCAAGTTCAGCAGCAAAATGCCGTCAGCACATCAGCAACCCAGGCGCGGTCGGTGGTTCCGAGTTGAGTTTTCGGCGCTTGGGCAAGATCACTTTATGGAACTCAACTCACGCAACCACCGGGCCTCAATCGGCAAGGCAAAGCCGTACTTTGAGCTCCGAGGTCATCTGGCTTGGCTAGCCGACGGACGGCTAAACCAAATCGGCTATAGCGCTGGATCACAAGGCAGCAGGACAATCCCCGGGGCTCTTGCGACAGCAGGTAACTCAGAATGCGCCGGAACGGGCCGGGGGGCATCACGCTGGGCCTCAGTCCAGAAAGAATGGTCGTCTATTATGGTTGGGCTTTAACGTCGAATTTCGCCATTTGTAGACAATAACTCGCCGGAATTTGCTTCTTAAGGCCTGCAAGGTGCCGCTTTTATGCAAACTACCTTGACTAATCTTGTCTAGCGCTGCGCAGCGCTCCGTGCATGGATGACTCGGTTGAGGTTTTCGAAACGCCTGGCTTTGCCGTCAAGCGGATTTGGCTGGAGGCTGGGCTGTTGGCGCAATACCTGCGTGCGGCGGTGAGAACGTACCGAATCGTAGAGGGACGCCCTCAAAACTGAGAATGCCCTCGTTGCTTCGGCCACGTATCCGACCTGCGTCAGGTCAGCTATGGTAGGTGGGTCAGAAACGGTTCGCGGTTGCCCCGTCTAACTGTCCAGCTCTAATGATCTTCGCCAACCTGGGTAACATAGGGCTGTGTCGATTCCGAGAAGAGGTGCGCGATGGAGGGCAACGTTTGGCGCTGCCGCACGTGACGCCGAAGGAAATACGGCAGGGCCGTCGGAAAGCCGAGCTATTGCGGCAGGGCGGCTCTCCCAGCAACGACCGCCGGCAGTTGGCCATTGTCTGCAGCTGGGAGGGCAGCCTTGCGCAGGAAGGCCCGAGGTCCGGATGCCCACCCCATCCCACGACGACCTCCCGCCCTTTGATGAGGCCGACGGCTACAAGGCAACGAGAGCTTGGTGCAGGGTCAAAAGCCAACTGGTTTGCAGACCACCACTCCCGCCTTGCCGCCGCGCGCCGAGAAGAGATCGAGGACGATCGCCAGATACCCGCAATCCCTCGCTCTTCCACACACGTCCGAAATTCCGCGATCTACTTTTGGTTCGTGAGCGCTTAGCCGCAACCCTATTGAGGCTGGCTTGACGTTTTGCGGAATCGCCACGGCATGAGGTCTTCGATGCGGCTATGGGGATGGCCGTCGATGATTGTCTCGAGTGTTTCGGCGATGTAGGCGGCCGGGTTGACGTCGTTGAGCTTGCAGGTGGCGACGATCGAGGCGAGCAGGGCCCAATTTTCAGCCCCGACCTCATGCCCGGCGAAGAGAGCATTTTTTCTGGTCAGGCAGATTGGCCGGATGGCGTTCTCGACAGGGCTCGTGTCAAGCTCGAGGCGCCCGTCTTCGAGGAAGCGGGTCAGCCCTGGCCAGTGATTGAGCGCGTAGCGGATGTTCTCGGCGAGCGTCGAACCACTGGAGATCATCGACAGCTGCTTCTCGAACCAAAGCTTTAACGCTGCGACCATGGGCAGCGGATGCTCCCTGCGCGCGGCCAGCCGGATGTCCGGCGAGGAACCACGCACCATGGCTTCGATAGCGTAGAGCCGTGCGATGTGCCGAACCGCGGCCTCGGCGATCGGCGATTTGCTGTTGCGGGCCAATTTACGAAGCGCCGGCGCAAATGGCTCCAGCAATGCACGACCGTCCACGGCCCCTGCGGTCGAGCAACTTCGGTCAGCCGGTCATAACCGTCACAGGCATCGCATTGCAGGAAGCGTCCATTAAAGCCATGCAGGAACTGCTCGGCGAAGGCGCCGCTGCGAGCGGGAGCATATCGGAACAGCACGATCGGAGGACTTGGGCCGCTGTGGCCGCGGTCGTCAGAGACGATCGCCCAGAAGTAGCCTTTCTTGGTTTGGCCACGTCCGGGATCGAGCACCGGTGCCGTGGTTTCGTCCATGAACAGACGATCTGCCTCCTCCAGATGGCGGCGCATGTGGTCCGCTACAGGTTGGAGATGGAAGCAGGCGCGGCCGGCCCGGGCAGAACGATTTCTCGGTGCCCCAGTTATCCAGCCGCCTGGGGACGCCGCGCTTCTTCCGGGCGGACCAACCTCCAATCCAGCCCTCGAACAGGGCTGCGAACATCGCTGGCGATATGCGCATCACGCCGTCTGCGATCGTTGGCCAAACGAGCTTGCAGCCTTCGAGGCGCTTATGAACTAACGCCAGGCCCGTTCGATCCCTGACCAAATTCTTGATCCGGTCCGCTCGTTTCAATCGGAACACGAAGGCTGCGCCGCTGAACGGATCGAGGCGAAGCATCTCCTGCACCTTCGCCGCAAGTCCATCGTGGCCACAGCGGGTCGATGGGCCGCGTCGCGATGTAAATCTTCAGATCGGCGCCAGCCGCGATCATCGTGACGCTCGCACTGCGCGGATCACCCGGGACAGCTGCTCGCCATCTATGGCTGTGTCCGTCCGCAGCACGACATCGCCGATCGCGATCTCAAGCTTGATCGCCCGAACGTGACGCTCCTCCAACGCGCTATCCACGACCAACGTCGCAAATGTCGGCTGCGACGGCTCGCACGGCGCCGCCATGCGTCGCTGTCGGAAGCGTCGTCCCAATCGTAAATCTGCCAGCGCCTCGCTCCGTCCTTGCACGCCACCTCGGACTTGGGCACCGGGTCGCAGACTCTCCGCGACGATCCGAGCTCTCTCAGCCTCCGAACGCACGCGGCGGCCCGAGGGTCCTTCAAGGACCTCCAGCCGGCTCACCGGCCCTACCGATGAGCCGTCCAAATGGACGTCCTTTTTGCCATCCAATGCCATCCCAAACCTCCGTCCAGGCCGGAGGCTTCTTCGCACGTTCATTCGAATTCTGAAGCAAGGGTATCGGCTTCGCGCTTACTTTGGTTCGAGCGCTCGACCGAGAAATCGTTCTGCCCGGGCCGGCCGCCCGGAGCGATAACGGCTTTGTCGGTTGGGCAGTTGAACTGCCCCTCCGCTGGGGCCGAGGCCATTTTTCTTGTGTCAAGCCGGGCAGTGCGGCGCCGGCCGACAACCGAAGTTTATCCGCGAGCACATGAGTCATAGCTGTGCGGCTCTTCCGTCCATGAGACCCGCAGCATTTACCAGCGAAGCACGGACAGGCGAGGCACTGCCTCGCAACTAACCGTCCTTTTGTTTGCTCACAAAACATTTGGCAACCGCGCTTGTCTGCTTTCAACATTCCAATCAATCACTCGCACTGCTCAGAATCGGCCAAAGCAAAATCCATTGCTCGGCCAGCAGAAAGGTTGCATCACACTCGTTATCCGACCTACAGTAGCTTCTAATCATATAGTGATACTAGGCTTTAATGTTGACACACCTTTGTCGTCACCTTTACGATCGCTCAGCTGGAAGAGAATCGAGTGCATCTATGGCGAACTCAGTGGTGAGCAGAGAAGGAAGCAAGCTGTACGCCTGGAGCGCCCAACCGCAGTCCAGTGAGCGCGGCTCTGCCACAGAGCTCGATAAAATCGATGCTCAGCTTCTTGATCTCGTGCAACGCAACAATCGTCTCACGAGCGAGCAACTCAGCGCCCTGGTCGGCTTGTCCGCGTCAGGAGTTCAACGTCGTCTAAAACGCCTGCGATCAGACGGCGTGATAGAAGCGGACATCTCAATCATTCGTCCAAAGGCGGTCGGCCGAAACGTAACCGCGCTTGTTCTCATTACTTTTGAGCGTGGCCAGGTCGACATCGTTGACCGTTTCAAGCAGGCAATGCGCAAGATGACAGACGTGATGAGCGCATTTTGCGTTGCCGGTCAGGCCGACTTCGTGCTTCTCGTTACTGCAAATGATATCGAAAGCTATGAGGACTTCACCAAGCGTCTGGTTGGAGAGCATCCCAACATCAAGCGCCTTGAAACGATGATCGTCTTGGACAGGGTTAAGGCGGGCTTCACTTTGCCGATCGCTTCTTTTGCAAGTGTTGCCTACGCATTGCGTGGCGCCTGACGATTGCTGGTCATAACCTCCGCCAGTCTGGCTCGCGAGATGTTGCGATCAGGACTCCAGAACACCGACCGCGGCAGGAGAAGTGCAGTTTATACGCACGCTCTAATGAGCGGGGGCGCATGTTGATCTTTATCTTCATGCACGCGAGTTCAGGTCTTCTTCAGCGCCCAAACAATTATCAAAGAGAACTGAGTGCCAGCTAAGCCCGTAACCACCAAATCGCTGTGCTGTATCAAATAGTGATACCATCATAATTACTTGACACACGGTTGCTGTGGCGACAATGTTGCCATACGGAGAATTGAAAATGGCGAGCCTTTATGAATGAACGTCCGCATGCCTCAGCAGAGGCGCCAGCAGCCTCGATTGATCCTTCCTTTGCGCGGCATGCACTTCAGCGCATGGCATTCATTCGTGGCTTCGAGGAAGCATGCCTGAACCTGAGCGCTGGTGCGGAAGCGCTGATTGCCGGCTCAATCCATCTTTGTGCGGGGCAGGAAGCGATTGCTGTAGGCGCTTGCGCCGCGACTAACGACGATGATCGCATCATCGCTACCTACCGAGGCCACGGGTGGGCGATCGAGGCGGGACTCGACCCCTTTGAGATCCTCTCGGAAATTTGCCATCGGGAAACCGGCATCAACGGAGGGCGGGGTGGTTCAGCTTATTTCATGGGCCCTGGCACCAAATTTATTGGCGAAAACTCGATTGTTGGCGCAGGCGCCGCAATCGCGAATGGTGTCGCTCTAGCGATGGGCAAGACGGCGGGTGTCGTACTCGTCTCGATCGGCGATGGGGCGATGAACCAGGGGGCCTTGCACGAGGCTATGGTTTTTGCCGCGTATAAGAAGCTACCTGTCATCTTCATCTGCGAAAACAACGGGTGGTCAGAGATGACACCGATAGATCGCATTGTCCCGATCGAACGGCTATCGCGTCGCGCGGGTGGTTACGGTATCTCCGGCGCCACCATAGATGGCTGCGACCCCATCGCAGTTCGCGATACGATTTCTCTAGCGATCGAGCATGCACGAGGGGGCAAGGGCCCGTCCCTGATCGAATGTAAGACGGTTCGACTGTGGGGACACTACAATCGGGACATTGAGCACTATCGGCCCAAGGCCGATCGGCTGAAAGCCGCGGACGCCGATCCGATTCTGCGCCTGCGTGGGCGGCTTCTTGCAAACGGTTTGTTTTCGGAAAACGAGCTTGACGCGGACTTCGTTGCGATAAGGGCGCAAATCGAGGCGCTGGTCGAGCGCGTAACGGCGGCACCGAGGCCGGATCCGGCCAGTGCGCGCCTCCACGTAGTATCGGCGGAGGCCGCCCTCCCGCGTCCTACGCTGCCGGTTATTGCAACCGAGCTCACCTACCAGCAGGCCGTAAACGAAGCTCTCAGGGACGAACTCAATGAGCGGCCTGAGGTTCTCGTTTTCGGCGAGGATGTCGGGTTTGCCGGAGGAATTTTTGGCTGTACCCGCAATCTTCAACGCGAGTTCGGCGAAGATCGCGTCTTCGACACGCCTATTGCAGAGGCATCGATCCTTGGAGCCGCGGTCGGTGCCTCGATGTGCGGCCTACGGCCGGTTGCCGAGATCATGTGGATGGACTTTCTCCTCGTTGCGCTTGATCAATTAGTCAATCAAGCCGCAAACGTGCGATATGTCACGCAGGGCAAAAGCAGCGCCCCGATGGTCGTGCGCCTTCAGCAAGGTGCCACCCCGGGCTCGTGCGCGCAGCACTCGCAGTGCCTCGAAGCATTCCTCGCGCATGTGCCTGGCCTGAAGGTCGGGATGCCGAGCACGCCACAAGATGCCTACGACATGCTCCGTGCGGCCGTCGCGGATAACGATCCCTGCATCATTATTGAATCCCGCGCGCTCTATCAAACAAAAGGGCAAGTTACGAAGACTATTTCCAAACTCGGGTCGGCGCAGCTTCGCCGCGGGGGCTCAGACGTAGCGATCATAACCTGGGGCGCGATCGCAAACCGTGCTGAGGAGGCGGCCCAGATTCTTTCAGCTAAAGGTGTGCACGCCGCAGTTCTGGACCTCCGTTGGATCGCGCCGTTGGATGAAACTCAGCTCATCTCAGTCGTTAAACAGTGCAGCGGCCGGGCCGTCATCGTACATGAAGCGAACCTCACTGGTGGGTTCGGCGCTGAGATTGCTGCGCGGCTTACAGAATGCGGCTTTGCAAATTTCCAGCGTCTAGGCGCTCCTAATACCCGCATCCCTGCGTCGCCCGTGTTACAAGCAGCTCTTCTTCCTTCCGTGGAGGCGATCTTGGCCGCCGTGGATCGCGTGATGTCGCGCACTTAGCGGCGATCATGCGTCCAAATTACAGTTTGGCTAATAGCTGCGAGACAATCATGGCCATTCAAACCGAACCTGGACCCGGCACCAGAAAACGTAAGGCGAAGCAGGATGTAGCTAAAGTGCCTGCGCCGCGCATTCAGTCGCTTGGGCGAGGCTTCTCCGTCCTGTTCCTCATTGCCAAAAGCGAAAATGGCCTGACGGCCTCGGACATTATCAAGGAAACGAAGCTTAATCGGCAAACGGTCTACCATATTCTTCAGTCGCTCAGTGCTCTAGGAGTCGTCGTAAAGAACCACAACTCCCAAAGGTATCTCTTGGGATTGAAAGTCGCGGGCCTAATCGAAGCATTCAAGCGCCATCTGGCGCCGCCAGAGCGCCTTGCACCTCTCGTTCGGGAGATCGCAAATCGTACAGGTGAGACCGCCTACGCCGTCGGATGGACGGAGGGCGAGATCGTAGTCATCTCCGCAATGCGCGGCAGCGCGACCGTAACAGCCATCGATGTACCGCCCGGCTACTTCGGTAACGCACATGCGCGCGCCTCCGGCAAGCTGCTTCTCGCGCTTTCCAGTCCTGAAACCAGAAAGGCCTATTTCGAAACACGCAAGCTACAGGCGCTTACACCTCGGACCATCACGGACATTGCGGCGCTAGAGAAGCATTTTGCGCAAATTCGCAAGCAGGGCTACTCCCTCGAAAAGGAAGAGTTTGTCCCGGGCCTCAGCTGCATTGCCGTCCCCATCGGAGATACGGACACAGGCTTTGCGGTTGCAGTGTCGGCCCCATCGCACCGCGTGGAAGACAAGTTGACGCTTTACCTCAAGGTGATGCGCGAAGTCGCGATGCGAAGCGATTAATAGACCGGATTTGCCGTGTGGTAGCGAAGACTATGGGCAATCTCACCACGGCCTTATCAAGTTGTAGCGAGCGACGCTTAGCGTCGCGTTGAACCAATGTGAGAGAATGCGGGTCTCTCGCAAAAATGATGGAGAGTCAGACAATGGAACGGACCAACCTACTGCAGCGGCCTTATTCGGCCTACGATCGGAAGGAAGTCGGCCCGGACACCGAGCTTCTGAAGGTCGGAAAAGGCACGCCAGCAGGCGAATATCTACGGCGCTTCTGGCAGCCCTTCGCTTTCAGTTCGGAATTCACCGATGTTCCCATGGCGGTCCGGCTTCTGGGCGAAGACCTTGTCGCCTTCAAGGACGGACAGGGCAACTACGGTCTTCTCGAGCGCCGCTGTAGTCACCGCGGCGCCTCGCTAGAATTCGGAAAGATCCAACAAACCGGAATGCGATGCTGCTATCACGGCTGGCACTTCGACGTTGACGGCCGCATTCTCGATATCCCAGGCGACTCGTCGGGGTTGAAGAATCGTCTCTGCCAGGGCGCCTACCCCGTCCACGAATTTAAGGGTTTGCTCTTCGCCTATATGGGGCCGCCGGATAAGAAACCGGCCTTTCCGGTCTATGACGCGCTTGAACGCGAGCCCGGCACGCAGTTCCGACGCAAGGACTTGGCACCTTGTAATTGGCTGCAAATCCGCGAAAACGAAACTGACCCCATGCATATTTCGCAATTGCATTGCGGTCTGTTTGGGATCCAGTTCACTGAGGTGTTCGGCCAGGTTCCGGTCGGCCTGCAGTGGTTCGAAACCTCCATCGGCGTGATGTACGCCGGCACCTTTCGCTGGAAAGATAAGGTGTATATACGCACGAATGACTTAATCATGCCGAACCTAACGCGGGTGGCGGGGATCGAGGATGCCGAAGGAGAGGTGTTCAACGATATCCGCGGCGGATCGACAAACTGGGTCGTTCCGATCGACGATTGCAACACGATGACTATCGGCTGGCGGGATATCGAGCCGGAGGTTGAAATTCCGGGCGTCGCGGCATATCTCGACCGTCAGCGCAAGGGCGGCGCCGAAGCATTGTCTACGGCCGGCAACATCGATACCCAGAGCGGCAATCGCGATTACGAAGAGCGGCAACGAGCGCCGGGCGACTGGGATGCATTTGTGTCTCAAGGTTCAATGACAATCCACGGCCGCGAACATCTCGTGGCCAGCGACCGGGGCGTTATGACCTTTCGGAAAATGTTGAAGGCCGGCATAGAAGCAGTACAAGCTGGAAAAGACCCGCTTGGCGTCACGCCGATCGAGCAGGCCAGCTCGGTTATCCGCACACACGCCCGAAACACGGTCTTGCGCATTCCTAGGGCTTCGACCGAGCGAGAAGACAAGGAGGCGTGCGGCCGAGTTGGCAGGTGGTACGCAGATGCCCTTCGGGAGCACGAATTTGAAAACTCGCCGCAACCGTCGGCCAAGCGGCTCGAGGAAATCCGAGAGCAAGCGGTGGTAATTTTCAATGGCCAGAACGTTGCCACCGGCTAGTCAAGACGTATTCAAAAAGCGGAACACAATGACTAGTCGGCACGCAGTCTCGAGTACTGCCCTCTCGTCTGTTGATATTTCCGCAACAGCGAGAGAGCCATTGACCCCACGTGTCCAGGATAGTGAGCATCGTTTGAGTGTGTACGGATCCGGGGTCAAGGCCGTGGCGCGAGCTGGTGCCACCATCCTTGAGACCTTCCTGGAGCAAGGAGTTGAATACCCTCATGGTTGCACCACGGGGTTTTGCGGACTCTGCAAATCCCATCTCCTTTCAGGCCAAGTTGAGCACCTCGACTATATGGACTCGGCCTTATCGGACGAGGAGAGGCGTGTTGGGCTGATATTGCCGTGCTGTGCCATACCTAGTTCCGACTGTCTCATCGAACCCGCGGTCAGCGATGTGCCATTGCCTCCAGTGGTGTCTCTCGAGGCAGAGATCTTGAAGATCGAACCAGTGAGCCCAGAAGTCCGGCTCGTCCAATTGCGCTCCCCACAACCATTTGAGTTCCTGCCGGGTCAATACTCATCCCTTACATTCGAGGGCCTACCTCCCCGTGAGTTCTCCATGGCGAGCAAGCCCGGGAGTTCCGTGATCGATTTCTACATCAAGCGCGTGCAGGGTGGTGCCGTCACCGACGAAGGGATGGCACGCGCGGCGGTAGGCGGCCGCGTCACCATGAGCGGTCCTTATGGCACCGCGTTTCTGCGCACCGACGATGCTAGCCCGATCGTTGCGGTTGGCGGAGGTACTGGTATTGCTCCAATTCTATCGATGCTCTCGAGCGGCCTTGGCAAGGAGATAAAGCAAGACATCCGTCTCTACTTCGGGGTTCGCAACGAGGCCGATCTATTCTCAGTGGATCAGTTGGAGGGTCTCGCCAGCGCGCACAAAAATTTGTCGGTCAATGTGATCCTCTCGTCGCCAGGCGTCCAATCGGCGCGCTGGCGGCGGGGCCGCTTGGATGCCGTTCTGAAAGCGGACCTGGCCTCGACAGACATGTCGAGCTGGCGCGCTTACATCGCGGGCTCCCCTAAAATGGTAGACGCTGTTGACACAACGCTTGCCGCCATGGGCGTTCCTTCAGGTCGTCGACATTGCGATCCATTTCTAACGACAGCCGATATTCATCGTTAACGAATGTGACCCTTTCGCACGATCCAGGAGAGTCGACGTGTCGAAGACATTTGTTTTACCTGCCGGCCAGGGCATGGCCGTTCAGCTCGGCAACGCCCAGACCGTGCGCATCACCAATACTTATGGAAGTCAAGTCGTCGATACATGGGCGTTCAATGCAAGCGAGACGCCCGAGTTCATGTCCATGGAGCATACCCGAGCATCTCTTAAGAGGCTTATGCCTGGCCTCGGCGAGTCCTTCGTCACCAACAAACGTCGGCCTATTCTTACGTTGTTGTCGGATTCATCTCCCGGCATCCATGATACTTTAATTGCCGCCTGCGACCGCCATCGCTACGAGTTGCTGGGCCACATCGGCTATCACGCCAACTGCACCGACAATCTCGCGGCTGCGATGCAGGCGATCGGGATGACCTTGCCCGAAACCCCGTGTCCCTTGAACCTTTTCATGAACATTCCTGTCATTCATGGCAATCGGCTCGATTGGTGCCCACCTGCTTCGAAGCCCGGAGATCACGTCGCATTCCGGGCGGAGATGGAGGCCGTCGTTGTATTTTCAGCCTGCCCCATGGATTTGCTGCCCGTCAACGGCGTGGATTGCTCTCCAAATGACGTGGCAGTGTCGATTGACTAGTTATGGCGTGGCGGCCTCTGCTCATTCAAACGGACCGACCTTTTGGCCTCGGATCGGTTCCACACTGTCTGGCCAGAACAAGAAGGGTGACGATAGAAGCGGAGTCGATGGATGCCGAACAGTATATAGCTCGTACTCGTGGCGCTCTGCACGGCGTGGTAGCGGAAAAAACTATTAGCACGATGGCGCCGTCTGCGGCTTGGATCCGCGAGCTGTCTCCGATCGTACGTTCAGATCTAGCCGCGAGTGGCAACAACTGCATCATCAGCTCGTACCTTCGTCACCTCGTGTTGCTTCTGGATCCAACTGCCCTCCATACCTTGCTCCGTGACGAGAGTGCCACAATCTCACCGTCTTCTGACCGCGACGTCACAATAGGTGTAATGCGTGGGGTTCGCTGAGTTCGACACCAAGAGAATGGAAGCGGCCGCTGACCGGCTGTGCATAGGAGGCGATTGATGCCGAGCTGCACAACGAAGGGGCGATCTTGATCGATCGTACGCTATTGGAGTGGGCAGGCTTTGTGCTCAATGAGCGTGTCGAGATCTACAACATCGAGACCGGCACACGCTTCGCTACTTATGTCATCGAGGCGCCGAGGGGATTCGGAGCTGGTCCCGGTTGTCCGAACAGAATCTCCGCGGTGATAAGTGGAGCCTCTGCCGGGGTTAGGCTGCCAAGCGGATTGGCAGCGGGGTGAAGTAGGCTTGATCAGGTGTGCTGCCGTCAAGGCTCGAGTGGGGACGGCGGCGATTGTACAACAACGTTTGAGAACGCCCACAGGACCGCTCCTTGCGAAGTTCTTTATCGGCATCATCCTTGGTTTGGTCGCCGAGTTAGTGTTCATGGGGCTGTCGACAAGGCTGATGCTGTCGTTTTTCGCTGCACGCTGGATGGGTCGCGAGCAGATCGTTGGCTGGAAGTTCCAGCATGGATGTTCGACCGGACGGCATGCCCTGACGCCCAGCTTTTGACAGCTCAGCCGTTTGTCAGCATCGACGCACTTGCGGCGCTCTCTGCGCTTCTCGATCTGGCGTTAAAGGATCGAACGCCATCAGCTGCCCTGCTTTCTGGCGCATCCAGAGGGTCTCACGATCAGAATCGGGGAGAGACCCATGTCACGCGAGACGGCAATGCCAAGGAGCGGATACCGACACAATCGACGACCGCGGCTGCAGCAGCAGATGGATCTGTTCGGGGGCGGCCTGGCAAATGGCGCCATCGGCGCGCCCGCTTGGCGGGAGCTGCCGGCGGAAGCGCGAGCGGCCCTCACGAGCCTGATGACGCAATTGATCCTCGACCATGCCGCGACGACAGCGACGCCGCCCACGAAGGAGGCCGGTCATGATCTCTGACAAGGTCAGACCGCATCATCTGGAGCGCAAGGCGATTCTCTACGTGCGTCAATCCTCAGCACATCAGGTGTTGCACAATCGCGAGAGCAGCGCATTGCAATACGCCATGCGGGACCGGCTGACGGTGGTCGGAGATCCAAGTGATTGATGATGATCTCGGTCGTTCAGCCGCCGGCGGGGTACAACGCGCCGGCTTCGAGCGGATGGTGGCGGAGGTTTGCCTCGGTAAGGTTGGTGCGGTTTGCGCCCGCGAGGTCTCGCGCTTCGCTCGCAACAGCCGGGATTGGCAGCAACTCATCGAGATGTGCCGCGTGGTCGATACCGTTCTGGTCGATCAGGAGACAATCTATGCGCCGAGGCACGGCAACGACCGCCTGCTGCTCGGGCTCAAGGGCAGCCTCAACGAGTACGAGCTGGATCTGTTGCGTCAGCGCTCGCTCTCGGCCCGCTACGAGAAGGCGCGCCGGGGCGAGTTAATCGTGGTGGCGCCCGTCGGCTTCGTGAAGGCCGGGGACCGTTATGAGAAGGATCCGGATCGGCGTGTCCAGGAAGCGATCAAGCTGGTGTTCGACAAGGTCGAGGAACTGGGCAGCGCGCGACAGGCGCTCTGCTGGCTTCACGAGTACAATCTCGATCTGCCGGTGAAGCAGACCAACGGCGATACGGCCTGGCGGCGACCGAGCTACTCCGCCATCCACCGGATCATTGAGAACCCGGTCTACGGCGGCGCCTATGCCTATGGTAAGGCGGCTGTGGCGGCGGGATACAGCGCCGCGGGCGTGAGCGTGAAGATCCACCGCAAGGCACGGAACGAATGGCTGGCGCTGAAGCCCAACACCCACGAAGGATATGTGAGTTGGGAGAGATTTGAGGCGATCCGCACGATGGTCAGCAGCAACGTTCCCACGGGTCGGCATCACGGCGCGCCCAAGCATGGTGACGGGCTGCTGGCCGGTCTGATCCGGTGCAAGCGCTGCGGCCGCAAGCTCACGCTCCGGTACTCCGGCATGAAGCACCATATCCCTCACTACAGCTGCAGCCGCGCTTGGATGGATAATGGCGGCCCTCACTGCATCGCCTTCGGAGGATTGCGCGCCGATGATGCGATCGAGGAAGCACTGTTGGGTGTCGTCGGCCCGGGGGCTATCGCCGCTGCAACCGCTGCCGCTAAGGAAGCCGGAGAACGGCGGGATCAGGTGCGCGAAGCGCTCAGTCGCGACCTCGCAGCGGCGCGCTATGCCGCCGACCGGGCCTTCCGGCAATACGATGCCGCTGACCCCACGAACCGGCTGGTGGCGAGCGAGCTTGAAGCGCGCTGGAACAGGGCGCTCGTCCATGTGGCGGAGGTCGAGGGCAAACTTGCCGCGCCTGATGCGAGTACACCTGCTCCCGCCGTTGCTCCGGCCTCGCTCGGCGTCCTGGCGTCGAACTTGCGAACCGTCTGGTCAGCGCCGACGACCGATGCCCGTATCAAGAAGCGCATCGTGCGCACCCTGATCCATGAGGTCGTGGCCGATATCGACGATGCGGCCTCCGAAATCGTTCTCATCGTCCACTGGGTGGGAGGCGTCCACAGCGAGTTGCGCTTGCCCAAGCGCCGGCGCGGACAGCGCAACAGCACCTCTGCCGATATCATCCAAGCCGTGCGTCAACTGGTGCTGATCGCCAGCGACGATCTGATTGCCGGCCTCCTCAACCGCAACGGCCTCAAGACTGGCAACGGCAATCGCTGGACCCGCGAGCGCGTCACATCAATGCGCTCGAACTATCGCACCCCGGTGTTCAAGCCCCGGAGGACGGGATCGAGCCTTGGCTCAATCTCAGCAAAGCCGCGCAGCTTCTCAAGATCGCGCCCAAGACGCTCCGGCTGGCAGCGGAGGCCGGCGAGATCGAGGCCATCCATCCCTTATCTGATGGCCCTTGGATCTTCGCCCGCGCCGCACTCACAACATCCGCTGCACAAGCCATTACCGAACGGGCGCGGCTGAACCCAAAATATCCCGCAGGATCGCATCCCAACCAACAAAGCCTCTTCTCTTCAATCACATAGCCAGATGGGTGTTTCGATGCGCGATTGTAGAAGTCGAGATATCGGCCGATCGAGTCGCGCGCCTCGCTGACGGTCTCGTAGGCCCGCAGATACACCTCCTCGTACTTGACGCTGCGCCACAACCGCTCGACGAACACGTTGTCCCGCCAAGCCCCTTTGCCGTCCATGCTGATGGCGATGCCGTTGCCAACGAGCACGGCGATGAAGGTCGCACCGGTGAACTGCGAACCCTGGTCGGTATTGAAGACGTCAGGCCGGCCGTGCCGCGCCAGGGCATCCTCCAGGGTCTCGACGCAGAAGGCCGCTTCCATCGTGATCGACAACCGCCACGACAAGACACGTCGAGTAGCCCAATCGAGCACGACAGCGAGATACACGAAGCCGCGCGCCATCGGGATGTAAGTGATGTCCATCGCCCAGACCTGGTTCGGACGCGTGATCTCCATGCCGCGCAGCAGGTACGGATAGATCTTGTGGCCAGGCTCCGGCTTCGTGGTACGGGGACGGCGATAGAGCGCATCTATCCCCATTCGCCGCATCAGCGTTTTGACATGCCGGCGGCCGACCTTGCACCCCTCGGCAGCCAGCAGGCCTCTCAACATCCGCGAACCGGCGAAAGGAAACTCCAGATGCAGCCGATCGAGACGCCGCATGATCGCGAGATCGGCGTCCGACACCGGGCGCGGCACGTAATAGACGCTGCCACGGCTGATCTGCAACACTTCCGCTTGCTTCGTGATCGACAAATCGTGCTCGCGGTCGATCATCGTTTTGCGCTCAGCAATCCCGCCTTGGTGAGCGCGCTTTCTAAATGATTAAGCTGGTAGCGGAAGTCGATCGGCCGCGTCTCCATCCAACTCTTCAGATCGGCGGCGGCCGCAATCATCGTGATCCTCGCACTGCGCCGATCACCTGCGACAGCTGCTCGCCATCTATGCTGTGTCTGTCCGCAGCATGACATGGCGGATCGCGCTTTCAAGCATGATCACGGAACGTGACCCTCCTCCATAGCGCTTTCCACGACTAGCGGCGCGAATGTCGACTGCGACGCTTCGCACGGCGCCAGCATGCCGCGCTGTCGAAACCGTCGTTGCCAATCGTAAATCTTCCAGCGAGTCTACCGTGCTTGCGAGCCACTTCGGACGCCTGGGCACCGGGTAGTCGCCTCTGGGCCACGATCCGAGCCCTCTCAGCCTCCGAACGCGCGCGGCGTCCCGATGCTCCTTCAAGGACCTCCAGCCGGCTCACCGGCCCTACCGATGAGCCGTCCACTACTTTTGCTTTAAAATCCGATCCCAAACCTCCGTCCGAGCCGGAGGCTTCTTCGTACGTTCATTCGAATTCTGAAGCAAAGGTAACGGGTTCGCCCTTACGCGATCCCAGTCATCCCCGTTTACCGGTCGATCGCCCTCAAGTCCGCAGCAGCAAGCCCCAGCTGCCGTATCGGCGCGCTTCATGAGACCGACGTTGGCGTCTGCAGACTCTGCAGACGATCTTGAGGTGGTCATCGTCACTCCGACGACCACGCCGGCCGGCCTCGACAACCTCGCACCATTCACCCAAGCTGCACGATTGCTGCCCTTAAGATTTGTTATGCTGCACACGCCTTAACCTGACAAGGCAACCGATCACCGGACGGACAGTGAGCGGGCGGAACACGATTACTTGCTCGGACATACGATCGAGTTGTGCTTTGCAGTGTGCGCGATGAAGGCTCGCTCTCCCCGGACATCATGCGCTCGTTAGTTCCACATATTTTCGCACTCGAGTACCGGCGCATTCGTATGAGAGCCGGCTTCGTCTACACCCTCAGGACGAGTCCAGCGCCTCCAGAGAGCGCCTCCGTTCTTTCCCCAGCACGGCCAGCCGCTATGGTCTGCACTGCATTCTGCGGCGTCTGGCGTCTTAAGTGACAATAGCGTGAAACAGAACCGTCGATCGGATACTTTGCTTGGGCTTACTGCTGGCGTTCGCCAGCTGACACAAACCGTTCGCCTCTACTGCCGCGAAGCCGCGATATCGCTGCTCCAGCGGTCATCAGCCCGCACATTTCCTGGCCTGCGCCCTCCGCGAAGCGATCATTGCTCGCCACCAAAAATAACGTTGGTTTCGTTTCATTGACTATACATCGAACGCTCCTACCATTTACAGCGTTAGCGGGATTTTCCATTGCGCGGGATTGAAGACGAGTACATCCCGGCTTCGAGACCATCTCGCCTTTTGCCGCCGTCGCGTCGGCCACCACAGATGTGCCGAGCGTTTGTTCAGGGGATCGCGGATATGAAAGTGACTATGAGCAACTCAGCAGCCCTGCAGGCTGTCATTCCTAAAGCGGACATCATCAAGCGCGCAATTTGCCTTGGTGCCGAGGTCCGGAACGTCCAGCTGTCGGATGATTTGCCAGATGAGGCTATCCGCGCGATAAACTACTTGCTGCTCGAGCATAAGGTACTCTTCTTCCGTGATCAGCAGTCCCTTAGTGAGGTCCAGCATGAGCACATTGTCGTCCGGTTAGGCGTTCTGGCCTCAGATAATAAGCTCGGTACGACCACGTCGATGCAGTCGCTTCTGCATCTAGGTGCCGGCAGCGATCCTCGCGCTGACCAGTGGCATCACATGGCGGTTACATTTGAGGGTCATCCAAGGGTCTCCCTCCTGCGCAACCTGATAACTCCGCCCTATGGCATCGATCATGTTTGGTCGGATATGGCGGGTGCATATCGGAAACTTCCGCTATCCTTGCGTATGCTCACCGATCAGCTCTGGACAGTTCACAACAGTATCCATAGCTATGCCATCGAACCGCACGCCGCCGAGGGACCAGAACAGCGTCTAACAAAGGTGTTTACCAGCACGATCTCTGAGGGCGAGCATCCGGTCGTTCTCGTGCACCCCGAGACAGGTGAGCGCGTCCTCGCAATCGGAAATTTAGTGCAGGGCTTCGTTGGCCTGCATAAATATACGAGCCAGAAGCTCCTTAGTCTCCTACACTCGTATATCACGTCGCCAGAAAACACGGTGAGATGGAGTTGGATCCAGGGTGACGTTGCGATTTGGGACAGCCTCGCGGCCCAGTAATCATCAGTTGAACGACGATAACGATCATCATCACTTGCAACACCGCGTAACAACTAGCTGCGATGCGCCACTCAGCATCGACTCCCGTCCACGCGCTCAACGCGCGCCAATGCCGCGGGCGTCCAAGGCTCGCAAAGCCGACAGCGAAATGCGCACTCGCAGCTCGCCTTGGTGATATAGATTTGTCCCACAGCCCAGATGCTTGCGCCCGTATGGCGCACGAGAGCAGGGCACTCGATCATTCGTCCTTGTGCCCTGGATCGCTGCACATTCGCGATATCTTCGACGGACTCGCGTTCATTTCCACGCGTCGACGCATCCAGCCATCGCCTCCTACATGGATGATATTAGCGAGGCGTCTTGGTCGTAATTGCTAAACTTGGAACAACCATCGGTGCACTTGCCCTCGGCGCATTGGGAATACTCAACCGAACGAGTGCGGTCCTGCGTTCACGCCTCTGGTGATTGCCGTTTTCGATGCGCAGCCTCGCGCATGCGCAGCTCTATACGAATTCGCGCACTGCGGATGGCGCGCGGATCTACATGGCGGCCCGCACCTTAACGCCTCACGATGAAGTTCTGCACTTAAGAAGACAATGCGCCGAATATATGCGCGCCAGAGCCCTATCGCTTGACAACTTTCACCTCAGTTTGACGTAGATGTACTTGCTACGGATTCGGCCGAAATGAAACATGCGAAGAGACAGCATTGCCAGATGACGAATGTGAGGCGAAGAAGGAACCCTACGAACATGCCATCGGGAAGCTGGGCGCCGACGTTAGAGCTGGTCCCGGTTGTCTGAACAAAATCTCCGCGTCGATAAGTGGAGCGTCTGCCGGGGTTAGGCCGCCATGCGGATTGGCGGCTGGTTGAAGTAGGCTTGATCCGGTGTGCTGCCGTCAAGGCTCGAGTGTGGACGTCGGCCGTTGTAGAAGTCGAGATAGCGGCCAATCGAAGCTCGCGCCTCGCCGACCGTTTCGTAAGCTCGCAGATAGACCTCTTCATATTTGACGCTGCGCCACAGCCGTTCGACGAACACATTGTCCCGCCAAGCCCCTTTGCCGTCCATGCTGATGGCGATGGCTTGGTTGGTGAGCAGGCCCGTGAAGGCCGCGCCAGTGAACTGCGAGCCCTGATCCGTGTTGAAGATTTCGGGCTTGCCGTGACGCGCCAAAGCATCCTCCAGGGTCTCGACGCAGAAGGCCGCCTCCATCGTGATCGACAACCGCCACGAGAGAACCCGGCGGGTTGCCCAATCCAGCACGACAGCGAGATACACGAAGCCGCGCGCCATCGGGATATACGTGATGTCCATCGCCCAGACCTGGTTCGGCCGTGTGATCTCCATGCCGCGCAGCAGATACGGATAGATCTTGTGACCGGGCTCTGACTTGGTCGTGCGCGGACGGCGATAGAGCGCCTCTATCCCCATTCGCCGCATCAGCGTTTTGACATGCCGGCGGCCGACCTTGCACCCCTCGGCAGCCAGCAGGCCGCGCAACATACGCGAACCGGCGAAGGGATACTCCAGATGCAACCGATCGAGCCGTTGCATAATCGCGAGGTCGGCGGAGGGCACCGGACGCGGCAGGTAATAGACGCTGCCACGGCTGATGTTCAGAGCTTCCGCTTGCCTAGTGATCGACAGATCGTGCTCACGGTCGATCATCGCTTTGCGCTCAGCAACCCCGCCTTGGTGAGCGCTCCTTCTAAAAAATCGTTCTCCAGCGTCAGCTCTCCGATCTTGGCGTGCAACGACTTCACGTCGATGGCCGGCCCGGCAGATGCCGCGGGACCTGCCCCGAAAACGTCAGAGGCACCGCCCTCCAGTTGGGCCTTCCACGCCGTGATCTGATTGGGGTGGACATCAAAGTGCTCGGCCAACTGCGCCAGCGTTCGATCGCCCTTGATGGCGGCCAGCGCTACTTTCGCCTTGAAGGCCGGGGAATGGGTTCGGCGGGATCGTCTGCTCATCGTCGCTCCTGTCTGCGGCAACTATCGCCGCATTCAGGCAGAAACTCCACTTATCGCGATGTTCAGATTTCTGAGACCAGCTGTGTTGCCCATTTACCAACAGCGCCACCTCTTATAGCAGCCGCTATGTGCAGCCTGATGTATCGCGGCCGGTCCGCGGCTGATGGTCGAAACGCGCGGCGAGGTCGATGCGCTACCCTCGCGGATGCGTGGGAGTGCCTTGAATCGCTCCATGCCTGCCCGACTAGGCTTGCGCGGCGCAGCAGGCAAGCCCCAGCCCGTCGACACTTCCGGACCGTCATCGTCAATCAAGTCAGGTAATCATGAACAAGGTCTATCCCGACGCCAAGTCGGCTCTCGAGGGCGTTCTCAAAGACGGCATGATGATCATGTCGGGCGGCTTCGGCCTCTGCGGCATTGCCGAGGCGCTGTCGGATGCGATCCGCGACTCCGGCGTCAAGGGCCTGACGGTGGTCTCCAACAATGCCGGCGTCGACGGCATCGGGCTCAGCCGCCTGCTGGAAACCCGGCAGATCAAGAAGATGATCTCGTCCTATGTCGGCGAGAACAAGCTGTTCGCCCAGCAATTCCTCGCCGGCGAGCTGGAACTCGAATTCAATCCGCAGGGAACGCTTGCCGAGCGCATTCGTGCCGGCGGCGCCGGCATTCCGGCCTTCTACACCAAGACCGGCGTCGGCACGCTGATCGCCGAGGGCAAGGAAGTGAAGGAATTCGACGGACAGAAGTACCTGATGGAGCGCGGCCTGTTCGCCGATCTCGCCATCGTGCATGCTTGGAAGGGCGACACCGCCGGCAACCTCGTCTACCGCAAGACCGCGCGCAATTTTAACCCGATGATGGCGACCGCCGCCAAGGTCACGGTGGCCGAGGTCGAGCATCTGGTTCCGGCCGGCGAACTCAATCCCGACCACATTCACACGCCCGGTCTTTTCGTAAAGCGCATCGTCGAGGTCGGAACGGCCAAGAAGCGCATCGAATTCCGCAACACCCGCCCGCGCACGGCAAGCTTGAGATCAGGAGAGCGATATGGCCTGGACCCGTGAACAGATGGCTGCGCGCGCCGCGAAGGAACTGCGTGACGGCTACTACGTCAATCTCGGCATCGGCATCCCGACGCTGGTCTCGAACTACATCCCGGACGGCATGGACGTCAGCCTCCAGAGCGAGAACGGCATGCTCGGCATGGGCGCGTTCCCTTATGAGGGTGAGGAGGACGCCGATCTCATCAACGCCGGCAAGCAGACTGTGAGCGAGCTGCCGTCGACCTCGTATTTCTCGAGCGCGGATTCTTTCGGCATGATCCGCGGCGGCCACATGGACCTGTCGATCCTCGGCGCCGTGCAGGTGGCCCAGAACGGCGATCTCGCCAACTGGATGATCCCCGGCAAGATGGTCAAGGGCATGGGCGGCGCGATGGACCTCGTCGCCGGCGTCAAGCGCGTCGTCGTGGTGATGGAGCATTCGGCCAAGGACGGCGCCAAGCTGCTGAAGCAGTGCAATCTGCCGCTGACCGGCGAGCGCGTGGTCGACATGGTGGTGACTGACTTGGCCGTCTTCACCATCGATAAGCACGGCGGCGGCGGCATCGCGCTGATCGAGCTCGCCGACGGCGTCTCGCTCGACGAGGTCAAGGCCAAGACCGAAGCCGAGTTCCGCGTGGCGCTCAAGAACACGTAAGGCCTTCGACCAGGGGCGCGCAAAACGATATGGTCGGCACCCTGAAGACGCCTATCAACTCACAAGCCGCCCTGCAGGCTCAGCGAGGTGCCCCCGCGGCTGATCGACCTCGCACTACGTCGGCCGACCGTAATCGAGGCGTCGAGACGCTCTTGCTTCGGTTGCGGCGTTAACCGTGCCTCTTCGAATTCGTCGCCGTCACATTGGCGGGCGTCGCACCGACCAGCTTTTCATACAGGCCAGGATCGGTCGCGCCCTCGGTGTTGATCAGGAATACCCGTGCATTTGGGCCAAGGCCAATTGCGGTCCGCAAGGCGCAATTGGAAGCCGCCTTCAGCAGAGCTGCGAGACCAACGCCGCCACTTTCGCCTGCGACAACTGGCAGGTCTCCGTCGGCCGGATTTGCCAGACGTTTCATCGCATTGACCGCGTCCTCATCATCGACAGTCATGAAAGCGTCTGCTGCCCGCGAAAGGACCCGCCAAGCGATAAGCGACGGCTCATAGCATTCGAGCATTGCCATCACCGTCGATTGCTCATGCGCCACCTTCACGGGACGTCCGACTCGTGCGCTTTCCAAAAGACACGCTGCACGCGACGGATCCACAACCGTGATGAACGGGCGGTCATGACCTAATAGCACCCAGAAGTGCCCCGCAATGGCAGCGGCAATCCCACCGACACCTGACTGAATAAAGACATGAGTCGGAGACTCCGGCAACTGACGCAAGGCCTCGCGAAGTAGGGCAGTGTACCCCTGCATCACCAACCCGGGAATGCGCTCGTAGCCGGGCCACGACGTATCAGATACCAAAGTCCAACTCTGCTCCTTCGCACGGCGGGTTGCCTCGGCAACTGAGTCGTCATAGTTGCCTTCGACTTGGACAATCTGCGCACCAAACCGCGCAATGGCGGCGATACGCTCATCGCTCACGCCTGAATGAACGAAGATAACGCATCGAGCGCCAACAAGTTGAGCGCCGTAAGCAACCGATCGGCCATGATTGCCATCCGTCGCGCACGAAATGGTCATCCCTGCTGCCACGGCCCTCACTTCAGCCTTGTGTAAGTCGCGCACGTCGAGATCGCGGCCGAATCGCTGACTTGCTTTCTCGAGCACCAATCGGATTACGGCATAAGAACCGCCCAGCGCCTTAAAGCTGCCCAATCCGAGGCGATGGCCTTCATCCTTGAGATGGATCGAAGTAACTCCGATCTCACGAGCAAGGCCCGTTAGCGAAACGAGGGGCGTTTCCTTGTGTCCCTGGCGATAGCTGAGGGATCGTTCCACCTCGCGCGCGGCCGCGACGCTCAACGTCTCGGCGTCTGACACGTCTAAAGGACCGCGGTATTCCGTGTGTCGGTTGAGGAGAAACATGATACGGTTGTGTCACTCGTTGGTGGATCTGAGGGAAGCCGATCGCAAAAACCAACATTCGGATCGCTTAACCAAGATCACCTAGGGCCGGGGCTGGGCTGGCTTGCTTCCCTAGGAAAACGTCGGCAATTATAGCGATGAAATCAAGCAACAATACCTTTATAGAGCCGCATTTCGTCTACGATTGGCACCTCTACGCACTAATAGCTCTCGAAGAGCTCGTACAATGGGGACTAAGGACGATAGATCTTGGCGATCGAATTTGGGAGCGCCAATGCGCCCATGAGCCACCTCAATTCGGCGCGCGGCCATAGGAGTAGAACATGGCAACCATTTTTATCGGCTCCGTATAGACCCATTTACCGGGATATTGCCTCGGACTAGCAAGCGCGACCTGCAGCAAAGAGTGGGCTTTAGCACAATGTCATACGTTTAGGGTGCGCGCTCGCCGCGCTTCTGCCCAATGCCGGGGACTACGAGCCCAGAACTGGCTATAAGCCGCGGACCTCTTCAGGAGCGGATCAAGAGCTGTCCGACGCACGTGATCGCGCGCCCAACCCGGAAATGACTAGAGCTTGGTGCCGTCGCTAAGGCCCTGTGACTGTAAAACAAGAGCGGATCATGGAAAGTCGCCCGCCGAACCACCACAGAGCGCTCCACCGCATGCCGGCTCGCTGGCTTGTCGGTTTGGGCTTCGTCTAAAGCAGGCACTGTCTGGTACACTAAAGAAGGGAAATTGAGATGTTCTCAAAGTTTATCCGTCGTCTAGTCATGAGCGCTGTTGCGGCCATATTTGGCTTGATGTGCAGTGACGCGTACGCGCAAAGCGCAAAGAACGTGATTAATGCAATGTCGCTGACCACCTATCCGCCGTTCGAGTTTAAAGATGAAAGCAGTGGAAAGTTAGCGGGATTTAACATCGATGTTCTGGAAGCAATGGCGAAGAAAATCGGAGCGGAGGTCAGCTGGACCGAGACAAGTTACGCGCTCATGATCAGCTTTGCGCCGCTGAACACAAAACGCGCGGACGTCCTTTTGGGCACGATGGGTGATACGCCCGAACGCCGGGCCAAGGCGAACTTCCTAGATTACGTATATTCAAATCAGATACTCTATACTTTAAGCACAAGAGCGGAAGGTTTCGCGAACCTGGAGGCGTTATGCGGTAAGCACGTAGCGGCGACACGCTCCAGCCTTATCGAAATTCAGGGGATTGAGAAATGGAGTGAGGAAAATTGCCTCAAGAATGGCAAGCCGGCGGTCGAGGTGGTACCGGGTGAGAATACCGCCCAAAGCCGACTCTTGGTACAGCAGGGCCGCGCCGACGCCGCTATCACCGGTGAAGGCGTCATCTCGTATCAGAACAAAGTGGAGGGGAACCAGTACGCGGTCATCAGCAAACCTGTAGTCAAACTGTTGACCGGATTCGCTTTCGCGAAGGACAATCTTCAGCTTGGTCAAGAGCTAAAAACGGCGCTGGCCGCGGTTGTCGCCGATGGCACCTATGGGCAGCTGCTGCGCAAGTGGGGCTTGACGGATCAGGCCAGTATTGGGCAGCCAACCATCAATGGTCAGCCCTAATCGGCCCTTGAACCGCTAAGAGCAACGGCCTTGAGACAGACCGTCGATACCGCGCTTGCCTATCTATCGCGGCAATTGAACCGATGTCGGGCGTTGGAGGCGCTATCTAGGGCACCATAAGATGAGCGACCGCCTAAACGCTCGCCGTTCGACAACATCGCCGCGCTCCCGAGTGGCCGACACCTTCGGTGACCTGCCTCCGAAGTTTCATCCAGTGGCGATTAGAGCCTCAGCGGATGTTACGCCGTTTGGCGCGGGGTGAGCAACGTGCGATCGGCGGAGCTGGTCGGGGTTGCGCAGCCGGTCGCACGTTGCGGTGAGGTTGGCGGCATAGGCCGCAGGCGTCAGGTAGCCCAGCGAAGAATGCGGGCGTTGGCTGTTGTAGTCGGCGGCCCAAGCGGCAATTCTGGCCCGGGCGTGATCGAGGCCTAAGAACAGAGTTTCGTTGAGAAGCTCGTCGCGCATCCGGCCGTTGAAGCTTTCACAGAAGCCGTTCTGCATCGGCTTTCCCGGTGCGATGAAGTGCCAGGCGATCTGGTGGTCTTCCGACCAGGTCAGCATGGCGTTGCAGGTGAACTCGGTGCCGTTGTCCGAGACGATCATGCCAGGCTTGCCGCGACGGGCGATCAGCGCCGTCAGTTCGCGCGCCACCCGCCGTCCCGGGAGCGAGGTGTCGGGGATTGCCGCCAGGCATTCCCGGGTCACGTCATCGACGATGTTCAGGATCCGGAAGCGGCGACCACTGGCGAACTGGTCATGGACAAAATCCAGCGACCAACGGGCATTCGGCCGAGCCTCGACCAGGATTGGCGCCCGAACACCCACCGCGCGGCGGCGGGTCCGGCGCTTGCGGACGCTGAGGCCTTCCTCCCGATAGAGACGGTAGATTCGGTTTAGCCCGGACGGCTCGCCATGTTGGCGCAGCAGGACGAACAGCCGGCGATAGCCGAAGCGCCTGCGAGCATTGGCAAGCTCGCGCAATTGGACGCGCAGTTCGGTATCCGGCGGCCGGCACGACCGATAGCGGATCATCTTGCGGTCGGCGCTAACGATTGAGCAGGCCCGCCGCTCTGACAGGCCCAGTTCGGCCTGCAGATGCGCGACAGCCTCGCGCTTGGCGACGGGCCCTACCATTTTTTTGACAGAAGCTCGCGCAACGCGGCGGCATCCAACATCTGCTCGGCCAGTAGCTTCTTCAGCTTGGCGTTCTCGTCCTCAAGCTGCCGCAGCCGCTTGGCCTCCGAAACGTCCATCCCGCCGAATTTGGCCTTCCAATTGTACAGCGTCCCTTCCGAGATGCCGTGCTTACGCGCCAAATCGGCCGCCTTCGCACCGGCCTCATGTTCGCGCAGCACACCGATAATCTGTTCTTCCGTAAACCTGGCTCGCTTCATCTGTCCGTCCTTCAGAAGGCCGGACTCTAACTTCAACCGGAGGAAATCGGCAGGGGCAGGTCACCGTCAAGGCTCGAGTGTGGACGTCGGCCGTTGTAGAAGTCGAGATAGCGGCCAATCGAAGCTCGCGCCTCGCCGACCGTTTCGTAAGCTCGCAGATAGACCTCTTCATATTTGACGCTGCGCCACAGCCGTTCGACGAACACATTGTCCCGCCAAGCCCCTTTGCCGTCCATGCTGATGGCGATGGCTTGGTTGGTGAGCAGGCCCGTGAAGGCCGCGCCAGTGAACTGCGAGCCCTGATCCGTGTTGAAGATTTCGGGCTTGCCGTGACGCGCCAAAGCATCCTCCAGGGTCTCGACGCAGAAGGCCGCCTCCATCGTGATCGACAACCGCCACGAGAGAACCCGGCGGGTTGCCCAATCCAGCACGACAGCGAGATACACGAAGCCGCGCGCCATCGGGATATACGTGATGTCCATCGCCCAGACCTGGTTCGGCCGTGTGATCTCCATGCCGCGCAGCAGATACGGATAGATCTTGTGACCGGGCTCTGACTTGGTCGTGCGCGGACGGCGATAGAGCGCCTCTATCCCCATCCGCCGCATCAGCGTCTGCACATGCCGGCGGCCGACCTTGCACCCCTCGGCAGCCAGCAGGCCGCGCAACATACGCGAACCGGCGAAGGGATACTCCAGATGCAACCGATCGAGCCGTTGCATAATCGCGAGGTCGGCGGAGGGCACCGGACGCGGCAGGTAATAGACGCTGCCACGGCTGATGTTCAGAGCTTCCGCTTGCCTAGTGATCGACAGATCGTGCTCACGGTCGATCATCGCTTTGCGCTCAGCAACCCCGCCTTGGTGAGCGCTCCTTCTAAAAAATCGTTCTCCAGCGTCAGCTCTCCGATCTTGGCGTGCAACGACTTCACGTCGATGGCCGGCCCGGCAGATGCCGCGGGACCTGCCCCGAAAACGTCAGAGGCACCGCCCTCCAGTTGGGCCTTCCACGCCGTGATCTGATTGGGGTGGACATCAAAGTGCTCGGCCAACTGCGCCAGCGTTCGATCGCCCTTGATGGCGGCCAGCGCTACTTTCGCCTTGAAGGCCGGGGAATGGGTTCGGCGGGATCGTCTGCTCATCGTCGCTCCTGTCTGCGGCAACTATCGCCGCATTCAGGCAGAAACTCCACTTATCGCGATGTTCAGATTTCTGAGACCAGCTGTCTAGCCGGAGCACCGCGTAGGCCAGCGCCAGTGGATCGATATCGTTGAGCATGGCGGCGCCCGAGTGTGGGATGGACACGGTAAGCCGGCCGCGGCCGCCGGAGCGGGCGAAGCTCCACTTTGTTCTACCCACGGCGACAGCCCTAGGTAGTCGTCGGCAGCATGGATCGACATACCAAGCCGTCCGTCATGAAGGAAGCGTGGCGTCCCGGCGGCGCTTCATCGCCGCCGCCCGCATCATGAAAGACCTAACCTCGGTGTCCAACAAACCCGCAGCAGCTCAGTGATTCGGAATTCAATCGAGAGCTTTCCCAAACGGCAGATGGGGGCAGCCTTTAGCACCCCCTCGTGATTATCCCGATCTGACCGTGGGCTCGGAGATGTCCCGATCGCCGTTGAACTACGTCGGGCCGACGTTGCCGGAATGAATGTTACGCGGCCCTCGTGACGTGGGCAACGGGCTTGATCATCATGCGATCGTGGTCAGCTTGAAGGGCCGCACGCAGAACCGACAATTGCTTATGCGCCTTCAATCGTCGGAAGCCCTTGTTGGCCTCGATCATGCCGGCCGCGACCCATCGCAAGGCCATGCCGGCATCCCGCCAGCGTTTGACGTTGCGCGTGACGCGGCGAATTGTGCCCATCATGTTCTCGGCGATGTTGGTACGGGCGAGCGATCGACGAAGCTCCTTCGGCAGCTTCAACCGGACGACAGTCAGGATTTCGTCGAGGCCTTCGAGGATGCTCGCCGCTACGCCGGGCCATTGCTGGTCGAGTCGACGCGCGAGATTGCGGATCAATTTTTCAGCCTTGTCGGCGTCATCGAGCTCCCAGGCCTGGCGCAGCACCCGACGGGTGGCCGCATGATGCTCTTTCGGCAGGCGTTCCATGATGTTGCGCGCCTTGTGGATCTGGCAGCGCTGGATCGCAGCGGCCGAACCGAAGGTGCGGCGGATCGCCTTCGACAACGCCTTCGCTCCGTCGGCGATGAACAGTCTTGGCATGGTCGGGTCGAGCCCGCGCGAGACCAGGTTGTCCAGCAGGGCCTGAACCGTTGCGGCGTTCTCGATCGCCCCTTCCACCAGCGCCAGCGGGTGCTTGTTGCCTTCGCCATCAACCCCGATCGCGGCGACTAGCACGAGATCGCCGCCGAGATGCAGCCCGTCGATTTGGACCACCAGAAGGTCGAGCGCGGACAAATCGGCAGCCATGAAGTCGGCTAGCCGCGCCGCCGACAGCGCTACGAACCGCCGCGAGGCCGCCGACTTCGAAACTCCCGATCCGGGCGGTGCCGGCACGTCACCCTCGGGCAGCCGGACAGCGCGGCCGAACCGGCGCGTCGACACATTGATCAGCATCAGGTTCATCGCCCAGCGACCGAGCCAGTCCTCCTGCGCCGCCGTTTCCCAGCTCGGGATCGTGACCTCGCGGCCGTCCACGCCCCGGACCCGCGGGCGCTCGACCTCGATCTTGCCGCCGTGGAAACCGATCCGGCCCCGCGTTCGGCCCCAACGGTGCGCCCGCCGCGCCGCATCGCGACCGTGGCGCGGCCCGCAGGCCGCCGTCACATCCGCCTCCATCATCGTGCCGAGCGCCTCGATCCCTGCCGCAAGGCAGAACCGATCGAAGCTTGCCCGCACTTCTGCAAACGCCTCGTCCACAGCCCCGGTCGCCGGCGAACCAGCCGGTGTGATATCTCTCGTCATGGCGTTGCTCTCCTTGTGGAATCAGCACCCCGAGCCTACCGGCTCAAGGTGGGCAACGCCGACCTCTTCAGAAATTCAACAGAACCCGGGACAACCCCCGTGGGCTCTGCCAGTCTAGTTGCATCTTAATCGGCCATTTGCGCAGCTAATCCCTACAACTTAGATTGGGCAACGTAGAAACAAATCATCGCTTGAGACGTGCGAAGGCAAACGACAGATTCTCCCATAGCTCACCGGGTGAACGGCGCAGGAGCTAGCCGCCTGAACTCGGCGCAACGGGACGAGCAGGGTGGGTCGCAACAACTGTCACGTGCACAGTAGAATACTGATATGCGGAAATGATGTGCGCTGGAATACATCAAGTGAGCGAGCTGCAACGCAGGATCCGGTCGCCACCCTGCCACTGTTTGCACAAAATGATGTTTGCCCCCTGCTAGCATTTGAATCAATAGTTCGTGAGGCCAAGAGGGTTTGTTGTTACGAGTTCTTAATCGCCAAGAGACGGACCGCAGAATGACCGAACATTTCCTATCCGTCCTCAACGGGCGCGACAGCTCCGAAGCTGCAGCTCTCAAGCGCGCACCGGAGTCATCTCGCATGCCTCACCGGCCTGACGCAGTACGTGCCAGCAGGCGGCCTTTCGTCAAGAACGCGATTCTCACGAGCATTTCTCTTCAGGAGCTTGCGGCAATAGGCGAGTTCCTTGAACCAATTGTCCTCAAAGAACGTATGGTGCTGCAAGAACCAAAACGGCGCCTCGAGCACATCTATTTCATCGAGTCTGGCCTCGTCTCCCTCAGGATCGTCGCAGCGGGATGCATTCTGGAAACCGCCCTAATAGGCCATCAAGGTGCGGTCGGCGCTTGGCTCTTGTCGGGCGGGCAGCTTGCGACCCACCAATGCGTTGTGCTCTTTCCTGGGAGTGCGCACAGGATCCTTGTCGAGGATCTGAGGCGCATTATGCCAGAGTGCTCCGATATCCAAGAATGTCTACTTCAGTATGCTCAAGCGTTCAACTTGCATTGCGCTCAGACCGGCTCTTGTGCGGCGTTCGCCACGACCGCGAACAACGGGTGGCGTCCTGGCTCTGTCTGGGGAGCGACGCCCTCGATGCTGATGTCCTTCCAATTACACATGACTACCTCTCTTCCATGTTGGGGTTGCGCCGCGCTGGAGTAACGGAAACGCTAATCCGATTTGAACAGCAAGGATTGATTCACAAGACGCGTGGCGTGTTGCACATTGGGGATCGTCAGCGCCTCGAGCAAAAAGCATGCAGTTGTTACAGGCTCATTGCCGGAGCGTATGCCCACACTGACCCCGGCATATCAGCTCTCGACGGCGCGTGCGGTCGCTTGGACTCCCGCCTCACCTCTTTGTAATGCGATCGTAACCGAGTCTTTTGCGCGACGACTCGCCAGCCACAGTTCGCCACGTCAACCGCTCTTTGTGCCGGCTCATTCAAGGGCAGGAGCCGTGGCAAGCGGAGTAGTGAACCGCTCCGGGTTTGCCGGAGGCCATTTGGTTTAAGTTATGCCGCCCATGGCAGGGTGTTCCAGCATGGCGTAGTAGCGTTGCTCGGCTTCGGCCGGCGGGATGTTGCCGATGGGCTCGAGGAGCCTTCGGTTGTTGAACCAGTCGACCCATTCGAGGGTCGCGAACTCGACGGCCTCGAAGTTCCGCCACGGTCCACGCCGATGGATCACCTCCGCCTTGTAAAGTCCATTGATCGTTTCGGCGAGAGCATTGTCGTAAGAATCTCCGACGCTGCCGACAGAGGGCTCCACGCCGGCTTCGGCCAGGCGCTCGGTGTATTTAATGGATACATATTGGGCGGATTCAAACGGTCGTCGCAACACTCGGAGTTTGGAGGTTGCGATGAACGTTGTAAGGCGCAGATCGGAGCGGTCAGGACGAGCCCCATTGCCGTCGCCAGGACGGCCCTCTGTTGCCGGGCGCGATGAACAGAATAAGTTTTGGCGGGCGATTGCCGCTGGGTTAAGCAGCGAAGATGCTGCACTCGAAGCCGGATTGTCACAACCTGTCGGAAGCAGATTATTCCGAAAGGCGGGCGGCATGCCACCAGCGATGTTCAGATCTTCGGCAAAGGCTCTCTCCGGGCGGTATCTCTCGTTGAATGAGCGCGAGGAGATCGCACTTCTCAAGGTGCAGGGCCATTCCATACAGGAGATTGGACGTCGCCTGGGGCGGGCTGCTTCGACAGTCTCCCGTGAACTGCGGCGCAACGCGGCCACCCGCGGCGGCGGGTTGGAGTATCGGGCAACAACTGCCCAATGGCATGCGGATCGATCCGCTCGCCGGCCCAAGCCGACCAAGCTTGCGCTCAATGCAACCTTGCGCACTTATGTGGAGGAGAGACTTGCTGGCGGCGTCGTAGCCCCGACCGGCGCTCCCGTTCCTGGTCCCTCCGTTCCGTGGAAGGGGCGCCGGCATGGCCCGCGCAAGGATCGGCGATGGGCCAAAGCCTGGAGCCCTGAGCAGATTGCCCGACGCTTGCCGATCGACTTCCCGGACGACAAGACGATGCGCATCAGCCACGAAGCTATCTATCAAGCTCTCTTCGTTCAGGGCCGCGGCGCGCTACGCCGCGAGCTGACGGCCTGCTTGCGAACAGGGCGTGTATTACGGATGCCCAGAGCGCGCGTACGCAGGCGAGGCAAGGGCTTTGTCTCCCCGGAGATCATGATCAGTGAACGTCCTGCTGAAGCTGCCGATCGAGCAGTGCCGGGGCATTGGGAGGGAGACCTCATCCTCGGTGTTGGCAGCTCGGCAATCGGCACGCTGGTCGAGCGCACGACGCGCTTCACGATGCTATTGCACCTTCCCCGGTTGGCGGGACATGGCGAAGCTGCGCGCGTGAAGAACGGACCAGCCCTTGCGGGACACGGGGCTGAAGCCGTGCGCGACGCGATCACGCGCACCGTCATCACCTTACCTGAAGAGCTGCGTCGCTCGCTAACCTGGGATCAGGGGGCCGAAATGGCTCAGCACGATCGTCTCAAGATCGATGCGGGTATCCAGGTCTACTTCTGCGACCCGCAAAGCCCTTGGCAGCGCGGCACTAACGAGAACACCAACGGGTTGCTGCGGCAGTACTTCCCGAAAGGCACAGACCTGAGCATCCACAGCGCCGAGGAGATATCCGCTGTGGCAGCGGCTCTCAATGCCCGACCGAGAAAGACACTAGGCTGGAAAACGCCGGCGGAGGCGCTTGACGATCTGCTGTCATGAGTGAAAGTAACTGGTGTTGCGACGACCGTTTGAATCCGCCTTGGCTACCCCTGTCGCTATGATGCACGAGCCCGCCACGATGGACCGGCCGTCGATCATGCAATGCCTGCTCCAGCGCATCGAGCACGAAGCCTGCATGCGCCGTGCGCGAGGCTCGCCAGCCCAGGATCCTGCGGGCATAGGCGTCGATGACGAAGGCGACGTAGACGAAGCCGGTCCAGGTCGCGACATAGGTGAAGTCGGAGAGCCAGAGGACGTTCGGCCTCGGCGCCTTGAACTGGCGGTTGACGTGATCCAGCGGGCATGGCGCGGCCTTGTCGCTGATCGTGGTCGTGACGGGCTTGCCGCGGATGACCCCTTGTAGGCCCATGTCCCGCATCAGTCGCGCCACGGTACAACGGGCAACATCGAACCCTTCACGCTTGAGCTGCCGCCAGACCTTGCGCACGCCGTACACGCCGAAGTTCTGATCGAAGACGCGCCGGACCTCGATCTTCAGCGCGGCGTCCTGCCTGGCGCGCGCCGACAGCTTGGCGGGATCGCGCCGCTTGGCCACATGGGAGTGATAGGTCGAGGGGGCGATCGGCAGCACCTTGCAGATCGGCTCGACCCCATGCGCCCCACAATGATCCTCGATAAAGGCGATCATGGCTTGGACCGGCGGTCGAGCTCCGCCATCGCAAAATAGGCGCTTGCTTTGCGCAGGATCTCATTGGCCTGCCGAAGCTCGCGGTTCTCTCGTTCGAGCGCCTTCAGCCTCTCGGCCGTGTCGGTCGGAACGCCGGCCCGCTGCCCACTATCGATCTCGGCCTTCTTGACCCAGTCATGCAGCGTCTGCGGCGTGCAGCCGATCTTGGCCGCGATCGACATCACTGCCGCCCAGCGTGACGGGTGCTCGCTGGCGTGATCCAGAACCATCCGAACCGCTCGGGTCCGGACCTCGGGTGAGAACTTGTTTGTCGTCTTGCTCGTCATGGCTCCATCCTCTCAGGAGTTGGAGCCTCCGGCAAACCCGGGGCGGTTCATAGTGTGCACCACGGCAACTTGTACTCAAGCCCAGACTTCAGGGATTTTTGATAGACTTCAACAGCTCGCTAAGTCCAACACGAGCAAATACGGTTCGCAATGATCCGAGGCAGCAGATACGCTCCGAGCGCGCGTTCTGACAGATCATTGCCATCGAACTGCGCGACTCTGATCCAGACGTATTTGGCGCAGACGTGCCATCCCGTGTCGCCCCGATATGTACGCGCTCTGCAGCACGGGCGCATAATGATTGGCATTTCTCTCCACTGACAATAGCCCAACGGCTGGATCGATTCGACAGCGGCACCACTCCGAAGGACGATTGTTCTACCACTCAGCGACTCCTGGCGGGCCGCTCATTGCACCTGTCGTCTTCGTCCACTTGAAGACGCTCGCAGCCGGTCACATCGTAAGCGTCGTTTTCAGGCCACGACCCTGAGGTCTTGACGTTTAAGGGCTCACGGAAGCAGCTGGTCGATCTCGCTGCTGCGATAGCTGCTGACGGTTCTAGTGAGGAAGTCGCTGACGTAAGCGAGCGGGTCGACATCGTTCAGCTTGCAGATTTCGATCAGAGACGCGATGGCGGCCCAATGCTCGGCTCCACCGCGGCAGCCCGCGAACGGCGCATCTTTCCAATTGAGCGCAATTGGACGGATGGCGCGTTCCACGACATTGTTGTCGAGCTCGATCCGGCCATCATGGATGAAGTGCGCCAGATCCTCCTAGCGCGAGAGGGGATAACGCATGTCCTACGCAAGCTTGCCCTTCTGGCTTATCAGACCGTGCTTTGGGCGCAGCCAGTGCTCGAATACATTGGCGAGTGGCTGGCTTTTCTGCTGCTTGATGCTTGATGAGGCGCTGCTCGTTGGCGCTACGGCCAAGGATGTCCTTCTCGATGCCGTAAACGTCGGTAATGCGCTTGAACGCCTCGCTCGCAATAGTCGCTGGGCCAGGGGTGGCGAGTTCATAGAGTTGCGCCGCATCTGCGCCCCGCACAACGCAAGCTGGACATCGCCGGGCTCGGCTAGCCGGCACAGCCGTCGACCTGCATGATCCACTTGAAGCCATCGAGAAGGGCGACGGACGCTCAGCCTTGCCGTCAGGTCGATAGACATAGACGACGCTCGGCGGATCCGCACCGCCCCACGGCCGGTCGTCAGCGACATACGCCCAGAGCTGCCCGGTTTTGGTGTGGCCTGGGCCGGGATCGAGCACCGGGATCGCCGTCTAGTCGGCAAACAGTTTTGCACTTTGCCGGAGGTTTCCGAGTAGGGCTCGTGCAGCGGGCGCAAGTGCAAGGGGGCAGGGCCGACCAGTCCGCCTGCGTCGAACGATCGAAATCGATGCCTTAGCGGGCGCAAATCTCGGCCTGCCGGTACAGCATTAAATCAACGGCATATTTTGATACCAGCACTGCGCGATGGCGGCCTCGGTCGACAATCCACCCTCGGTCAGCCACGCCGGAGCAGGCGCCTGCACGACACCGTCTCCGCACGATCGGCATGCGTATTTGAGCCGGCGCGTGACGAGCACCCGAAACTGCGCGGGCACGATGTCCAGCCGCCCGCTTCTGTCCTCGCCGATCCGATACAGTTCGCCTTTGCAACAGGGGCATGTCCTCTCGTCGATATCGACGACAATCTCGATCCTCGGCAAATGCTGCGGCAGACCACTCGGCAAGCAGCATTGCCGTCAGCGTCCGAAGGTCGTCAGCCAGGACGTCGTTCGGCACCAACAAATCGGTTCATATTCGCCGGAATTTTACAACGATCTCGACCGTCCTGATTCTCTTCGTACGCATACGACGAAGACCGCCTGATTGACGCATGCGCGCGGGCACGGCGAGCTCTATGATGGTGTTGCTTGAAGATCAGGCGGCCTGCTGATCGGCGGGCGTGTCGCCTTGGCGCAGGAGCTTCCATTCCCACGGCAGCAGTTCGTGCAGACGCGACGCAGGAAGATCGGCGATACGGGCGAGAATGTCGGCGAGCCAGGCCTTGGGATCGACGTCGTTGAGGCGACAGGTCGTGATCATCGTCAGCATGATGGCGGCACGGTCGGCGCCGCGCTGGCTGCCGGCGAAGGTCCAGTTGCGCCTTCCCAAGGCGATGCCTCTCAATACGCGCTCAGCGCAATTGTTGGTCAAGCAGATCCTGCCATCGTCGAGGAAGCGGGCGAAGTCGTCCCAGCGCCTGAGCATGGAATTCATAGACTTCAGGACCTCGGAGGAGCGCGAGAGGGTTTCGCGCTCACGCAGCAACCAGGCGTGCATGTCCTCGAGAAGCGGCTTGCTCTTTTCCTGGCGCACGGCGCGCCGCTCGTCGGCGCCGCGGCCGTTGATGGCGCGCTCGATCTCGAACAACGCATCGAGGCGTCTGACCGCCTCCAGCGCGATCGGAGAGACCGGTTTGCCCTTCTTACCTTCCCGAGCATTTTTCTCGATGTCAGCCAGCTCGAAGAAGCCCCGCCGCGCATGGGCAAAGCAAAACGCCGGCGTAATCGGCAGCACCTTCCTCTGCGGGTCGAACAGCGGCTCGAAGCCGTTGTAGCAATCGGCTTGCAGGATACCGGCGAAGGCGGCCAGATGCTTCTGGGGATGCTCGCCTCGTCGGTCGCTCGAAGCGTAATAGACCGCCGCCGGCGGCGCAGGCCCGGCGAAGGGCCGGTCAGCCCGCACATAAGTCCAGATCCGCCCGGTCGTGCACTTGCCCTTCGCCAGGATACGGATGGTGGTGTCATCGCCATGAAGGCGCTCGGCCGCGAGCACATGGCGTTCGATCAAGTGGAAGAGCGGCATGACGGCGAAGGTCACGTGGCCGACCTGGTCGGCCAGCGTCGACAACGGCAGGTCGATCCCCTCGCACTTGAAGCGCGCACTCTGGCGGTTGAGCGGGATATGCATGCCGAACTTGTCGAACAGGATCGTCGCCAGCAATTGTGGGCCGATGAAGCCGCGCGGCGTGGCATGGAACGGCGCGGGCGGCTGGCTGATCTTCTCGCAATCGCGGCAGGTGAACTTCTCGCGTACCTCTCGATCAGCTTGAAGCGGCGCGGGATCTCCTCCAGCGTCTTGGTCACATCCTCACCGATCTTCGCCAGCCGCGATCCGCCGCAGCAGGCGCAGGTCGTTGGAGCCTCAATGACGACGCGCTCGCGTTCGATGTCATCCGGCCATGGCTTGCTCTGCGTCTTCGCCGCTGCGGCCTGCGCGGCAAGCTCATCCTCGCTCGCCGTGGTGACGAGTTCTTCGAGCTCCAACTCCAGCTGCTCGATCAGCCGGGCCGTGCGCTCGGAGCGCTGTCCGTACTTCGCGTTTGAGCTTCTCGATCCGCAGCTCGAGATGCGCGATCAGCGCCTCGTTGTCCGACAGCTCCGCCCGCGCACTGGCAGCCACCGCCTCGGCTCGCAGCCGCGCCTCACGCTCGGCCTGCAGCGCCGCCAGGGCACTCACAAGGTCCGATGGAAGATCGTCCGGCTTCGATATCACGAAGCCATTGAATCAGATCAAGCAGCAGATTCAAACCGTAAAAGCGGCTATCCGACCCGCGTCGGACGCTGGGTTTCTTGAGGGTTGCGCCAATCGATCCCGGACAACAGATAGCTCAACTGCGCCGGAGAGATCGTTACCGATTCACCGGCAACCGATGGCCAGATAACCCTTCCTCTCTCGAGTCTTTTGGTAAACAGGCATGCTCCCTGGCCATCGTGCCAAATGACCTTCAAAAGATCGCCGCGTTTGCCCCTGAAGCAGAAAAGACCGCCGCCCATGGCGTCGCGCTTGAGCACTTCCTGCACGCGCAGAGCCAGGCTCGGAAAGCCACACCGCATGTCGGTATGGCCCGTCGCCAGCCACACTCGCACGCCCGTCGGGATCGGGATCACCGTAGTGTCTCCAGCCCTCGCATGATCCGTAGCAAAACCGCGACATCGACGTTGCGATCCACGATCACGCGTCGGCCATTCGCGGTCACCACTTCCAGAGTGCCAGTCGCCGCCGGTGCCGCACGCTCCGTCGTCGACTGGACCTCCGACACAATCCGGGCCGGCACAAATCCACCTACCTGACAGCCGCCAAGCTGTCCTTCGCGATAGGCCTTGCGCCACGAAAACAGAAGCTGTTTCGAAAGCCCATGATGCCGTGCTGTCGCCGACACCAGCCGCGGACCCAAAAAACTTTCCTCGACAATCCGCAGCTTCTCGGCAGCCGACCAGCGCCGACGCCGACCAGTCTCCACAATTTCAAGGCGACGCACTTGGCGACTATCAGTAAGGATATCCATACCGACAGTCAGCTACAGACCGGATGAACTCGCAAGACGGCCGTCCTCGGACGAGTACTTCTCTTCGCAGCAGTGCTCGCCAACAACTAATTGGGCTGCGTTGGCCTTGCCGTCTCCCGCGCCTCATGGACACCCCCCGCATGTAGAGCGCTTCCAGCAGCGCCGGCAATTGCGCCGCTGACCACCGCACCACGCCGTCTTCGCTCTTCGGCCAGCGCGTGGCGCCGCACATGCGCCTGTTCGCATCAATGACGAAAGAGTATCGGCGGTGACGCACTGGAGGTCGCTACTCCACCTCGCGCCGCTGTGTGCAGCTCTTGCATGAGCTTTTTCCCAAATGCCTGGCCGTAGCAAATGCGTGACACACTGAGTGCAATCGCGGTTCAGCACGCCAGATTATCATCGAGTGCGTACGAAACGTACGTTGACTAGCTGCCTCAGTACACATCGTGCGATTGTGACGCGCTTGGAACACGCTAACCCAACGCACGCCTGCGTTCGTCCGTTCCGTACGAAGTTTTCACGCCGGTAACTAACGCAATCTGTCAACGTATCCACGCGAGCGGCGGAATGGTCCGCAGCGCGACGTCACTGGTTCAATTCGTCAGTGGTGTTCGAAGAAGGCCCTGTAGGTCGTGAATGATTGGGGGCGAAGGTGGCTGCTCTCCTCGAAAACGAGACAGCCATTCTTGGGTTAAACAACTGGAGGGTTTTTTATGAAGATGGCGAAGAGCCTCTTTCTTGGTTCAGCGGCGGGTCTGATCGTTATGGGCGGAGCGCAGGCGGCCGATCTCCCCGTCAAGGCCAAGGCGATCGAATACATCAAGATTTGCTCCTTGTACGGCGCCGGGTTCTACTACATCCCGGGGACTGACACATGCATCAAATTGAGCGGCTACCTGCGCGCTGAAGTCGCGCTGAATACTAGCTATCACTATCTCGGGCCGGACAGTGGCGTGGGTGGTGCTAACAACCGCTTAAGTGACTATTATAGTGCGCGCGTTCGTGAAGGTCTCAATATCGACACTCGCACCGCGACCGAATACGGCTTGCTCCGCACATACTTTGAAGGAGCGTGGACTTATACGACAGGTCCCTATAGCGGTAATGGCGCTGGCGGGACGACGTATACGTCATCAGTGGGCTCTCAGGTCGCGGCTGGCACTCCCGGTCTCTACCATGCCTTCATCCAGTTCGCCGGCTTCACATTCGGTAAGGCGTTTTCGCAGTTCAGCACGCCTTGGAACCAGTATCCCGCGAACTCCTTCGAGTTGATGGGCGCAGGTGGTTGGGACCCGGTGGTCCAGTTTGCTTACACGTTCGACTTCGGACAAGGCATAACCGCGAGCTTGTCGGCAGAGGATCAGGTCTCTCGTGACCAACTCGCCATCTGGAACGTGAGCGCAGCGACGCCAGCAGGACTTGCTGCTGGTGCGTACGGCGCCAACGACTTCGGTGGCTCGCGAGCTCCAGATTTCGTCGCCCAGATTCGTTTTGACCAGGCTTGGGGTCTTTTTCAAGGGTCGTTCGCGGCGCATAACAATCATGCTGCCTACTATGGTGGAACCGAGCTCACCGGCCACCCGGATGACAAGTGGGGCTGGGCTGGTCAGCTGGGATTGTCGATCAAAAACATCCCGACCGGTGCCGGCGATACGATCAACATGTCAGCTGTCTATACGAGTGGTGCGAGCCGTTACAATTTCCACGACTATACGGCGGCACCGAGTTTCGCCATGTACGGAAGCACAGGTCTCGCTGGTGCCTACCAGAGCGTCGCTCTCGCTGGCGTGTCCGACTCGGTGTTCGTGACGGGCTCGGGCCAGCAATTGACGACGACCTATGGCTTCGCGGGTGGCTATTCTCACAACTGGGATCCCCGCTGGGTGAGTAGCATCTTCGGTTCATGGGCCGCGGTGCGTTACAACAACACGACCAAGGGCTACATCTGCGGCGCGGTAGTCGCAAACATCGCGCTCTCGACTGGGGCTGGAGGCTGCAACCCCGATTTCAATTACGCCATTATTGGTACGAGGACGGGTTGGACCCCAGTGAAAGGCCTGACCTTCT
Source organism: Bradyrhizobium sp. LM2.9 (assembly GCF_054056555.1). Taxonomy (NCBI): domain Bacteria; kingdom Pseudomonadati; phylum Pseudomonadota; class Alphaproteobacteria; order Hyphomicrobiales; family Nitrobacteraceae; genus Bradyrhizobium; species Bradyrhizobium sp. LM2.9. The sequence goes on from NZ_JBSRYJ010000001.1 coordinate 110,088, forward strand.
CGGCCGAGCTTGCGTACACGATGCTCGACCAGAAGTACGCGAGCGGAAGCACGGTGACACTGCCGACGCAGTCAAGCATCGCCAAACCGGGTACCACGTATGAGCTGAAGGACCAGGGCGCTCTCACGCTGCTGCTCCGCGCTCAGCGCGTCTGGTAGTTTCGTAAAACGAGCAGAAGGAGGAACGAACCGGCTCTATGATCTAAGTTACACCTCCAAGAAGGCCTCCGGCATGCCCGCCGGAGGCCTTTCATATTCAGTCTAAGCGGACGCTTTCTAGCCGACGCTTTCGCGCGGCGGTCTTGTGGCGCCTCCCAATTCGCGGAAGATGGGTTGGAGCAAGAGCCGATGATAATGTCTAAAGTACCCCCGATAGCTCGGTTTGTTTTCTACGGGCGGCATCGTTGCAAGTTTAGGCGGCCCGCGTGTGCGACGGCTTGGTGACTTATGCACGCAATGGAGCTGCCTCCGGATTGTATCGAATGCTATCATCGGAGCTCCCCAACAGGTAATTCCACCGGCGCCCTGACTTTAGTGGAGCCGGTCATCTAGACGTTCGGCGCTCTCGAAGAGCGAAGCTGTCTCCTAGACACACTCGATTGTGTTCGTGCCAAGGCGTGTAGGAGGCCGGAGTGGCTCTCGCCTTCTCAAGGTGCGCTGTGCGTCACGGCAATACATTGTCATTGACGAGCAGTGCGCAATTGGCCGATTGGATCTTCATTCCTACTTCGCCTATGCGCCACATCGTGGGTGATGTCGCACTATCTCCCTGGTTACCGCGCGGCATACACCTGATCCGGAGACAAAGAAGCCGCCTTGCGTCTCGTTCCTCCTGATCGATATACGTCGCCGGGGTCATCGTGCGTCGAATTGAGTCGATCGACGGTCGGCATGACATTTGCGAGGTGGTTTTCGACGGCGTGCATGTTCGCGTCGAAAATACTATCGACGAGGAGAAACGCGACTGAAAGGGACGCATCAGGCACATCAAGATTAGCTGGGCTGCATCGTGCTGAAGGTGAACGGCTGATCAACGAGCTGGTTTCCGTGACAAGGTTCGCCGCTACAGCACGGCGCCAAAAAGTCCGATCATGGTGCTGTAGCGGCGCCGCCTGGCCGAATTTCTGCGTTTTAAGATGACGAAGCGTAGCGATGCTGCAGGATCATCGAAGAAATGCGGTACAAACACTCAACCCTCGATCTAACGTTGTCAGGACCGATGGACGTCGAATACCACTCATTATGTTCGCCGAAATGGCAAGTTATTGAGAATGCGACACCCACGGTCACTTTGCCGCGCAGTAATCTTGTTTTGCGCGGCCACTTTGTCACTGCACCAGGCGCAAGTTGGGGCCCAATATGCACTGCGTAGACACTTTTCTGGAGCTACAGCGTGAAGCAAGGGCGTGGCGCCACTATCTTCACCAGAATCCCGAGCTCGGCTTTCAGGTACACAACACGGCGAGATTCGTGGCCGATAAGCTGGCCTCGTTCGGAATCAATCACATCGAAACGGGGATAGCTGAAACCGGTATCGTCGCCTTGATTCAGGGAAAGGGCGGAGACGGCCCCACCATCGCACTAAGGGCGGACATGGACGCCTTGCCGATCCTTGAGGCCTCAAACAAGCCGTGGTCGTCGAAAGCACCGGGTAAAATGCACGCCTGCGGCCACGATGGTCATACGGCCATGTTGTTGGGTGCCGCGAAATACCTTGCCAGTACGCGCAACTTTAAGGGCTGCGTTGGTTTGATCTTTCAGCCGGCGGAAGAAGTCGAACTTCCGTCTGGCGGCCTTAGAATGGTCCAGGAAGGAATCATGGACCGCTTCAATATCTCCAAGGTCTTTGGGATGCACAACGCCCCGGGCACGGAGGTCGGCAAATTCTGCATTTGCGATGGGCCTATCATGGCTTCGCAGGACGACTTCGACATTATCGTAAGAGGCCGGGGCGGCCATGCGGCTAAGCCGCATGAAACCATCGATCCGGTCGTGATTGCGGCACAGATCATTGTCGGCATTCAAACTCTGGTTTCACGCAAAATCAACCCACTCGATTCGCTTGTGATCTCTGTGACAAAATTGAATGCTGCCAATGCTTACAACATCATCGCTGATCAAGTCGAAATGGCTGGCACGGTCAGAACCCACGTCCCTGACCTGAGAGAGTTCGCCGAACGGCAGATCATGACAGCCGCCCAGGGCATCGCGCGGGGATTTGGCGCAGATATCGAGTTCAAGTACCGTCGGTCGGTCCCGGTGACCTTCAATCACATCCAGGAGACTAACCTAGCGATCAGCGCGGCACGTAGTCTCGTGGGGCCCGCTTCCGTGGACGACAAGATTAGCCCGGGGATGGCAGCGGAGGATTTCGCCTATATGCTCGAGGCGCGGCCGGGTTCTATGATTTTTCTTGGCAATGGAGCGACCGCGGGTGTGCACCACCCGGCGTACGATTTCAATGACGAGGCCCTCCCTTATGGCATCGGCTATTGGGTCAACTTGGTCGAGACGGTGCTGGCTTCCTGAACTCACGCAGGCAGCGAAGCCATCGTTCGATAGCTTAGATCGCCTCTTGTTCAACTTGCCGTCCGGGGATTGCCGCAGCCGCCGCACTCGGAGGTTGACGTGAGTTCGCGTGCACGCCGGCAATGGTCGTACAGCTGGTCTCAGAAATCTGAACATCGCGATAAGTGGAGTTTCTGCCTGAATGCGGCGATAGTTGCCGCAGACAGGAGCGACGATGAGCAGACGATCCCGCCGAACCCATTCCCCGGCCTTCAAGGCGAAAGTAGCGCTGGCCGCCATCAAGGGCGATCGAACGCTGGCGCAGTTGGCCGAGCACTTTGATGTCCACCCCAATCAGATCACGGCGTGGAAGGCCCAACTGGAGGGCGGTGCCTCTGACGTTTTCGGGGCAGGTCCCGCGGCATCTGCCGGGCCGGCCATCGACGTGAAGTCGTTGCACGCCAAGATCGGAGAGCTGACGCTGGAGAACGATTTTTTAGAAGGAGCGCTCACCAAGGCGGGGTTGCTGAGCGCAAAGCGATGATCGACCGTGAGCACGATCTGTCGATCACTAGGCAAGCGGAAGCTCTGAACATCAGCCGTGGCAGCGTCTATTACCTGCCGCGTCCGGTGCCCTCCGCCGACCTCGCGATTATGCAACGGCTCGATCGGTTGCATCTGGAGTATCCCTTCGCCGGTTCGCGTATGTTGCGCGGCCTGCTGGCTGCCGAGGGGTGCAAGGTCGGCCGCCGGCATGTGAAGACGCTGATGCGGCGGATGGGGATAGAGGCGCTCTATCGCCGTCCGCGCACGACCAAGTCAGAGCCCGGTCACAAGATCTATCCGTATCTGCTGCGCGGCATGGAGATCACACGGCCGAACCAGGTCTGGGCGATGGACATCACGTATATCCCGATGGCGCGCGGCTTCGTGTATCTCGCTGTCGTGCTGGATTGGGCAACCCGCCGGGTTCTCTCGTGGCGGTTGTCGATCACGATGGAGGCGGCCTTCTGCGTCGAGACCCTGGAGGATGCTTTGGCGCGTCACGGCAAGCCCGAAATCTTCAACACGGATCAGGGCTCGCAGTTCACTGGCGCGGCCTTCACGGGCCTGCTCACCAACCAAGCCATCGCCATCAGCATGGACGGCAAAGGGGCTTGGCGGGACAATGTGTTCGTCGAACGGCTGTGGCGCAGCGTCAAATATGAAGAGGTCTATCTGCGAGCTTACGAAACGGTCGGCGAGGCGCGAGCTTCGATTGGCCGCTATCTCGACTTCTACAACGGCCGACGTCCACACTCGAGCCTTGACGGCAGCACACCGGATCAAGCCTACTTCAACCAGCCGCCAATCCGCATGGCGGCCTAACCCCGGCAGACGCTCCACTTATCGACGCGGAGATTTTGTTCAGACAACCGGGACCAGCTCTCGTCTCCGTCCACGCATCCAGTTTACCTGCAATTTTACGGCCCAAAGCAAGGACATGTCCGTCCGTTCGTCCATCTCGACACTTCGCGCGGCAAGATAGCTGCTTAGATCACGGACTACAATTTTCAGTCACGCCACTCGTCACTGAAATAGTACCCCCGGAAGTTATCTCGCCCGCAACGGAAGATCGGCTACGCAGCCCTGACCAGGCTCGCCGTCGTCTGATGTTCAACCCCGCCACTTAGCACGCAACGCTCTGGAACTCGCAAGGGATTACTCTAATCGCGCGGAGACATTGGCACCGAGAATTCCGCCGGGGTCGTTTGAGAGCCCGTCAGCTCGTGGGTCATCTCGGCGTGGCGCTTGGCGAGCGATCAGAGTGTACTAAGGCGATGTTACCCAAGCCGACGCGGACGCGATCGACGCGAATCCGCTCAAGAGACACGAGCGGCGCAGAATTTCGACCACCCGAGGCCCAAATCAGATGAATTCTGCATCAGGAACCAAGTAGGATTCTCAGCAAGAGCCGGAAGTTTCGCATGATCAAGGGCCACGAGACGGCTAGGGAGCGCCAAGGAGATAACAATGTGCCTGAACTGCAGATGCCGTGGGCATGTACGCCCCGAGTCCTGATTGACTGGAATTTGCTGGGGTGCGCTTGGGAACAATGCTCTGTTGGCTGCGAGCCTCGGTGGGGTCCGACGCAAACGCGCGGCCCGCTGAACAAGCTCATTTCGTGCCGGCTCCTATTGGAGCGGCTGTGCTGTCATTCCAGCCGATCGTAGTGCGCCCTCAATGAGGGTCGGCTACGCGATTTGGCGACAATCGAGCACCTCTGGCCAGGGCGAGAAGCGGTTGCGCCTCCAATGCGAGCCTGCGCGAGCGGTTCCGTGCTAGCAATCGCGCAGACGCGAATGTAGCGGAAAGTTTCGCGCAGTTCTTTAGTTGAACGCGTGAACCGATTTCATCCGGAAAACTGGGCGTGGATTAGCTGCGTGGCTGATTTAGGCGGGACACGAAACGTGACAATCTCTCGACGCGACCTCATCAAAGTGGGTTTGGCTGCCGGAGCCGCTGTATCAAATCCGTCGGTCCTGCGTGCGGGAACGGCGCGGACCGCCGCGGGGACGGTTCGCATGGTGATGGGTAGTCTCACCATCTTTGACCCAATCTTCACGACGACCGACATCACTGCCAACCATGGTCTTGCCGTCTACGATACGCTGTTTTCGCTCGACTCCCGATTTGTGCCGCAACCGCAAATGGTGGGAAAGTGGGGCGTTTCCGAAGACAGGAAAACCTATACTTTCGAACTCCGGGATGGACTTGGCTGGCACGATGGCACCCCGGTCAACGCGGCAGACTGTGTCGCCTCGATCCGTCGCTGGGGCCAAGTGGACTCCGGCGGCCAACTGCTTATGGAGCGGACCAAGGATATCTCGAAGAAGGACAACATGACTTTCGCGATCACTCTCAGGGAGCCGTACGGGTTGTTAATCGATCAGCTGGCGAAAGTGTCCGAGCCATGCTTGTTCATTATGCGTGAGAAGGATGCGAATCATCCTGCAACGGAGCAAGTGATCGCGAACATCGGATCCGGGCCGTTCAGGTTCAATGAGTCTCTCGCTAAGCCCGGCGCGAGCTTTACCTACGACCGCAATGAAGAATATGTTCCCCGCAGTGAGGCAGCCGATGGCTTCGCCGGCGGTAAAACCGTTAAGGTCGAGCGCGTCATTTGGGACAATATCGCCGATGAGCAGACTGCCTTTGCCGCCCTCCAAGCGGGAGAGGTCGATTTGCTAAAGGCACCACCGGCCGATCTTTACCCAATGATTGAAGGCGATCCCAGCCTTGCACTCGAAGTGCTCGACAAGGGAGGCAACGACATGTGTCTGCGGATGAACTGTCTGCAGAAGCCGTTCGATAACGCGAAGGCGCGGCAAGCGATGCTTTACCTAGTCGACCAGGAGGCGTTCCTGCGAGTTATGTGTCCCGATCCAAAATACAGGCGCACCCTCACTACTATCTTTGGAAATAGTACCCCATACTCAAATCATGAAAATACTGAATGGTACAAGAAGGGTGGTGACGTAGAAAAGGCCAAACAGCTCTTCAAGGAGGCTGGATATGCCGGCGATAGGGTCACCATTCTCCAACCCGCGGACTGGCCGGCGGTCAGAGACGCCGCACAGCTTCTCGCGGCCACTCTGCATAAGATCGGCGTTAATGCTGAGCTTGCCCCAAGCGACTGGGGCGGAATTGCCGCTCGTCGCGCGAACAGGGGCTCAGTTGAGAAGGGTGGCTGGAGTATCTTCATCACGAGCGACGCCGATTACGTGCAAAGCGATCCCATTGCTGCGCCTTTCCTGACTGCCGCGGGCGAAAAAGCCTGGTTCGGTTGGCCGCACAACACCGAATATGAAGCTCTCCGAGCGCAATGGGCCGATGCGGAAACACTCGACGACCGCAAGTTGCTGGCCCACAAGATGCAGTGGGCGTGGTGGGATTTTGTGGGCGATGTAAGACTGGGCCAGATAGTCTCGCCGATTGCCCGCCGCAAGACGCTCAGAGGTCTCATTGGAATGCCGCAGCTGCTTCCAATGTGGAACATGCAGAAGGGCTAAAGCTCGCAATGGCCACTTATATGTTGCGTAGGATGGTCTCGACCATCGCCGTCATGGCGATGGTCGGAATCTTCGTTTTTCTGCTTCTCAGGCTCGCGCCTGGTGACCCAGCATCCATCATTGCCGGCGACACGGCGACCCCACAGATGATCGCTGGCATTCGCGAGAAGCTCGGCTTAGACGACCCGCTACCAGCCCAGTTCGTACGTTGGGCGCTGGCCATTCTTGGCGGGGATTTCGGAACATCAATTTTTGCTGGTCGACCGGTTCTCCACCTGATCTCACAGCGGTTGGAGCCGACGATATCCCTCTCGATCTTGACGCTAGTTTTTTCGGCCACGATTGGAGTTACTTTTGGCGTACTTGCCGCATGGCGAACTGGCGGCATCGTTGATCGCGTCCTTACGGCCTTCGCAGCAGTTGGCTTCTCTGTCCCGGCGTTTGTTATCGGCTATTTTCTTATATACTGGTTCGCTATCAGCGCTCATTTGTTACCAGTCCAAGGATACCAACCGATAGACCACGGCCTCTCGGCCTGGTTTGTGCACTTGATCTTGCCGGCCGTGACTTTGAGCTTTGGCTATATAGCTCTCATCGCACGGATAACGCGGGCGAGCATGCTTGAAGTTTTGTCAGAAGACTATATGCGAACGGCCGCCGCAAAGGGTGCCTCGTCATTTTCCCTACTTTTCCACCACGCTCTGAAGAATGCGGGTGTCCCAATCCTTACAGTGATCGGCCTTGGCTTCGCATATCTGATCGGTGGAGTCGTAATCACAGAAACGGTGTACAATATACCTGGTGTCGGCCGCTTGACTGTCGACGCTATCAACAATCGCGACTATCCCATCATCCAGGCCGTGCTGATCCTCAGTTCGGGCATGTACGTCCTTGTCAACCTTGCGATCGATCTTGCCTACACCATGATCGATCCCCGCATTCGGTATTGATATGACTCTCCTCTCTGCTCCGGCCGCAACCGTGCCGATGGGCCTGCCGCGGGCGTCCGCTTTTTCTCACGTGGCAAGGCGGCACCCTCTGGTTTTGGTGGGCGGTGGCCTATTGACGCTCCTGATAGTTCTGGCCCTCGCCGCACCACTTTATGCTGGCGATCCACTGAATATGGATCCATTCAAACGGCTGCAGCCGCCTTCCGCCGAGATGTGGCTCGGTACCGATAATCTAGGCCGAGACGTGTTTGCGCGAACAGTGTTCGGTGCCTGGATCTCTTTGGCGGTCGGATTGACGTCGGCGGCAGGAGCGGTTTTCGTGGGGCTACTGATTGGTGTCCTCGCCGGCTACAATCGCCGCTTCGATAATATCGTGATGCGCATTATGGACGGGCTGATGTCGATCCCAACAATTCTGCTGGCCATCGCCCTAATTTCTCTGACGCGCCCTGGCGTCGGTATACTTATAGTCGCAATCACCATCCCGCATACACCAAGCACCGCGCGGCTGGTCCGTTCGGTGGTGCTAAGCGTCCGGGAGCGTCCTTATGTAGAGGCAGCGCTGTGCGGTGGTGCACGCCTGCCGAAGGTGTTGTGGCGGCACATCCTCCCAAGCACCATTCCGGCGCTCATGGTCCAAAGCGCCAATCTCTGTGCCAGCGCCATTCTGACCGAGGCCGGGCTGAGCTTCCTGGGGGTTGGCGTACCGCCCGAGATCCCAAGTTGGGGCAACATGATCGCAACTTCACGCTTGTATCTCGCTATTGCCCCGTGGTCGGTCTTTGCACCTGGCATTTGCCTTGCGGTAACGGTCCTTGCCGTCAACTTGCTTGGCGATGGGATGCGCGACCTGTTCGATCCACGCTCAAAGCGGAGGCTCTGACATGGAAACGCAGAAACCTGCAGCAGATGAGGTGCTTCTAGATGTCCGAAATCTTGAGACGCATTTTTATGGCGAAGAAGGGATTGCCCGCGTTCTGGGCGGCATCAGCTTTCAGGTAAAGAGTGGCGAAATACTTGGCATTGTCGGCGAATCCGGATGCGGCAAGAGCGTCACCGCCCTCTCCATTCTTCGCTTGTTGCCGAAATTAACTGGCAAGACCATCGGCGGGGAGATCCACTTTCACGGGCGGGACCTCCTGAAACTCTCAGCACGGGAGATGAGAAAGATCCGCGGTGGCCAGATCGCCATGATCTTCCAGGAGCCGATGACGAGCCTGAGCCCGGTGCACACCGTCGGTCGCCAGATTGCTGAAGCGGTGCAAATCCACACAAATGCCTCCCGATCAGAAGCAATGGCAAGATCGCGAGAGATGCTCCATCTCGTCCGCATCGCGGATCCGCACCGACGTGTGAACAATTATCCCCACGAAATGTCGGGCGGCATGCGTCAGCGTGCCATGATCGCCATGTCCCTTGCCTGCTCACCGAAGTTGCTTATTGCAGACGAGCCAACGACCGCGCTTGATGTCACGATCCAGGCTCAGATTTTGCGGCTGATCGTCGATCTGAAAGAACGCATGGGGACGGCCGTGATGCTCATCACGCATGATCTGGGCGTCGTAGCTGAGACATGCGAACGAGTGATTGTAATGTATGCCGGCCGAATCGTAGAGCAGGCAACCGTAAGAGATCTGTTCGCGCGTCCCACGCATCCTTACACTCAAGGACTTATGCGTTCGGTGCCCGATCCGCGAAAGGGCCGGCCACGGCGGCTTCCCGAAATTCCAGGCATTGTACCAAACCTACGCGAGCCCATCATCGGATGCAGCTTTGCCCCTCGTTGCGCGTTTGTCCAAGACATCTGCCGTCAACGAACGCCTACCTTGGATGACGTCGCTCCAGGCCATGCCGCGGCATGCTGGCGCTCTGAAGAGGTGGCAGGCGCATGACAGGTCCTCTGCTAAAAATCGAAAATCTCACCAAATACTATTCGCTCGGTTCTGGCTTCCTGAAGAAGACCATCCCAGTAGTGCGAGCGGTTGAGGATGTATCCTTTTCCGTCGAGCCGGGTGAGACGCTCTGCATCGTCGGCGAATCGGGCTGCGGCAAGTCTACCATTGCTCGGCTTTTGATGCGGATCGTGGAACCGACGCGCGGACGTGTCTTAATCGACGGAATCGACATCGCTGGTCTTACAAGGCACGCGCTGCGTACGTGTCGCCGTCGAATGCAGATGGTCTTTCAGGATCCTTACTCGTCGCTAAATCCACGCCTAACCGCCGAACAGATTATTACCGAACCCGTCGAAAACTTCGAGCGCCTTTCCCGGAAGCAGCGCCAAACGCTTGCCACAGATCTTTTGCGAAAAGTCGGAATGTCGCCCGAGATGATGCATCGGCTTCCCTCCGAGCTGTCGGGAGGCCAGCGCCAGCGGCTTGGCATCGCGCGAGCGCTGGCGCTTCAACCCTCGATCATCATCGCCGACGAAGCTGTCTCAGCGCTTGACGTCTCCGTGCAGGCACAGATCCTGAATCTGCTTTTGGATCTCCAGCAACAGTTGGGCATCGCCTTCGTCTTCATTTCTCATGACCTCAGCGTAGTCCAGTATATCGGCCATCGCGTGGCAGTCATGTATTTGGGGCGGATCGTGGAACTCTCCGCATGTGAGACTCTCTTCGCTAAGCCCGTCCACCCCTACACCGAGGCACTGATCGCAGCAGCTCCGCGGCCAGATCCGATGTGGGTGCGTCATGAGGCGCCCGTGGAAGGTGAGGTGCCCAGTCCTATCAATCCGCCGAGCGGGTGTGCATTTCATCCACGCTGCCCCCTCGCTGTCGAGCGTTGCCGCATCAAAGTCCCCCCTTTGGTGCCGATGGCGGACGGCCGCTTGGTGGCCTGCCATGTGCGCGCTCCGGCGACAGAGACTCCGCTTCAGCCCATTGCGGCGCACGCTCGAGTGGCTCACCTTCTTTAGGCCAGCTCGGCGCCCTATAGGCGCTTCAACAATGACCCTTAAATTCGAAACGTCGGGGATAAGATGAACAAAGAGTTGTGCGACAATGGAGAGCATCAGCGTCGGGACGAGGGTGGCTTTGATAGGGTAGGCTCAACTGCCACAAACGTCCAAGACGGCTTCACTATGGCGGCAGTTGGTGACCTTCTCTTAGCACGACCGGTGACCAGAGGCCGACATCCTGGATTCCATGAAGTGGTCAAGATCCTGCACAATGCCGATGTCACGTTCGGCAACATGGAAACCAACATCTTCGACATTCGGTCGTTCAAGGGAAGTCCGCAGGCTGAGTACGGTGGTGCGTATTGCATCAGTGTCCCGGAGTTGGGACCTGATTTGAAGGCCATGGGCTTTAATATGGTTAGTCGAGCGAACAACCATACCCTCGACTGGGGCCTTGAAGGTATGCGCGAGACGACCCGGGCGCTCGATGAAAACGGGATCATCCATGCGGGTGCAGGCGAGAATCTTGCACAAGCCGGAGCCGCTCGGTTCTTGGAGACCCCTCGCGGTCGCGCGGCCCTGGTATCGTTTGCTACGACGTTCAGCCCCATGGCTCGCGCGTGCGATTCTGCTGGCGAGGCGCCAGGCAGACCAGGACTCAATGCTCTTCGATTGGCCAACAGCATCGTGGTCCCGCCGGAAATGCTCGAACATTTGAGGCGAGTACGCCAAACGTTACCAAACTACAATCCAGCCGACCAGAATCCTAGCCGGGTTACCCTAGGCGGGATGACATACAAAACGGGCGGCAAAGCAGGTTATTGCTTCGAAGCTGACCCACGCGATGTCACAGAGATTGTGCGAAACGTTCGTCGGGGCAAGCAGTTCTCCGATTTCTGCATCGTCACAAACCACGGGCACGAGCCTGGCAATTGGAGCTCTGAGCCGCCTGACTACGAACAGTTGTTTGCCCGCAGCCTAATTGATGCGGGAGCGGACGCATATGTTGCGCACGGCCCGCATCAATTAAGAGGCATAGAAATTTATAAAGGGCGGCCCATTTTTTACAGCTTAGGAAATTTCTTCTGTGAGGACCTTCGGACGCCTATGGGCGCCGATATGTTCGCCGTTTACGGTAAGGACCCAAGAGTAGACACGGAAGCAGAGGTGACGGTCGAGGAGGTATTCAATGGATATCCGTCGGCGGAAGGCTTTGTGGGAGCTCTCTCCGACCCAGTCTACTATGAGAGCATTGTCTCAATCAGCCGTTTTGAGAAGAACACACTTGCTGAATTACGGCTGTATCCAATAGAGCTCGGTCACTCGAAGAGATTCGCCAATCGGGGCGTGCCACGACTCGCTCCCGCACCGCAAGCAAACGCCGTTCTCGCGCGTTTGCAAAAACTCTCCAAGCCATTTGGCACTGAGATTGAGATTGAGAATGACGTTGGATTGATCCGGTTGCAACCCGCTCCTGCTACCCATTTCTGACGCTCTACCCATTCAAAGAACGTAGTGAGGCCCGACCTAAACGGTCGGCTCGGGCCTTACGCCCGATGGCCGTAACAAAGTAGCAAATCGAACGGAAGGACTCGCCTATGATAGAATTCGAAGCGCATGCGTTCGGCGCAACTCTTAGTGCGGAGAGGCTGTCGGCGGGCATCCTCGAATTCGATGGAAAGCGCTACCCCGACGGCCGCGCGTCCGATCCCCGTGAACTCAGGTGGATGTGCGATGCGCCACCCCCGGCGGACAAGTGCATCACGTTCGAGAGCGACAACTTTCTCGAGTTCCCGCAGATGCGCTGGGCGCTGTCACACAAGCGCGAGCTTACGCGGACCGTCAATGTGTGGCGCGGGCGGGGCGGCCCATCCCCGCTCGATCGCAGCGACAAGGCCGCCGACATCGACGCGCTCACTTTTTGCGACCTAAACGGGCGTATGCGCCGGTTTGACGAGGCGCTTTTTGACACCTACACAGATGGGATCGTGGTGCTGCATCGTGGACGTATCGTATACGAACGCTACTTCGGCGCGCTCGAAGCTCACCTGCCGCATGCCTGCTTCTCGGTCACGAAGTCATACGTTGGCACGCTCGCCGCAGCATTTGTGGACGAGGGTGTGCTCGACGACGCAAGAACAATCGCGCACTACCTGCCGGAACTGCGCGGGAGCGCATTTGAGGATGCGACGTTGCGTCAGGTGATGGACATGCAAACTGGTCTCGCGTTTACGGAGGACTATGATGACGAGCGCTCCAGCGTTAGGCAATATGTGCGCGCCTGCGGCCGACGGCCAAAGCCGCCCGGCTACACCGGGCCGGCGACGATGTGCGACTTCCTGCGCACAGTGCGCAAGGACGGGGCGCATGGCGAGACCTTCAGCTACAAATCCGTAAACACCGACGTTCTGGGCTGGGTGATCGCGCGCGCGACCGATCGCTCCTTAGCTCAGCTGCTGCATGAACGCCTTTGGAGTCCGCTCGGCTGCGAAGAGGACGGCTACATCGAGATTGATCCTGTAGGCATGCCGGCGGCCGGCGGAGGCTTGTCAGCTTCGCTGCGCGACCTCGCGCGCTTCGGTGAACTGATGCGGCGCGAAGGCGAATGGAACGGAAGGCAGCTCGTTCCTGTCTCCGTGATAGAGGATATCCAAAGGGGCGTCGACCCCACTAAATGCCCCAACATGTCGCAACCCGGTTACTCGTACCGCAGCATGTGGTGGGTGACCGGCAACGAGTTGGGGGCCTTCGAAGGCCGCGGCATGCACGGCCAGCGCCTGTATGTCGCGCCGAAGGCGGGAATGGTGGTTGGGCGCTTCTCGTCGCATCCGGTGGCGGCCAGTACAGGCAACGATCCGATCACGGTACCACAGATGTTGGCGCTTGGCAGGATGCTGCGCGAATAGCCTGAACGATCGAACCAGCGCGCCACTTTAGAATGGAGACGTACGCCGGTCAGACGTACTTAAGGCGCCCGAGAGCCACCGGGCTGGACTTGCGTTTTGTGGCTATCATGTCAGCTACGGGCAACAGGAAGGACTTTAGAAGAACCAATGTTTCGCGCTGCTCATGAGCAGCAGCTTGGAGCTGCGGTTATTTCAATGGGGACCGAACGACGAACCGGAGCTAAGATGAGTAAAATCCTTCACCGTTTCACAGGAACTCCACTGAGGAAGGCCGTGGCTGGTCACGGTATCTACATCACTGACAGTCAGGGCAAGAGCTACATTGACGCGTCGGGAGGCGCCGCAGTCTCCTGTCTGGGCCACGGCCATGTGGACGGGCTCGACGCGATGCGTGCTCAGATGAACCGGATCGCCTATGCCCACACTTCGTTCTTCACAACAGAGATTGCGGAATCGCTTGCCGAGAGCGTCACCGCGCTGGCACCAGAAGGCCTCAATCACACCTACCTGGTCTCTGGCGGCTCAGAGGCTGTCGAAGCGGCGCTCAAGATGGCCCGCCAGTATTTTGTCGAGGTCGGCCAACCCCGGCGTCGCCACATCATCGCGCGCCGCCAGAGTTACCACGGCAACACGATTGGCGCACCCGCTGTTGGCGGCAATGCGTGGCGAAGAGCGCAGTTCCAACCAATCCTGCGGCAGACCTATCACGTATCCCCCTGCCGCATCCACGCTAGGATCAAGAGAGAGGCGATGGCGCTGGGCCTCTTGTGCTACCCAATGGGCGGCACCATCGACGAAATTCACGGTGATCCCGTGCTGCTCGCCCCACCTTACATCGTTAGTCCAGAGGAGATCGATGTTATTGTCGATCGCCTAGCCCCAGCAATCGAAGCCGCGCTTCGACGGTAAGATACCCAAATGCGCCTTCGAATCGCCTTTGCGGGCTTTAATCTCGAATCCGTAACAGCCGTTCCGACATCTGTCGGCCTGCATGAATTCGAACGCGTCTGTGTGCGTGAAGAACAGATCGTTACCCGCTTCCGCGGCACCAATACGGTGCCTGGCGGCTGCATCAAGGTATGCGAAGAGATTGGCGCTGACTTCGTGCCTCTATTCCACACGTTGCTAGGTGCTCTAGGGCCTGCCACTGACGAGGCGATCGAACACTATGCCCGGGAGATCGTCGACGGCCTCCGCCGCTCGGGTCGCTTCGACGGCGTGATCCTGTTCCTGCACGGTGCCTGCTCGGCTCCAAACCACACGGACGTCGAGCGCGACATGATTGACATGGTGCGCAGCGCCGTTCCGTCGGTGCCCATCGCCGTCGCGCTCGATTACCATGGCAATGTCGACGAAATGACCCTGCGTTCGGCGGACGTCGCCGTTGCCTATCGCCACTCTCCACACATCGACATGGGCGAAACCGGCGAGCGCGCGACACGAGCGCTGCTTCGGATGATCCGCGAGTGCCGCCGGCCGGGGCTTGCTGTGGCGCGGCCGGGGATCGTCATCCCTTCGATCCTCTCGGCAACGGCGCTCGAACCGCTCGCATCGATCATCGCCGAAGCTAGAGCGTTTGAGGCAGCCGGAGACTGCGACATCTCGGTGTTGGCCGGCTTCGCTTATGCCGACGCTCCCAACACTGGCATGGCAGTTGTCTGCGTCGACTGGACAGGGCAAGAGGCGGCGGAAGAGAAGGCGACTTTTCTCGCCTCGAAGCTCTTCGAGAACCGGAAAGCGATCGCCTCGGCGCTTCCGGTCCTGACGGTAGGAGAAGCGATCGCCAACCTTGAGATGCGGCCGGCACAGGGACGGCCGATCGTCCTCCTCGAGCACGCCGATCGAATGAACGACTCGACGCATCTCCTGCGCGCCTTACTTAATCACGACGTGGGAGATGTGAACGTGCCGTTCCTACTCGACCCCGAAACGGCGGATCAGGCGCACGCGGCCGGCGTCGGTGCGGAGATCCAGATCGCACTCGGCGGCAAATCGGCGCCCGAGACAGGTGGTCCGGTGGAGACTACGGCGCGTGTTCTGTGGACGGGGCACAAGACATTTACTGTCTCTGGCAGTTATCAGCACGGCGGTTTCGTCGACCTGGGACTCACCGCTCTCCTCCAATTGCGCCGGATTCGCGTGTCAGTGGTCTCATACTTTGCGTTTGCGGTGGACGGAGATCCCTTTTACGTCTTTGGCGAACGCCCTCAAGATTACGATGTAATCCTGTTGCGCTCAAAGACCCACTTCCGCGCCTTCTATGAACCGCTCGCCGACCGCATTCTGGTGGTCGACACCCCGGACCTGGGACCGGCTGACGTGCGCCTGCTCCACTACCGGCAACTCGATACCACCAATGTATATCCCTGGTGTGCACATGAAATTATCAGGACGCAAGGACATATTAAGGAGAAGTGATATACAAAAACGCCAAATCAGCGCATAGGTCCTTGCGGCGCCATTTTTAAAACAGTTACGGCGGCAGACGAGCTATGATGACGTGGACGTCGGAGATCGCCGTTACGTTGCGGAAGATGCCTCGCGGACGTATCGGAGCTGGTCGAGGGTGCCCTTGATCCTAAGCCGGCAGCCGCGCGGCTAGAAGCCATGGTGCCTGCGCATTGAGGGCGGCTCGGGCACTACGAGTTTATCCTTATCGCAGGAGGGCAACCCCTGGCAGGCTATGAGGCGACGCGTGGGCGGCCAGCATGCGCGATTATTAAGCGAATAGCTGCCTCATTTTATTCGAGTGCGTTTCTGTTGCGAATCCGATTTGCCGTTTGTGGCCCTTATGACTTGATCCGATCGCTCTGCCACAGATGCACCGGGATTGCGCCATCGGTTATGACGAGGCGGGCGAACGCGTGAGGACGAGCCACCGTTCCGACCCGTTGCTCCACCGATCGCTCCTAAGAGCTGGTCCCGGTTGTCTGAACAAAATCTCCGCGTCGATAAGTGGAGCGTCTGCCGGGGTTAGGCCGCCATGCGGATTGGCGGCTGGTTGAAGTAGGCTTGATCCGGTGTGCTGCCGTCAAGGCTCGAGTGTGGACGTCGGCCGTTGTAGAAGTCGAGATAGCGGCCAATCGAAGCTCGCGCCTCGCCGACCGTTTCGTAAGCTCGCAGATAGACCTCTTCATATTTGACGCTGCGCCACAGCCGTTCGACGAACACATTGTCCCGCCAAGCCCCTTTGCCGTCCATGCTGATGGCGATGGCTTGGTTGGTGAGCAGGCCCGTGAAGGCCGCGCCAGTGAACTGCGAGCCCTGATCCGTGTTGAAGATTTCGGGCTTGCCGTGACGCGCCAAAGCATCCTCCAGGGTCTCGACGCAGAAGGCCGCCTCCATCGTGATCGACAACCGCCACGAGAGAACCCGGCGGGTTGCCCAATCCAGCACGACAGCGAGATACACGAAGCCGCGCGCCATCGGGATATACGTGATGTCCATCGCCCAGACCTGGTTCGGCCGTGTGATCTCCATGCCGCGCAGCAGATACGGATAGATCTTGTGACCGGGCTCTGACTTGGTCGTGCGCGGACGGCGATAGAGCGCCTCTATCCCCATCCGCCGCATCAGCGTCTTCACATGCCGGCGGCCGACCTTGCACCCCTCGGCAGCCAGCAGGCCGCGCAACATACGCGAACCGGCGAAGGGATACTCCAGATGCAACCGATCGAGCCGTTGCATAATCGCGAGGTCGGCGGAGGGCACCGGACGCGGCAGGTAATAGACGCTGCCACGGCTGATGTTCAGAGCTTCCGCTTGCCTAGTGATCGACAGATCGTGCTCACGGTCGATCATCGCTTTGCGCTCAGCAACCCCGCCTTGGTGAGCGCTCCTTCTAAAAAATCGTTCTCCAGCGTCAGCTCTCCGATCTTGGCGTGCAACGACTTCACGTCGATGGCCGGCCCGGCAGATGCCGCGGGACCTGCCCCGAAAACGTCAGAGGCACCGCCCTCCAGTTGGGCCTTCCACGCCGTGATCTGATTGGGGTGGACATCAAAGTGCTCGGCCAACTGCGCCAGCGTTCGATCGCCCTTGATGGCGGCCAGCGCTACTTTCGCCTTGAAGGCCGGGGAATGGGTTCGGCGGGATCGTCTGCTCATCGTCGCTCCTGTCTGCGGCAACTATCGCCGCATTCAGGCAGAAACTCCACTTATCGCGATGTTCAGATTTCTGAGACCAGCTGTCTATACAATCGGGGTCCTTCTTTTCCGCGGACGAGATGAGGGCTCAGACCAGTTGGAGCCGGAGAGGGGGAGATGGGTGGATAGGGCACGGACATTCTCGCGCTCGATCCCGGTCTACTTTTGGACGCGCCGCGGATACATACTTATTTCCTTCGTTTTGGATCGCCGAAGCTCTTTGGGGCGACCAGCCATATGAGCCATCGCACGTGATGAAATGGCGATCCCGGTCCAACGTGATCATCGATGGAAGGCAAACCGGCGCGAGCACGAATCCGCTCAAGGAACATATGCGGTGCAGAATTTCAGCCAGGCAAGCCCACAATTAGATGAATTTAGTCTCAGGAACCGGATAAGATTTTAAGAGCACGAGTCAGGAAACGTGTCAGGGGACGCTGAGGATAAACCATGCGCCTATTACTGAGCTGCAGATGCCGCGTGCAGGTAACTCGTCCGCCCCTCGTGATTGACTGGATTTCGTCGCCGGCGCGCTTTGACGCAATCCTCTGTCGGCTGCCAATTTTGGCGAGCGTGGTTCGGCGCATGTGCATGAATCGATGAACAAGCTGATCTCTTGCCGGCATATGGGGAGGGGAGCGCGGCTGCGCTGGGCGGCCTAGCTGCGGATCGTTACCTAGCGCCTCACCGCGTCGATAGGGGGTGCCGTGGGTTTTCGCAGCAATCGAGCGTGTGAGGCTCGGGCTAGAAGCGACTGAAGTGGGCAATCGTTACAGGTGCGTCCCCCGGAAGTTCTGGTGGAACGCGTCGGCCGATATCATCCAGAAAAATGGACGCCGCTCAACCGCGCTGTGGCTTAGAAGGGAATCAAAGCATGACAATCTCTCGCCGTGATCTCATCAAGACGGGCATGGCGGCCGGAGTGGCTCTAACCCTCCCGTCGTTCTTGCGGGCACAGACGAGGCCATCCGACGAGCGGACCGTTCATATGGTGATGGGAGATCTGCAAATCTTCGATCCGATCTTTACTACGGCGGACATCACCTCCGACCATGGATTAGCGATTTACGACGTTCTGTTCTCACTAGATTCCAAGCTTCTGCCGCAGTCGCAAATGGTGGGAAAGTGGGGCGTTTCGGACGACAAGAAGACCTACACGTTTGAACTCCGGGATGGCCTGGGCTGGCATGACGGTACGCCCGTGACTGCGGCCGATTGTGTTGCCTCGATCCGTCGCTGGAGCCAGGTGGCGCCCGTTGGGCAGCTCATAATGGAGCGGGCCAAAGATATCTCGAAGCAAGACGACAAGACCTTCACGATCGCGCTCAAGGAGCCCTTCGGGCCTCTGATCGATAGCCTAGCGCAAATATCAGGGAGGATCCTGTTCATCATGAGGGAGAAGGACGCGAGCCGTCCTGCTACCGAGCAGGTAACCGCAAACATCGGATCAGGGGCCGTTCAAGTTCAATGAAGCTCTTGCCAAGCCGGGCGCGAGTTTCACTTACGATCGGAACGAAAAGTATGTACCGCGCAGGGAGGCGTCCGACGGGTTTGCCGGCGGGAAAGTCGTTAAGGTCGATCGTGTCGTCTGGAATAATATCAGCGATCAGCAGACTGCCCTAGCGGCCCTGCAAACGGGTGAGGTCGATTTCGTTAAAGCTCCACCCGTCGATCTTTTCCCATCGATCGAGAGCGATCCCCATCTCGTTCTCCAGCTTCTGAACACGACAGGTTCGGACATGTATCTGCGCCTAAACTGCCTGCAAAAGCCATTCGATAACGTGAAGGCGCGGCAAGCGATGCTTCACTTGATCGATCAAGACGCCTTCTTGCGCGTCATCTCCGCTGACTCAGAGCACACCGGCACCGTCACATCAATCTTCGGCAGCGGAACGCTTTATTCGAATGACGAGAATACGGGGTGGTACAAGAGGGGTGGCAATCCGGAAAAAGCTAAGCAACTGTTTCAGGCCGCGGGTTATGCTGGCGAGAAGGTCGTCATTCTCCAAACTACGGACATACCTTTGTTCAGCAATGCCGCGCAGCTTCTCGGGGCTACGCTGCGGAGGATCGGGGTTAATGCGGAGCTTGCGCCGAGCGACTGGGGGCGACTTGTCGTGCGCCGCGCAAACAAGGGCCCCATTGAGAACGGCGGCTGGAGCATCTTCGTATCGAGCCAGTCCGATTACAGCCTTAGCGATCCGATGGGCCACCCGTTCTTTGCAGCGAACGGCGACAATGCTTGGTTCGGCTGGCCGAAGAACGATGAGTATGAGGCTCTTCGGGCCAAATGGGTCAATGTCGAAACGCTGGAAGAGCGCAAAGAATTGGCCCGCAGGATGCAACGCGTTTGGTGGGATTTCGTCGGCGCAGTATTCTTGGGGCAAATTAGATCTCCAATTGCGCGCCGCAAGACACTCACGGGTCTCATCAGTACCCCAGGGGTATACACTGCGATGTGGAACATCCAGAAGGCCTAGGGTACCGAGCCTAGACCTGCTGAGGAGCCGATCGACAATCACTCGGTTGCCGCGACGCTTCCCAAGGCTCTGCAATAGATTGATTTTCGATCCTTGATCATTGCGGCTGCCATCCGCGTGCGGTTCAAGATCACGCCTTACGGTTGGTAACCTCTCGGCATTGCAAAGTGGAGCGCCGCAGCAACGTCGCGGAACACCCGCGTGACTTCAGTTTCGGCGAGATAATTCCCGGCAGTACACGCCGCGCTCGCGTGCAGACTTACGGAGCCAGAGTACTCTTTCGACGCGCGACTCAGTGGTTGCGCCCAGCACTTGGCAATGGCGTCAGACTTCATGGGCCTAACGCAATCGAGGACCGCCGGTCGTGCATCACGCTCGGTCCGCGCTCGCGCGGCGCTTTTCGTTGTGATCGCTACGCAGCTTCCCAGCGCTTATATCCCTCATTCTTTGTGCTCTGCGCTTTCTCTCGCCTGCGCCTCTTGCCCCTGGGCGAAATAACTCTTCGGAACGCGGAATACGGACACACAATTTGACCGATGCTGCAGCCGAGGTTGATGAAGCTTAGTGGTCCGACACCGTCCGTGAGGCGCAAGTCAAATGTACAGATGCGGGAAACAGTGACAATATCGCACCGGCGTAGTAACGGGAGTCAGAACCCGTAGGCCGAAAGAGCCAGCGATGCCAGACTCGATCCTTTGTGAAGTTTCGCGTTCGATCAATAAGATCTTGGCCGGATGCTCCGTAAAGCGCCGGAAGGGCGAGTAGGCCGAACGGGCGTGGGTACCTTTGAGGGAGGCGTACGTCCGGCGGATGAGCCTTCTCAGTAGATAGAAGATCCCGATCCACGGCCCGCACCGCTGTAGGAACCGAAGTCGTCATTTTGCGTGGCCCCTAACTGATCGCACGGGCTGGTCATGGCCGAAGCCGGCCAGCTTGGATCCGCCGACTGGTCAAGAACTACCGTTCACGTCGGGCACCCGATCTGCCCGCCCGATGAAATCCAATTGGTAGAATTGTAGGCCGTGTCCCCGGTGGTGGTGTAGCTGGGTAGAGCAAAGCCGCCCGGACGCGCGCCCATAAATAGCGCGGTAGCGGGCGGGCGGCTTTGCGGTGGTCACCGGCAGTTCTCCGGTAGGATCGGGTTGCGACACGCCAACGCAACCGAGGAACCACCGATGACCGACGACATGATGAACCTGCGCACGCTCGTGGAGAAGACCCCTGATGCCGATCTGTTGCGCGAGATGATCGGCTTTGCCGCCCAGCGCCTGATGGAGCTGGAAGTCGAAGGCCAGACCGGGGCGGCTTATGGCGAGAAGACCCCCGAGCGTCTGGCCCAACGCAACGGCTATCGGGACCGGACCTGGGAGACCCGCGCCGGCGCGGTCGAGCTGCGGATTCCCAAGCTGCGCAAAGGCTCCTACTTCCCGAGCTTCCTGGAGCCGCGCCGGATGGCCGAGAAGGCGCTCACCGCCGTGGTACAGGAGGCCTACGTGCAGGGCGTCTCGACCCGCTCGGTGGACGATCTGGTGCAGGCGATGGGCATGACCGGCATCTCCAAGAGCCAGGTCAGTCGGCTGTGCGCCGAGATCGACGACAAGGTGAAGGCCTTCCTTGGTCGTCCGATCGAAGGTGACTGGCCTTATCTGTGGATCGACGCCACTTACGTGAAGGTGCGCCAGAACGGCCGCATCGTGTCAGTCGCGGTGATCGTCGCGGTCGGCGTCAACAGTGACGGCCGGCGCGAGGTTCTCGGCATGGACATCGGACCGTCCGAGACCGAGACGTTCTGGACCGCGTTTTTGCGCAAGCTCGCCCGCCGCGGTCTGGGCGTCAAGCTGGTCGTGTCCGACGCCCACGAGGGCATCAAGGCCACCGTCGCCAAGGTGCTCAACGCCAGCTGGCAGCGGTGCCGCGTCCACTTCATGCGCAACGCGCTGGCGCATGCCGGCAAGAGCGGGCGGCGCGTCGGCTCCGCCTTCATCGCCACCGCGTTTGCCCAGGACGACGCCGAGGCCGCGAAGACGCAGTGGCGCAAGGTCGCCGACCAACTCCGCCCCAAGCTGCCGAAGCTTGCTGGCTTCCTCGACGAGCCCGAGACCGATGTGCTCGCCTACATGACCTTCCCGCTCCAGCACCGGACCAAGCTGCACTCCACCAACCTCATCGAACGCCTCAACGGCGAGATCAAGCGGCGGACCGAGGTGGTCGGCATCTTCCCCAACGAGGATGCGATCGTTCGCATGATCGGCGCGATCCTGCTCGAACAGAACGATGAGTGGGCCGTGCAGCGTGCCCGCTACATGACGCTGGAAACCATCGCGTCATTGAGCGATGATCCGATCGTCAGCCTTCAGGCTATTGCCAGCTGACCGGCTCGGCCCTTGCCGGCGACCGCGGTGACCCGCCGCCAGCTACACCACGCCACGGGACGCGATCCGGTAGTAAGTGTCTGACGAGCGAAATATGGCTTTCTGCGGCGTCTAGTTTGCCTCAGCTGGGCGTTCCGAACCGGACTCACACGAATCTTCTGAACATCCGGATGGAATGCACAATTCCACCGATGAGGCGGCTTATAATGATGAAAACCAGCTCTATGCTCCGCTAACGTTTGGAAGACCGAGAGTCAGGAAACGCAGGTGGGAAACGGTGGTGCTTCCGCAGGGCCACTGCAGGAATGCACCTCAGCACCTCGAACGTGCGCATGTGTGCAATCCCGCAAGAACCATTCTCTTGGTTGCGGCGCGGCAACGGGACCGCAAGGACGAGTAGGCGAGGAAACAAGGGGCGATGCCAGGTTCGAGCTTTGTTAAGTTTTGCAACGTTCAGAAAACCTATGACGGCGAAACGCTGGTCGTAAAGAATCTCGACTTGGGCATTGGCAAGGGTGAGTTTTTGACGATGCTTGGGCCGTCCGGCTCAGGAAAGACGACCACACTCATGATGCTTGCCGGCTTCGAAGCGCCGACCCATGGCTCCATCCTGCTGGCGGGGCGCTCGATCGATAAGATGCCGCCGCACAAGCGGGACATCGGGATGGTATTCCAAAACTACGCGCTCTTTCCGCATATGACTGTTCAGGAGAACCTCGCCTTCCCACTCAAAGTTCGCAAGATTGGCAAGGCCGAGACCGAGGAGAGGATCAAGCGGGTGCTCGAAATGGTCCGGCTCGGCGCCTACGGAGGGCGTCGGCCCGGCCAGCTTTCCGGTGGACAGCAGCAGCGTGTCGCGCTCGCCCGCGCGCTGGTCTTTGATCCGAAGCTCGTGCTGATGGACGAGCCGCTAGGCGCGTTGGACAAGCAGTTGCGCGAGCACATGCAACTGGAGATCAAACACATTCACGAGACTCTTGGTATCACGGTCGTCTATGTGACGCATGATCAGATCGAGGCTCTCACCATGTCGGACCGTATAGCGGTCTTCAACGAAGGGGTCATCCAGCAGCTCGCAGCGCCCGGCGAGCTTTACGAGCGGGCCTCAAAATGCTTTTGTCGCCCGATTCGTCGGCGAGAACAACCGATTGCATGGCCAAGTCGTGGCGATGAATGGCGCCGAGTGTACGGTGGAGATTGCTGGCGTTGGCAACGTGCAGGCGCTCGCCGTCAATGTAGAGGCGATCGGTCGGCCGACGGTGCTGTCGTTGCGGCCAGAGCGCGTGAAGTTGAATCCGACACCAGGGTCGTTGCCCAATGTCTTCAGCGCAAAGGTTGCGGAGATCATTTATCTCGGCGACCACCTGCGGGCGCGGCTTTCGGTCTGTGGCAATGATGATTTTGTGGTCAAGTTGCGGAATTCCGAAGGCATGCTTCAGGTTGAAGCCGGTGCGCTGATTACTATCGGTTGGGATACCGAGGATTGTCGGGCGCTCGATGCGCCGTGAGGATGACCACGGCTAGGCCGCAACTCGACTCGGCTCGGTCTTCCGCAGAGCTGCCTCCAAGTGGCGGAGCGTAGAGAAAAAGTATCGAATGGCGACAGCACTGACGATCTCGTACACTTTGGCCATCATCGGTCTCACAGAGGGTATGCTCGCGCCGTTGAAGCCCGCCGTTGCCGGCGACCGGCTCACGGTAGCCGCTGCGGAGCGGGAGGCATATGGGACTGCGCTGCTGTTGGAGGCCAGCTTTTGAAGCGAGATGGTTCAATGAACTGCGCCAGCGCGTCACCGCCTGGCTCGAGTAAGACTAGAAAGCGGCCTGGAGTCTTCGAAGCTCCTGGTCGACTTTGACCATGGTCTTGAGAGTAGAAAAAGTTAGAGGGGAGCATATGACGACGATGGCGGTCCAACTCGCCGGCAGTCCCGACGGCATTCCGTTGCGCACGAAACTGCAGCGATTAGAGTACCGGCGCAAGCTGAAGGCTTTCACCCTCGTCCTGCCGCTTCTGCTGTTTATCCTGGTCACTTTCGTGCTTCCGATCGGACGGATGCTGATCAACGCTGTCCACGACAATACACTGTTGAACTTAATGCCGCAGACGATGACGGCTCTGAAAGAATGGGACAGCAAAGACCTGCCGGACGAGGCGGTGTATTCTGCGCTGGCAAACGACCTGAAACAGTCTTGGGCTCTCAAGAGTGCGGCCTCCATCGGCAAGCGAATGAATTACGAGCTGCCCGGCTCCCTCGGGGAGGTGGTATTGAGCGCGCGCAAGGCGAGCAGGCTTTCCGCCGGCCCCTACAAGGAGACGCTAATCGAAATTAGTCCACTCTGGGGACGTCATGACGTCTGGGACCTACTGAAGCGCGGAACCTCGGCCTACACGGCGTACTACCTGCTACGTTCAGTCGATTACCAGTATGGTCCCGACAGCCAGATTGTCGCCTCACCACCGGACAACGCGATCTTCCGCGGCGTTTTCTTGCGCACGCTCGGCATCAGCATCGCCGTGACCGCTGCGACCCTGCTGCTCGGCTTCCCTGTGGCCTATCTCTTGGCGACATTGCCGAGCAAGTCGAGCAATCTCCTGATGATCATGGTCGTCCTGCCATTTTGGACATCGTTGCTGGTGCGTACTACCGCTTGGGTTGTGCTCCTGCAGCAGCACGGAGTCGTCAACGAAACTTTGATAGCCCTGCATGTCATATCGCAGCCAGCGGAGCTTATTTACAACCGGATCGGGACCATCGTGGCAATGACCCACATTCAGCTGCCCTTCACGCTCTTACCCATCTACAGCGTTATGAAAACAATCTCACCGACCTATGTTCGAGCCGCTCGCTCGCTCGGTGCCGGACCCTTTTACGCCTTCTGGAAGATCTACTTCCCTCAGACCCTCCCAGGCATCGCTGCCGGCTGCCTCCTAACCTTCATTCTGTGTCTGGGCTACTACATAACGCCTGCGCTGGTGGGGGGACCGGCTGACCAAATGGTGAGCTCTTTCGTTGCCCACTATACGAACGAGGAACTCAATTGGGGCATGGCGTCGGCGCTTGGCGCCATTCTGCTCACCGCGACGCTGCTACTCTACTACTTTTTCAACAAGCTGGTTGGCGTCGACCGGATCAAGATGGGATGAGAGCGATGGCTGCGTCGGTCTATACCTCTCCGGTGGAGAGGGCCTGGTATTACTTGCACCGGCTGCTCTGCGGAGCGGTGCTGCTGTTTTTAATCGCGCCCATCTTGGTGGTCCTTCCGCTCTCATTCAATTCCGTACCCTTCTTCACCTATCCGTTGTCTGCGCTTTCACTGCGCTGGTATCAGGAGTTCTTCCTCACAGCTCGATGGCAGGGCGCGCTGCACAATTCTATCTTCGTCGCGTTATCGGTCACGCTGCTGTCAACTGTCCTAGGCACGCTAGCCGCGCTCGGGCTGAGCCGGCCGAACTTCCCCTGGAGAACGGCGGTAATGACTATCCTGATATCGCCTATCGTCGTTCCGGTGGTGATCACAGCAGTGGGCGTATATTTCTTCTATGCCGATGTTGGGCTGCTCAACAGCTTCAGCGGGCTGATATTGGCGCACACGACTTTGGTCAACTCCCTTTGTTGTCATCACCGTAACCGCTGCACTGACGGGCTTCGACCACACCCTCACACGTGCAGCCGCTGGTCTCGGTGCGCCGCCGGTCACCGCCTTCTTCAAGGTCACTCTGCCGCTCATACTTCCGGGTATGATCTCGGGCTCCTTATTCGCCTTTCTTACTTCCTTTGACGAGGTGGTGGTCGCTCTTTTCGTGGCTAGCGCCGATCAGCGCACTTTGCCGAAGGTCATGTTTTCTGGGATCCGTGAGGAGATCAGCCCGACGATCATTGCGGCCGCGACCGTACTGACACTGTTCTCGATCATCATGCTAACCACTGTCGAGCTGCTACGGCGGCGCTCGCAGCGGCTGCGAGGGATAAGATCTACCTAACGGATAGGATCGCTCATAAGCCTATCTAAGGCATCGAAGACCCGACCAGGTCAGCTACCGGGGGAAGCCTCAGTTATGCGTTCCACTCCGAGTGACCACAGGATGACGCCCAAAGGTGGGATGACAATTGCGCGTTGTGTTGGTCAATACAGTGACGCGGCTAACCCATCTCAACTCGGTGCTTCGGTTGAGCAGGACACGGCCGGCCATTGCTCTTCTGGAGAGCGTTTCATGACACCGGACCAGCGCCTGGACGTATTCCGCCTGAGAACTTTGAAAGCCTAGGGCCGGCACAATATCAACGCGCGAGAGCCGAGATCGATGAAGAGCAGCTCCGGCTTCCCACTCAGGGTTTGCAAGATAGGGCAAGCCGAAGCGAGGGCAGGATTAGGCGGGTGCCGGAATCGTCAGCCTCGGCGCCTGCACACGTCCACTGCTTTCAGGGGCGGTCACAGAGCTCATCTCCTTCGGTGGACCATGTGCCCAGCCGCAGTTCAATGGTGGCTATAGTGATTTCGTGCTCTCACTGCCGGATTTGGAATGTCTTGCCCAGGTCGAGTGCGGCGCAGAAGTCACGACCATTTGGAACGGAGGCTTGCCGGTACGCTCGACCCGCCAGGAGAACGCCAAAGTTTTGTCGAGCGAGCGACGCTGCGTCTTCGGAAACCCGCCTCCACCCTGGGGCATAGAAGGAGAATGGACGATGAGAAAGCCATCCATAACGGCGAGCGCTCTGGCCTTAACTGGTCTCGCGGTAAGCGTGCTGATGACCATAAACCCTGCTTTCGCGGGCGATCAGCTCACGATTGCCGCTGGAGGCGGAGCCCTCCAGGCCAGCCAGCGCAAGGCTCTATTTCAGCCCTTCTCGAAGGAGTCCGGGATCAAGATCACCGAAGACGAATACAATTATGAGGCCGACAAGATTCGAGCAATGGTCGAGACCAAAACGGTGAGCTGGGACGTTGTCGATATGTATCAATCGGGGGCCATAAGGCTATGCGATGAGGGGATCCTTGAAACTCTCGACTGGGAAAAACTGGGCCTCGACCGGTCCAAGTTCCTCGGAGACGGCAAGTATGATTGCGGCGTGCCGACTCAGGTCTCCGCGACAGTTGTCGCCTATGACAAGGACAAGCTGCCGAATGGCCCGAAGACCATCGCCGACTTGTTTGACCTGCAAAAATTCCCCGGTAAACGAGGACTGTATAAGGACCCGTACACCAATCTCGAATGGGCGCTGGTCGCCGATGGCGTGGCCAAAAAGGACGTCTACAATGTCCTCAGGACCTCTGAAGGTGTGGAGCGCGCGTTAAGGAAGCTCGACACGATCAAAAAGGACGTCATCTGGTGGACGAGCGGCGCCCAGCCGCCCCAGTTACTGGCCGACGGGCAGGTCGTCATGACTTCAGCATGGAACGGCCGCATCTATGATGCAGTTAAAAACTCAGGAAAGCACTTCCAGATTATGTGGGATGGCGAAATCGCCTCATTCAACCTTTGGTCGATCCCAAAGGGCGCACCGCGCCGAGACGAAGCCTATAGGTTCATTGCGTTCGCCGCTTCAGCGAAGTCTCAAGCTGAAATGACGCGATACATCGCGTATGGTACCGGCAACACGGACTCGACCAAGCTGGTCGATCCGACAATCCTGCCCGACCTCCCGACTGCGCCGGAGCATGCGGCCCAAGCAATTGATTTTGACGTTGTCTTCTGGATCGAAAAAGGTGATCAGTTGCGTCAGCGCTTCACCGCTTGGCTTACGAAATAATAATGAAACAGGAAGGGGAGGACATTTGTTCTCCCCTCGTGTCCGCGGGACAAAGACAGCCAACGCTGAATATCGATTATGGCGGTGGGTGTTGTCGATGTTTTACGCAATCATTCTGCCATTGAACTAGAGCGGCGCTCTGATCTAACAGTCTGCTGAAAAACCTTGAAATGGAGAATTTTCATTTTTCCGCCGGTCGTTTTTGGAGCGGCGCGGTAGAGTTGGATGTAATTTCTAGCTTGTTATTGAGTGTGCCCGGCGCGGGGTGGCTATGCGGCGAGCAGTTTTGGAATTCGGATCAGGTTATAGGCGATCAGATTAAGCAGGAAGTCGGCGGCGACGCGAGCGATGCCCCGATGTTTGGTCTTGCGCATGGTGCCATGCTGCTTGCCCCATCCGAAAATGCACTCGACCATCGCCCGGCGCGATTGCGACATGCCGTATCCCGGATGCCGCGTGGTTCGTTCGTCGATCGCGCTGTTACGGTTGTCGCCGGTTTTGGTGATGGCCTGGTTCTGTGTCACATGCGGCGTCACGCCGATGGCGCGAAGATTGGCGACATGATCGGCCGTATCGTACGCCTTGTCCTCACCAGCCGTGATGCGGCGACCTGCGGCTTTGCGTCTCGCCTTCAGCATGACCTCCAGCATGACCTCCGCAGCCCGGCGTTCGGCGGTGCCATTGGCATGCGTGACCCTGCCGGCCACCGCCAGCCCATGCCGGTTCTCCATGGTGGCGTGGCCCATATAGCAAAGCTTGGCCTCCCGTCCGGCCGCCGATAAAGCCTGCTGTCCGGGTCACTGGTGCTCGCATGGGTGTCGTTCTTGCGTTTCTGGCCATGGAAGTTGGCGCCGTCATCATCGTCGCCGCTGCCGTCCTTGGGACGAAAACTCTTCTGCGAAGCCCAGGCTTCGATCAGCGTTCCGTCCACCGAAAAATGCTCGTCCGACAATAGCGGCTTGACCTGAGAATGGTTCAGAAGCCTGGTCATGAACTTCGTGAACACATCGCCGTTCTGCAGCCGCTCCCGGTTCTTGGTAAAGGTGGTCGGGTCCCAGACCGGATCGTCCGGCGACAGTCCCACGAACCAGCGATACAAAAGATTGTAGTCCAGTTGGTCCATCAGCTGGCGTTCCGAGCGGATGCCGTAGAACACCTGCAGCAGCAAGGCGCTCAGCAATTGCTCCGGAGGGATCGAAGGACGTCCCTCGCTGGCGTATAGCTTTCCAAGGCTGCGGTTCAAATCACTCAAAACATCCCGGACAAGTTCCCGGACCTTCCGCAGCGGATGGTTCGCTGGCACACGTTTATCCGGCGCGATGTACGAAAACAGGCCGCCCTGATCCGTAAACCTGCCGCGCATGATCGTCTCCGCCGATTCGAGATGATAAAGTGAATCATCAAGTCCCCTCCCTGGCGAGGGGATTTTTCAGCAGACTGCTAAGCGGGCTGCCGCAAGTTGACGACTATCGTCGCTCGACTCTTCCGAATTTGTTGTCCGTTAAGAAGGTCACTTGAGTGGGGCTGCACAGGCGAGCAGGCGCCACCAGGAGAGTTTCTGCCAGGCGAAGACGCGGCGGAAGTTGTGCCCCGCGGCTGAGAGGATCACGTTAGCGGCGTCTCCGACAGGGCCTTTGGTAGCAGCGGCCAAGGTGACCTTCGGATTTCATGTGCCCGATGATGGGCTCAATGGCGGAGCATCGGCTCAGCGCGCGCTTGATGACGCTGAGGACGCCGCGCTTCTGGCCGGAGATGAAGACGCGACGGGAGTTTTCTGCGTCTTGGCCGCGGTATCCCTTCTCGACATAGGCCCCCTCGATCGTCGTACGGATTGGGGCAACGACTCGGCGTGCAGCACAAACAGGCGGCCCGGAGCCCGGCGGTTGTGGGCAACTATGGAGGCCTTCACGCCAAACTGGTAACTGGCTGAGCTTCCACGCTGGCGCTGCGGCTGTGAGCGGATCTGGCTGGCGCGACCAAGCGGGAAGGCGAACGCCTCCTCCAGGTTCGGCTGGCGCTCGATCTTGCGGCAAATGTCGCGGATGACCGGATGATCCTGCCGAGCTGGCTGCGCAGGATACGCAATTGCCGCTGATGCCGCTTGAACTGCTCGGCATGGGCGTTGCGTGAAGCTATCATTGCCGCTGTCTTGGCACTGCGACGATAGGACTGTCGCAGCTTGACCCCTTGCTTCCTCGCCAGGCGGTTGAGTCCGTTGATCGCCGCACGCAAGAGCGTGGCATCCGATCATGAAGCGGGTCTCGATTCCCGGCCGGGTCGTTCTCGCTGTCGATCCAACCCCAATCGATCGTGCAGACACGCAGCACAAGCTCGTTTCATGTTGATGATCTGGTCCAGCCGTGCCCGGAACAGGTCATCGTCCCCTCCCATGCGCCACAGAATCATGGCCCCCAGCGAGATGGGCCACAAAGCTAGTCTGTAGGGTTTGGCGGCCTCAAGCTCCAAATCCCTGCAATCTCAGACGGCCCGTAATCCGAGCAACAGACTCCCGCTCAATCGCCAGCCTTGTTCACGCACGACGAATTAGCTTGAAGAGACGAGTAGAGCGGACACCTCCACTCGCGATTTGTTCATCGACCGCTACTTCGCGAGCCAAGCAGAGAAGCGCTGCCGCAGCTCATCACCTCTCTCAACCCGAAAAATCGGATCTGGCATAATGGCCTTGGCCAAATTGTCCGGCGCAGTCGGAAGGTAGGGCATGATTGCTGGGTCCACCAGAGCCATCGCGTCCGTGTTGCTGGGCGCGTAAGCAATATAGCGCGTCTGGTCGGCCTGCGCACGGGCCGAGGCAGCGAAGGCAATAAATTTATATGCCTCCTCGCGTCGTGGAGTGCCCTTGGGAATCACCCAGGCATTCGCTGAAGTCGTAGCAGCATCCCACATCATCTCAAAATGCTTACCGGAGTTCTTAATGGCATCGTATATGCGGCCACTCCAGGCCGCGGTCATAACGACCTGTCCGTCGGCCAGTAGCTGCGGCGGTTGAGAGCCGGAAGTCCACCAGATGACGTCCTGCTTGATCGTGTCAAGCTTCCTGAAGGCACGGTCAACCCCCTCTGGCGTACGAAGGACTTTGTAGACTTCCTTAACAGGCACACCATCTGCCACCAGCGCCCATTCGAGAAGTCCATCTGGACTCTTATATAATCCCCGTTTGCCCGGGAACCTCTTGGTGTCGAAAAGGTCAGCGATGGTCTTAGGACCATTCGGCAGCTTATCCCTGTCATAGGCAACCACTGTTGCCGAGATATGGGATGGCACGCCGCAGTCAAACTTGTCGGCTCCGAGGAACTTGGACCGGTCAAGGCCCAACTTCGTCCAATCAATCTCTTCAATGTCCCCCTGATTGCACAATTCGATGGACCACAACGCGAATTCGTCGATTACGTCCCAGCTCACACTTTTGGATTCTACCATTGCGCGAATTTTTGCGATTTCACCGCTATACTCATCTTCCGTGATCTTGACGCCGGTAGCTTTGGTGTAGGGCTCGAAGAACGCTTGGCGCTGGCTCGTTTGTAGGGAGCCCCCCCAGGAAACGATCGTGAGTTGATCATCTGCCAAAGCAGGCTTTTGCACAAAGAATGTCATTGCTGCCAAGGTGGCGATCACTAAGAATCGGATCATGGTTCGACGTCTCCTCAATCGTCCGCCTAACTGCGGCACTAAATTGGCCAGCAGCCCGCCGTTGCTCGCGCAGCAGCTTGGGTGCCATTTTACGCGCGCCAAGCGTACGTCGCTCTTGTGGTTCGGACTGTTTGCGAACAACAGAACGCCCCTGCCTTAAGCACGACGCTAACATCCGCCAGAGCTGGAATTCTTCAATGTGGCCCGGCCTCTTCGTCAGAATCATGCAACAAACGGCCGGAATGCGGTGTTGAACCGCCCCGGGTTTGCCGGGAGGCTCCAAGTCCTGAGAGGATGGAGCCATGACGAACAAGACGACGAACAAGTTTTCACCCGAGGTCCGGACCCGAGCGGTTCGGATGGTTCTGGATCACGCCGGCGAGCACCCCTCGCGCTGGGCGGCGGTGACATCGATTGCGGCCAAGATCGGCTGTACGCCGCAGACGCTGCATGACTTGGTCAAGAAGGCCGAGGTCGATCGCGGGCAGCGGACCGGCATTGAGATCAGCCGTGAAGGTGCCAACACTGCGTACTGGCTCAAGTGCGTGATCAGTTCCTACGGCAGCCATGTGCATAGTCGCACCAACATCGATGGCAGCCGCGTTCGCGTGCACCATGGGCATGGTACGTCGACCTTGGACTTCGACTCCTTGCGGTTCATCTCCAATCCTCCTGCTGGCAGAGAAGGGCTGAGCTGCGCAATTGATCAGATTCCTAAACGGGATCGCCTTTGCGGCGTCACCACTCTCAAGTCCGCAACGGCTCATGGACCAGGTTTTTTGACGAGGTTAAATGCCACCAAAATCGTATCGGCCGCTCCCTTCCGAACGCAGTCTATCGCCAATCCGTTTCTATCCCACAGGGGACGTGCAGCGCCGAGATCAGTTTTTTAGAAGGAGCGCTCACCAAGGCGGGATTGCTGAGCGCAAAGCGATGATCGACCGTGGACACGATCTGTCGATCACCAGGCAGGCGGAAGTTTTGAAGATCAGCCGCGGCAGCGTTTATTATCTGCCGCGTCCGGTGTCGTCTGCCGACCTCGCGATCATGCAGCGGCTCGACCGGTTGCATCTGGAGTTTCCTTTCGCCGGTTCGCGCATGTTGCGAGGCCTGCTGGCTGCCGAGGGGAGCAAGATCGGCCGCCGGCATGTGAAGACGCTGATGCGGCGGATGGGGATAGAGGCGCTCTATCGCCGTCCGCGCACCACCAAGCCCGAACCGGGCCACCAGATCTATCCGTATCTGCTGCGCGGTCTGGCGATCGAGCGGGCCAATCAGGTGTGGGCGATGGATATCACCTACATCCCGATGGCACGTGGCTTCGTCTATCTCGCCGTGGTGCTCGACTGGGCGACCCGCCGGGTTCTGTCATGGCGCATATCGATCACCATGGAGGCGGCGTTCTGCGTCGAGACGCTGGAGGACGCGATGGTCCGTCACGGCAAGCCGGAGATCTTCAACACCGACCAGGGCAGCCTGTTCACCGGGGCGGCCTTCACCGGCGTCCTCGCCAGCCACGGCATCGCGATCAGCATGGACGGCAAGGGCGCCTGGCGGGACAACGTCTTCGTCGAGCGGCTATGGCGCAGCGTTAAATACGAGGAGGTCTATCTGCGAGCCTACGAAACCGTCGGCGAGGCGCGACATTCGATCGGCCGGTATCTCGACTTCTACAACGCGCGAAGGCCCCATTCGAGCCTTGACGACATGACCCCGGATCAAGCCTACTTCAACCTTCCGCCGCTCCGCGTGGCGGCCTAATCTCGGCAGAGGCTCCACTTATCGACGCGGAAAGTCTGTTCAGACAAGCGGGACCAGCTCTAGCAGTCTGCTGAAAAACCCCCTCGCCAGGGAGGGGACTTGATGATTCACTTTATCATCTCGAATCGGCGGAGACGATCATGCGCGGCAGGTTTACGGATCAGGGCGGCCTGTTTTCGTACATCGCGCCGGATAAACGTGTGCCAGCGAACCATCCGCTGCGGAAGGTCCGGGAACTTGTCCGGGATGTTTTGAGTGATTTGAACCGCAGCCTTGGAAAGCTATACGCCAGCGAGGGACGTCCTTCGATCCCTCCGGAGCAATTGCTGAGCGCCTTGCTGCTGCAGGTGTTCTACGGCATCCGCTCGGAACGCCAGCTGATGGAGCAACTGGACTACAATCTTTTGTATCGCTGGTTCGTGGGACTGTCGCCGGACGATCCGGTCTGGGACCCGACCACCTTTACCAAGAACCGGGAGCGGCTGCAGAACGGCGATGTGTTCACGAAGTTCATGACCAGGCTTCTGAACCATTCTCAGGTCAAGCCGCTATTGTCGGACGAGCATTTTTCGGTGGACGGAACGCTGATCGAAGCCTGGGCTTCGCAGAAGAGTTTTCGCCCCAAGGACGGCAGCGGCGACGATGATGACGGCGCCAACTTCCATGGCCAGAAACGCAAGAACGACACCCATGCGAGCACCAGTGACCCGGACAGCAGGCTTTATCGCAAGGCGGCCGGACGGGAGGCCAAGCTTTGCTATATGGGCCACGCCACCATGGAGAACCGGCATGGGCTGGCGGTGGCCGGCAGGGTCACGCATGCCAATGGCACCGCCGAACGCCGGGCTGCGGAGGTCATGCTGAAGGCGAGACGCAAAGCCGCAGGTCGCCGCATCACGGCTGGTGAGGACAAGGCGTACGATACGGCCGATCATGTCGCCAATCTTCGCGCCATCGGCGTGACGCCGCATGTGACACAGAACCAGGCCATCACCAAAACCGGCAACAACCGTAACAGCGCGATCGACGAACGAACCACGCGGCATCCGGGATACGGCATGTCGCAATCGCGCCGGGCGATGGTCGAGTGCATTTTCGGATGGGGCAAGCAGCATGGCACCATGCGCAAGACCAAACATCGGGGCATCGCTCGCGTCGCCGCCGACTTCCTGCTTAATCTGATCGCCTATAACCTGATCCGAATTCCAAAACTGCTCGCCGCATAGCCACCCCGCGCCGGGGCACACTCAATACCAAGCTCGAAATTACATCCAACTCTACCGCGCCGCTCCAAAAACGACCGGCGGAAAAATGAAAATCCTCCATTCCAAGGTTTTTCAGCAGACTGCTAGGATGCTGCTCTGAAGATCGCGGTTCGACGCGTCTTTGACGAGAACTTCTCCGTCTACGGCGTGCGCAAGGTCGTACGCATACGACGAAGGCCGCCTGATTGACGCATGCGCGCGGGCACAGCGAGCTCTATGATCGGTTAGGTGAAGGTCAGGCGGCCTGCTGACCGGCGGACTTGTCGGTTTGGCCCAGGAGCTTCCATTCCCAGGGCAGCAGTTCGTGCAGGCGCGACGCGCGAAGATCGGCGATACGGGCGAGGATGTCGGCGAGCCAGGCCTTGGGATCGACGTCGTTGAGACGACAGGTCGTGATCATTGTCAGCATGATGGCGGCACGGTCGGCACCATGCTGGCTGCCGGCGAAGGTCCAGTTGCGCCTTCCCAAGGCGATGCCTCTCAATGCGCGCTCAGCACAATTGTTGGTCAGGCAGATCCTGCCATCGTCGAGGAAGCGGCCGAAGTCGTCCCAGCGCCTGAGCATGTAGTTCATGGGCTTCAGGACCTCGGAGGAGCGCGAGAGGGTTTCTCGCTCTCGGAGCAGCCAGGCGTGCATGTCGTCGAGCAGCGGCTTGCTTTTCTCCTGGCGCACGGCTCGCCGCTCGTCGGTGCTGCGGCCGTTGATGGCGCGTTCGATCTCGAACAACGCGTCAAGGTGTCTGACCGCCTCCAGCGCGATCGGAGAGACTGGTTTGCCCTTGCGGCCTTCCCGGGCGGTTTTCTCGATGTCAGCCAACTCGAAGAAGCCCCGCCGCGCATGGGCGAAGCAGAATGCCGGCGTGATCGGTAGCACCTTCCTCTTCGGGTCGAACAGGGGTTCGAAGCCGCTGTAGCAGTCCGCCTGCAGGATACCGGTGAAGGTGGCCAGATGCTTCTGTGGATGCGCGCCGCGACGGTCGCCCGAAGCGTAGTAAACCGCCGCCGGCGGCGCAGGCCCGGCGAACGGCTGGTCATCCCGCACATAAGTCCAGATCCGCCCAGTCGTGCACTTGCCCTTCGCCAGGATGCGGATGGTGGTGTCATCGCCATGAAGGCGCTCGGCCGCGAGCACATGGCGTTCGATCAAGTGGAAGAGGGGCATGACGGCGAAGGTCCCGTGCCCGACCTGGTCGGCCAGCGTCGACAACGGCAGGTCGATCCCCTCGGCCTTGAAGCGCGCACTCTGGCGGTTGAGCGGGATATGCATGCCGAACTTGTCGAACAGGATCGTCGCCAGCAATTGTGGGCCGATGAACCCGCGCGGTGTGGCATGGAACGGCGCGGGCGGCTGGCTGATCTTCTCGCAATCGCGGCAGGTGAACTTCTCGCGTACCGTCTCGATCAGCTTGAAGCGGCGCGGGATCTCCTCCAGCGTCTTGGTCACATCCTCACCGATCTTCGCCAGCCGCGATCCACCGCAGCAGGCACAGGTCGTTGGAGCCTCAATGACGACGCGCTCGCGTTCGATGTCATCCGGCCATGGCTTGCGCATCGGTCTCTTGCGCATGAAGGGGCGGACGTTCTGCGTCTTCGCCGCTGTGGCCTGCGCGGCAAGCTCATCCTCGCTCGCTGTGGTGACGAGTTCTTCGAGCTCCAACTCCAGCTGTTCGAGCAGCCGTGCCGAGCGCTCGGAGCGCTGCCCGTACAGTTCGCGTTTGAGCTTCTCGATCCGCAGCTCGAGATGCGCGATCAGTGCCTCGTTGTCCGACAGCTCCGCCTGCGCACTGGCAGCCACCGCCTCGGCTCGCAGCCGCGCCTCACGCTCGCCCTGCAGCGCCGCCAGGGCACTCGCAAGGTCCGATGGAAGATCGTCCGGCTTCGGTATCATGAAGCCATTGAATCAGATCAAGCAGCAGATTCAAACCGTAAAAGCGGCTATCCGACCCGCGTCGGCCGATGGGTTTCTTGAGGGTTGCGCCAATCGATCCCGGACAGCAGATAGCTCAACTGCGCCGGCGAGATCGTTACCGATTCACCGGCAACCGATGGCCAGATGAACTTTCCTCTCTCGAGTCTTTTTGTGAACAAGCAGGCTCCCTGGCCATCGTGCCAGATCGCCTTCACAAGATCGCTGCGGCGACCGCGGAAGACGAACAGATGACCGCTGAGCGGGTCTTTGTGCAGCACCTCCT
Source organism: Bradyrhizobium sp. LM2.9 (assembly GCF_054056555.1). Taxonomy (NCBI): domain Bacteria; kingdom Pseudomonadati; phylum Pseudomonadota; class Alphaproteobacteria; order Hyphomicrobiales; family Nitrobacteraceae; genus Bradyrhizobium; species Bradyrhizobium sp. LM2.9. The sequence continues at coordinate 147,015 of NZ_JBSRYJ010000001.1, forward strand.
GCACTTGGAGCGCCAGCGACGGAAAGCCTCTGCGCATATCCGTGTAGCCTGTCGCGAGCCACACTCGCACATTCCCCGGTATAGCAATCATCGGCGTCCAAGCACATCGAGGACCCGCGCCAGCGCGTCCGGATCGACGTGCGCATCCACCCGGATGCACCGTCGGTTGCCAAGATCGATCTCTATCAATCCAGTACGCGCGGCTGCCGCGGAGCGAACTCGGCCATCAACCGTAGGCAAAAGCTTCGGAGCTTCCTCAGCCGAGGCCGCTACGGCGGCGATCTGCACCGGCGTAAAAGATGGTATAACTTGTTCCGATGTTCGTGCTTGTCGACGCCAGGTAAACACCAGGCTGGCCGCTACTCCGTTGCGACGCGCAACCTCAGTCACCTTCGCGCCCGGCGCCAACGTCTCCTCGACAATCCGTGCCTTGTCGTCCTGCGACCAGCGCCGCCGCCGCTCCAGCCCGCCCAAAACCTCGACCCGCATCGCCTGATGACCTTAAAGCTCGACTTAAGGTCACACGCTTCGCGAATTACCATCCGTCACGCAAGACGGCCCCCGTCGGATGCGTACGCAAGGTCTGGCGCCAACTCAAGCGCGAAGGCTTCGATGTCGCCCGTTGCACAGTGTCGCGGCTGATGCGGGACATGGGCCTACAAGGGGTCATCCGCGGCAAGCCCGTCAAAACCACGATCAGCGACAAGGCTGCGCCATGCCCGCTGGATCGCGTCAACCGCCAGTTCCGAAGGCTCCTCGAGCCCACCGGCAACATCCCGCCTGCCGAAGCCGAGCAACGCTACTACGCCATGCTGGAACAACCCGCCATGGCGGCATAACTTAAACCAAATGGCCTCCGGCAAACCCGGAGCGGTTCAATGTTGATGCCGAGTTATCGTTCGGTAGGGCCCCGCTAGATAACGTTGACGGTCGAACGTTTCGGAAGCAGTTGCTGGTATGGCGCTTCCTACGAGGGGAGACCCTATTCCTCCAGAACCCTGCTCATGTCGCTGCCGCGATCTCTCCGGCTTTTGGCCAGCGCTCAAGCTGGTTAATTAAATTCGTAAAGCCCTGTACGGCCGCAGAGCGGTATCGCACAGGACACACAATTGCGCGGACTCCCGGTAAATGACCGCCGTGGTACGCGCCTGTACCGGCGCTACGTCAGTCAACTACCAACTTATAGCCTCCATTCCGTACCACGAGCTTCAATTTGGCGCATCGCGGCGCGCCACTCTAGCACTCCGAATTCAGGCTTTGCCCGCCGCTTCTTCGCTCGCCTTGCGTATTCCGCAACCACCTCCGGCTCGATGGGTGTGGGATCCTCACGAAGGCTGCGTGCAATTATCTCTATCTCACAGGCACGGTTCAGCATATACATGCGATGGAGCGCACCGGGAATGGTGGCTCCGACCGTGAGCAAACCGTGGTTGCGTAGCACGATCGAATCACCTTGCTGGCAGCTCAGGCCTAGTGCCACACCTTCCGCCTCTTCGCTCGGCTGACCGTACTCATGATACGCGAGCTCGTCATAAACCTCGAGCACGTCCTGAGATATGGGACGCAGACCCTTCTTCAGGACCGCGATACCGGTGCCTGGTCGCGTGTGGGTGTGCATCACGCAATTCACGTCAGACCTAGCCTTGTATATCGCGCCGTGGATGGTGAAACCTGCCGAGCTGATGGTCGTTGGTCCGGAGCGAATGCTACCGTGAACGTCCACTTTCACTAGGCTTGAAGCCGTAATTTCGCTAAACAACCTGCCGTAATTGTTGATCAGAAAGCACTCAGGCTCCCCGGGAACGCGCGCGGACAGGTGAGTGTTAATCGAGTCCGTCCAGCCATAAAGGTCGCAGATCCGGTACAGCGCCGCTAGGTCGCAGCGGACCTGCCATTCGGCACCCGATCTATTTGAGGGATCATGCTGGACGACTGTATTCATCACGCGGGCTCCTCTTGCGTCAGTCACTTTGGCGATAGCAATGGGTGTTCTGAAGATCTCCCGACAGAAACGATTCGTGCGACATCCGCTCGCGCTTAGGCCGCCACTTCCCTATGATACCTCGTGGAGATCCATCACAATTGCGCGCCGCGTTGCTCGTTATAAGCTCGGGACTGAGGACCTCCTAAGCTTCGATTCACTTTCCTGTCCGGATCAGGCGCGTGGATGCGTAGCTAGTGAGATTATCAAATACGAAGCGCCGGGAGGCACCCAATAAGAGGGCCTTGGAGACAGGCCAACTTGATCTGGCGCATATCACTGCCCGGAACAAAGAGCTCGTTTTTCGACGCGATCATTTCTGACATTCACTTGGACCCTTCAACTTCCGACCAGGGCACGCTTCAGCTTCAATTAGCAGAATTCGAAAGCGCCTTTTATGCAAAAGCGGACGCGTGAACGCTTGAATTGACCATTTACTCTCTTCGAAACATCTATCGTTTCGACCTGAAGCTGATCGCGTTTGCGAGCATTAATTTTGAATGGTCCCCCCCCCCGTGCTTTGATCTTGAAGATCTAGTACCCCGCAATCTGTGCCAATCGGTTCGCATGGTAGTCAGCGTCGCCAAACAACTCGGCGAGCACTCGCTGTCGTTTCATATAGAATCCGACCTCATACTCGTCAGTCATGCCGATGCCACCGTGCATCTGAATGCCCTCCTGAACAGCTAGGGCGCTAGCCATAACGGCGATCGCCTTGGCTACCATCACAGCCTGCTCGGCGCCAAGCTTTTCGCCATCAAGCAGCTGCTGCGCCTTGAGCACTGCGGCGCGCGCGACCTCCATCTCCGCGTAAAGATGAGCGGCGCGGTGTTGCAGCGCTTGGAATGACCCAATCAGACGCCCAAACTGCTTTCTTTGTTTGAGGTAGTCGGCGGTCATGTCCATCGCGCGGGAGCCAAGGCCTACCATTTCAGCCGCGGCCCCGGCGCGCAATGCGCTGAGCGTTTGCGTCAGAACCCTAAACCCGTTGTCAACTTCACCGATGACTGCATCTGCTATGACCCTCAGGCCATCGAACTTCACTCGGGCGCTGAAGCTAGAGTCGATGAGCCGGTCGACCTCTGCCGAGAGATTTGCTGCGTCGCATTCGATGAGAAAGAGCGTGACACCCAGCTCCTCGTCGCAAGCTCCGGCGGTCCTGGCCGCCACGATCAAGAAGTCAGCCACGTGCCCGTATGCCACAAAACGTTTTTCGCCCGTCAGCCGAAAGCCGCTGCCGACGCGCTCGGCCCTTAATCCGATCCGTTCCGGCCGATGACGCACCGACTCATCGACCGCGAGCGTGCCCACAGCGTTGCCGGCACAGATCCGAGGCAGCCACGTTTGACGTTGATCTACCGAGCCGTTCTTCAAGGCCGTGACCGCCCCGATGGCCGTCAAGAGAAACGGCGAGGGTGTAAGATTGCGGCCAATCTCCTCTAGCACGATTCCAGCCTCGACGTGGCCGAGGCCAGAGCCCCCGTCGGTCTCGTCCAACAGGACACCATTCAGCCCAAGCTCGGCGAAGCGCTTCCAGAGACCGGGCGAAAAGCCAATCTTGTCATCTGCATCCCGCAGCGCGCGCATATGGCGGACCGGCGCTTGTTCTGCAAGAAACGATCGAACGGTGTGGGCAAGCATCGTTTGATCTTCGGTGTGGAAGAGGGGCACGATGTCAACCTCCGGGGAGCTGAAGAATGCGCTTAGCGATGATGTTGAGCTGCACCTCTGACGTGCCGCCTTCGATGGAGTTGGCTTTGGTGCGGAGCCAAGCACGGGCTTCAGCGCCATGTTGTGAGCGCTCGCTGTCCCATTCCAGCGCATCCGATCCACCAGCGGCCATGATCAACTCATAGCGGAGCTTGTTCAACTCTGTTCCGAAGTACTTGATCATCGATGCCTGCGCCGGATGGCCACGCCCATGCTTTAGCTCGTCGGTAAACCGCTCGGAGGCCGCTTTAAACGCCTGAGCGCGGACCTCGAAGAGAGCAATGCGGCTCCTCAGGATCGGATCGTCCAGTCGGCCCTCCGCTTCGTTTCCGATAATCAGTTTGGCTCTTTCGCCGAGTGACGCCCCCGGACTTTCTAAGCCAGTCCCGGAAATATTTTCTCGTTCGTGAGCCAGCAAATATTTGGCTATCTCCCAGCCGTTGTTCAATTGACCAACCAAGCTGGCTTTCGGCACCTTTACGTCGTCGAAAAAGGTCTCGCAGAACGGCGAGTACCCCGAAATCAGCTTAATGGGCTTGACGGAGACCCCAGGCGTTTCCATGTCGAAAAGCAAGAACGAGATGCCGTTGTGCTTGCTCGAGGTATCAGTTCGCACGAGACAAAAGATCCAGTCGGCCTTGTGGGCGTTGCTGGTCCAAATCTTCTGACCATTTACGAGGAAGTAGTCGCCCTTATCCTCTGCCCGGGTCGCCAAGGAGGCGAGGTCCGACCCGGCGCCCGGCTCGGAATAGCCCTGGCACCAATTGATTTTGCCGCACGCCATCTTTGGCAGGTGTTGCCGCTTCTCTGTTCCTCGGTCCCGTACTTCAGCAACGTTGGGCCAAGTGTTTCGAGACTGAATGGATCCAATGGACTGCGGCAGCCGAGGCGGTCCATCTCCTCGCGGAGGACCTTCGTCTCGTCGTGCGAAAGCCCTGCGCCGCCGTATTTCCTCGGCCAGCTTGGCGCAGTCCAGCCCTTTTCGGCCATCCGCTCCAACCAGATCTTTTGCGCCGGGTTCTTGAACACGGCGCGACGGCCGCCCAAGACGTTGTCGTCCGCGGAGCGAACAGGCTCGCGCATTTCCGAGGGGCAGTTGGCCACAAGCCATGCGCGCGCCTCTTCTCGGACCGTCTCAAGTTTGGTCACCGTCGTACATCTCCCACCATTAATTGCGGCCGTGCAACAATACGAATTCCTTTAGTCCACTCTTCGACGACGGCTACAGCCGCCCTTTCATCGCATTCGTCGGTGTAGAGAAAGCGCTGTAGTTCAAAGCACGCAACGAGCGTACTGGCTACAGCCACTTGTTGCTCCGGCGCTGCCGACACCAGAAGCCCTTCTTCAACACCGACGCCGCTTCCTTGGGCATCGAATATTTTCGCATTCACGTAACCATCGCCGGATTGCGCCAACCACCACAGGAGCATCCTAGTGCGCCAATGGCGACAAAAGTCGCTAAGAAGAGGCCGTCGAAGCGGAATTTCCCCGAAAACCGTGCAACTCGCGCCGTTTAGCGCAACGACCTGTTTGCACCCTCTGCCACGGCGAGGAGGTAAATTGAGTTGGACGCTCTCAATGTGCGGTGCCGCATGCCAAGCCTGCCCAACCGCACGCTGCGTCTTGATGACGCTACCGCACAGCTCGCCGGCGAGCTCCGAATCGGTTGGCGATCGACCATTTCAGCCCGTCCTCCCAATCGCTGGTGTGCGCTTACGCCTAGGAACCCTGAACCGCCTGGGTTTGCCGGAGGCTCTAACTCCTGAGAGGATGGAGCCATGACGAACAAGACGACGAGCAAGTTTTCAGCCGAGGTCCGGGCCCGAGCGGTTCGGATGGTTCTGGATTACGCCAGCGAGCACCCTTCGCGCTGGGCGGCGGTGACATCGATTGCGGCCAAGATCGGCTGTACGCCGCAGACGCTGCATGACTGGGTCAAGAAGGCGGAGATCGACAGGGGCAGCGGGCCGGCGTTCCGACCGACACGGCCGAGAAGCTGAAGGCCCTGGAACGGGAGAACCGCGAGCTTCGACAGGCCAACGAGATCCTGCGCAAGGCGAGCGCTTATTTTGCGATGGCGGAGCTCGACCGCCGGTCCAAGCCATGATCGCCTTTATTGACGATCATCGTGGGGCGCATGGGGTCGAGCCGATCTGCAAGGTGTTGCCGATCGCCCCCTCGACCTACCACGCCCATGTCGCCAAGCGGCGCGATCCGGCCACGCTGTCGGCCCGCGCCAGGCAGGATGCCGCGCTGAAGATCGAGGTTCGGCGCGTGTTCGATGAGAACTTCCGGGTCTATGGCGTGCGCAAGGTCTGGCGGCAGCTCAAGCGAGAAGGCTTCGATGTTGCCCGTTGCACGGTGTCGCGACTGATGCGGGACATGGGTTTGCAAGGGGTTATCCGCGGCAAACCGGTCAAGACCACGATCAGCGACAAGGCCGCGCTATGCCCGCTGGATCACGTCACGCCAGTTCAAGGCGCCAAGGCCGAACGTTCTTTGGCTCTCCGACTTCACCTATGTCGCGACCTGGAGCGGCTTTGTCTATGTCGCCTTCGTCATCGACGCCTATGCTCGCAGGATCGTGGGCTGGCGGGCCTCGCGCACGGCGCATGCGGGCTTCGTGCTCGATGCGCTGGAGCAGGCACTGCATGATCGACGGCCGGTCCATCGCGGCGGGCTCGTGCATCATAGCGACAGGGGCAGCCCAATACGTCTCTATCAAATACACCGAGCGCCTGGCCGAAGCCGGCGTGGAGCCCTCTGTCGGGAGCGTCGGAGATTCCTATGACAATGCTCTCGCCGAAACCATCAACGGTCTCTACAAGGCTGAGGTGATCCATCGGCGCGGGCCATGGCGCAGCTTTGAGGCCGTCGAGTTCGCGACCCTGGAATGGGTGGATTGGTTCAACAATCGGCGGCTCCTCAAGCTCATCGTCAACATCGCGCCTGCCGAAGCCGAGCAACGCTACTGTGGAACAACCCGCCATGGCGGCATTACTTAAACCAAACGTCCCCCGGCAAACCCGGAGCGGTTCAGTCAAGCTCATGGGTCTCGACTTGCAGGGCTTGCAAGCCCTTAATCCAGGTGCGATCTTTTGCCAACTTGATTGCTTCGGCGGAATCCGTCGCGGACCACGCAGTGATTATCTTGGTTATGAAAACAACGTCCAGGCGGCGACTGGCATCATGGTAAGGTATGGTGGTTCCGCCCAAACGCCTGAGGAACACGTGCCGATCGGGACGCTCGACGTGATGGCCGGGTTCAGCGCCGCTTTCGGGATTGCTGCCGCGCTCTACCAAAAGGCGAAGACGGGGCAGGCGAGCCGGGCAAGGACGTCGCTGTCGGCACTTTCAGGTCTGGTGCAGATGCCCTTCTATTACGAATCTGAAGGGCGCGGACCCTCCGACGAGCCGACCGGGGCAGATCCGAAGGGGTCTGATGCTCTGACCCACCTCTACGAGACGGCTTCAGGCCGCACGATTCTACTCAGCGCGTTAGAAGACGATCTGCCTCGCCTAGCCCAGATTGAGGGGCTTGAAGGCTTTGCCGATGTACCGAATGTGGGCCGGATTTCTTTCCTTGCCGGCGCGATCGCGAAGGCTTCCGCTGAGCAATGGGTATCGAGATTTATAGAAGCCGATATCGGTGTCGCAATCTGCGAAACTATCGCGTCCGTCCAATCCGCAAATTCGACGTCTGTCAATGCCGCTCCTGGGCCCCGACAGGGTAGCTACTCGTTCTCCACACGTCCTTACCATCCCAGCGGACATGCCGTCAGGCAGGTCAATCCCTGTGCCGTCCGCTTGGCTGTCGCAAAGGTTTATGCGTTGGATGCTGCGGAAAAATACGGCTCCTCGACACGGCGGGTACTGAGCTGGCTGGAATACACCGAAGCCGAAATCGACGACTTACTCGCCGCAGGCGCCATAAGCGAAAGGTGGAGTAGCGAGTATTTACCTAGTTGAGAGTACAAAAATCCGATCGAATGACTTCAATTTTCCTTCACTGGGCCTCTGGCAGTCATGCGATCAAATGCGCACGGATGCGAGCTCGACTATTGCTTGATCTTTTTGAGAACCGCTCGAGCACGTTGCGGGCTGGGTACAGGTAGGGATGAGGCAGCTAAGTCCCTGCGATTGCGCTTCGGCGGGATGTTTGCCCCCGCGCCTCGTTTGACGAGCTATCCCCATCCAGTCTGCGTCGTATCGACGATCCGCGAGTAATATCGCTTCTTCAAGTGTCATTCGGCCTGCAATATGACCCCTAAGCCGGGGATCGGCGTCCAAAATTGGCTCTGACTCACTTTTGATGAAGTTCAAGCGCCGGCTCGCGTTGGTTTCACAAAGGAATCAACATGATGCAGCGTGCCCTGCGACCGTCGGTCCTGATCCCTCCTGGGTTTGACGTGGAGCGCGCCGTCTGTGATGGCGCCACGACCGTGATCACCGTCCGTCCCACGAGCGACAAGAGTCTCTGTCCCGGATGCGGAGCCAGTTCTGGGCGGATTCATAGCCGATATCAGCGATGCCTCACCGATCTGCCGCTGGCGGGGCGGCCGGTTCGCCTGATGGTCGTGGCGCGCCGCTTCCGCTGCGTCACTGTTATGTGCGGGCGACGTATTTTCACCGAGCGCTTCGATGACGGGGCTCTAGCGCCGTGGGCGCGGCGAACGGCGCGGCTCGATCTGCTGGTCCATCACCTTGGGCTCGCCCTAGGTGGCCGCCCGGCCGCGAGTTTCGCTCGCCGACTTATGCTGCCCGTGAGCAACGATACATTGCTTCGGGTGGTGCGAAGGCGCGGTTGCCAGCCCTTTGCTGCGCCGAGCGTGATCGGTATCGATGACTGGGCATGGCGGCGCAATCAGCGGTACGGAACAATCATCTGCGACCTCGAGCGGCGACGACCGATCGCCCTGTTACCCGACAGAGAGCCAGCTACTGCACAGGCCTGGCTCTCGGGGCAGCCGCAAATTGCTGTCGTCGCGCGCGATCGCGGCGGTGGTTACGCCCTTGCTGTAGCCAAGGCGCTTCCGCAGGCCACCCAGGTCGCTGACCGCTGGCATTTGATGGAGAATGCCAGCCACGCATTTCTCGATGCGGTCCGCAAATCAATGCGCCAGGTTCGTGTGGCGGTCGGCTCCGCCACAATAAATCCTGCCTTGCTGACGGCCGCGGAGCGGATCCAGTACGAGGGCTATCTACGGCGTGAGGATACCAACGCGGCAATCCTCAGACAGGCGGAGACGGGCGTCTCCATAAAGGAGATCGTACGACTTATGGGACATAGCCGAGGCCTCGTCCGCAAGGTGCTCCGAGGTCAGCGAACGGATGTATTCAGAGTGCGTGAGAGTTCTCTCGAACATCATCTGTCTTGGCTTGATGCCCAGTGGACGAGTGGTCATCACAACAGTGCCGACTTGTGGCGTCGCCTCAGGAGGCTGGGTTTTAGGGGCTCCGAGCGGGTTGTTAGAGAGTGGGCGACACGCCATCGGCGCGCCGAAACGCCCGATGCTCAAAGTGTACAGCGCGTGCCGTCCGCCAGAACCATTGCCCGCCTGATGACTAATGGCCGCGATGCGCTATCAAAGTCTGAGACCGTTACCATCGCGGCGATCGAGCAAGGCGTTCCTCCCCTGGTGGAAGCTCGCGAAATCATCGCAGCTTTCCACACGATGATCCGCAAGAAGGCTCACGTAGATCTTGACCCTTGGCTGGAACGAGCATGCGCAAGTCTCGTCGGGTCCTTCGCCAACGGTGTCACCAGAGACAAGGCCGCCATCAACGCTGCGATTAAAACATCTTGGTCCAACGGGCAGACCGAGGGCCAGATTACCAAGCTCAAGCTCGTCAAGCGTCAGATGTACGGGCGCGCCAAGCTCGATCTTCTGCAGGCCCGCTTGATCGGTGCTACATGATCCCGATGCACCAAAATTGCGTCAGAGCCAAAGTTGCAAGCCGATTGACACTTCAAGTAATGTGCCGAGAAGGACCGAAGGTGCGGTAGGGCCAGGGCAGGAGCAGGCCTATGTCACGGTTCGGATGACCACTAACGATCCTGGTCATGACGTCGCTGAGATCGGCCGTCGTTGAGCTTGCAGGTCTCGAAGGGTCGCGCGACGGCCGCCCATTGTTGGGCACCGTCTCCGATCCGGCAAACAGCGCGATCTTGCGACTGAGGTTGATACCGATTGCCGCCGTGCGGGTCTCGCGTGAACGCTTCCCGTACCAGCACGCCAGCGAGTTCATGCCGCGACGCATATCTGTGTGGCCGGTCGCAATCCAGACCCGTACGCCTGACGAAATAGGAATCACCGTATGCGTCCATCTGCCAGCGCCGCCACCGCGGCCTTCAGCGTGGCCGCGTCGACTGTACCCGTGATCCGCATCCGAGCCCCGGCAGCAAACTCGATCTCGATCGTCCCGCCGCTGCTGGCCGGCGCGACTGGACAGGGCGCCGGACCTGATTCCGCGACCACCATTGCCGGTACGAAGCCAGGTTGATGGGCGGCATCCTTCGGCTCAGGCCGAAACGACCGTCGCCACCGCAGTAGCAATGAGCGCGAAACGCCATACCTCCGCGCTGTTGCCGCGACTTGGCGCGGCGCTTGTAAGCTCTCCAGGACGATCTTGAGCTTCTCGTCCTCGGACCAGCGCCGCCGCCGGCCCGTGTCCACCACCTCAAGCCGTTCGACTTGGGCACTGCGCCTATCACTGTCCATAAGGACAGTTCTCAACAACACGCCTCATTCGGCAAGGCGTAAGCGCAGCGCCGCGGCGCTTTAGATTGTCTGTGCGCGATCTTGGGAGCACCGCTAGAAGAATCATCTTCTGCAAGGGTGCTCACAATGGACGACCATTCGGACGACATAAGACGACCATTGACACAGCGTATCGAAGTGTACGCCGGCGCAGGCCGCAAGCAGTGGCCGGATGATTTGAAGGCCCGGATTGTCGCGGAAAGCCTTGAGCCGGGCGCGGTTGTAACAGATATCGCACGCCGGCATGGCTGCCGGCCACAGCAGGTGCATGACTGGCGGCGCCGCGCGTCTAGGTCAACTGGTGCTGCCAGCTGCGGCGGGTGCACTGTCGTTCGTGCCGTTGGTGTCTGAATCGTCACCATCGGCGGCTGCCGCGCCCTCCGGATCGCCGGAAGCTGCCGCTGTTACGGTTGAGTTCCTGGGGGCCCGGGTTGAGGTGCGCGGAACACCTGGACTTGCCGTGCTGAGTGATGTGTTTGTTGCGTTGCGCCGGACACGTTCATGCTGACGGCTCCCGCTGGCCTCATGATTTACGTTGCGACCCGACCTGTAGACTTCAGGAAGGGCGCGGATGGCCTGGCGCTGTTGGCGAAGGAGACGCTCGGCCACGATCCGATGAAGGGCGTGGCGGTGGTGTTCCGTGCGAAGCGCGCTGATCGGGTGAAGATCGTTGTCTGGGATGGTAGTGGCCTTGTGCTGTATTGGAAGCGGCTTGAGGGCAGCACCTTCAAGTGGCCGCCGGTCGTTGACGGCGTCATGCGAGTGAACGCCGCGCAGTTGTCGGCGCTTCTGGCCGGCATGGATCGGACACGCATGCATGCGCCTCGGATCCCGCAGCCGAAAGCGCTTGCGTAGAAAATAAAATCTTCGCTGCATCGGGGCGCGAAGCATGGCAGACTCGGGCCAATGAGTGATTTGCCTGATGAGCTGCCGAGCGATCCAACCGAGCTGCGTGTCTTTGCCGCGGCTCTGCTGGATCGTTGCGCCAGGCTCGAGCGGTTGCTCAAGCTTGCGAAAGATGCGCAGTTCGGTCGATCCTCGGAAAAGCTGGACGCTGATCAGCTACAGCTTGTTCTGGAGGACATCGAAGAGGCCGTCGCGGCTCTCGAAGCAGCTGAGGATCGCGCCAATCCCAGAGCCCGCGAGAAGAGAACTACCAAGCGCAGAGCCAACCGTGGTCAGCTTCCGGAGCATTTGCCGCGCATCGTCGAAACCCTGATGCCGGCTGCAACCTGCTGCCCGTGCTGCAAAGGCGATCTCGTTGAGATTGGTCACGATGAGAGCCAGAGGCTCGACGTCGTTCCGGTGCAATACAGGGTGATCGTCACCCGCCGGCCCAAGCTGGCCTGCCGCGCCTGTCATGGCGTCGTCCTCCAGCACGCTGCGCCCGAGCGATTGATCAAGTGGGGACTGCCCACCGAGCGTCTCGTCGCGCATGTAATTGACGCCAAGTATCATTGGCATTTGCCGCTCTATCGTCAGGCGCAGATGCTGGCGACCCACGGCATCGCCATCGACCGTTCCACGCTCGCCTTCTGGGTCGGCTACGCCGCCCAGGAATTGAAGCCCTTGTGGCATCGTCTGCGCCAGCTTCTGCTCGCCTCTTCGAAGCTCTGTGTCGATGAGACCCCGGCGCCGGTGCTGGATCCGGGGCGCGGCAGGACCAAAACCGGCTACTTCTGGGCGCTGTCACGCGATGACAGGCCCTGGGCCGGACCTGACCCACCTGGCGTGGTTTACGCCTATGCACCGGGCCGTGGAGCCGTTCATGGCTTGCGGCTGCTCGAGGGCTATCGCGGCATTATCCACTGCGACGGCTATCAGGCTTACAAGACCATGACCCGAGAGGCGCGTGCGGGCGCACTGTCCGGTACGCTCGCCTTCTGCTGGTCGCATCTGCGGCGCCAGTTTGTGAAGATCGAGCGGGAAGCTGCTCCGGCGCCAGCTCCGGTTGCCCGCGAGGCTCTTGAGCGCATCGCCCAGCTTTTCGCGGTCGAGAAAGCGCTCCGCGGCCGATCTGCTGCCGAGCGCAGCGCCGGCAGGCAGGCGCATGCCCGGCCTCTGGTCGCAGCTTTGAAGCAGTGGTTTGAGGCCAAGCTTGATCACCTTGCGCAGAAGAGCGACACGGCGAAGGCCTTGCGTTACGCGTTGCGTCATTGGGACGGCCTGACGCTCTACCTTGATGACGGGCGCATCGAGATGGACACGAATGCTGTCGAGCGTGCGATGCGGCCGATCAAGCTCAACGCCAAGAACTCCCTTTTTGCCGGTTGCGACGAGGGCGCCGAGAATTGGGCAGTACTAGCCTCGTTAATCGAGACCTGTAAGCTCAATGGCGTCAGTGCCGAGCATTGGTTCGCTGACGTTCTCGCGAAGCTCATCAATGGTTGGCCTGCGGCGCGACTGGACGAACTGCTTCCCTGGGCATCGACCTACACGATGGATGCTCACGATCCGAGACTGGCGGCATGAGCCTGAACACGACCGCGGTCCGGATCAAGGTGACCCTCAAGGACGTGAAACCGGAGGTGATGCGATGCCTTGTCGTGCCGCTCACGCTGCGCCTTGATCGGCTGCATCTGACGCTTCAGGCGGCGTTTGGCTGGACCAATAGCCATCTCTTTGAGTTCCTGGCTGGCGAAGGACGTTGGGGTATCCCCGATCCCCATGGGGATTTTGGTCCCCAGCCCATCGATGCCCGCAAGGCGCGGCTCTCCGATATCGTTCACGAGACGGGCGCCAAGACGATCCATTATCTCTACGACTTCGGCGACAGCTGGGACCATGTGATCAAGCTCGAAAAATGGTTTGACAACACGACGACAGATGGACTTCCCCTCTTGCTCGAGGCCGCCGGTCGTTGTCCTCCGGAGGACGTCGGCGGTGCGCCCGGCTATGCCGAATACCTAGATGCCGTCCGCGATCCCACCCATCCGGAGCACGAACACATGCGCCTTTGGGGGCCCAAACAGTTCGATCCCGACGTCGTCGACCGGAAGGCGCTCGAGGCCGCCGTTAACGCATTGTCCGGAATTTGGAAGCCACGACGGCACAAGCTGCCATCAAAATAGACGCAAGCGTCAATCGAAAGGGCCACAGAGCTACGCTTACGGCAAGGCGGCCTTCACCGGCTTTCATTACCCACAAATTCTCCTCCGACCAAGGCGCCTATCGCGATGTCGGTGAGGCGCGACAGCCCGCGCCACATAACCGTATTGCCGGGAGGCGGCTCGCTGGCGCGGGCGAGATAACCGCCGAGTCGGGCGATCTTGATGAGATAGTGCGAAAGCGTCTTCTGTCTCGCTTTAGGTTTGTCGTTGACGGGGAGATCGAGCACGCCGATTTCGGTCGCGGTCAACGCGAGGGTTGGCGGCGCGTCTGGAGCGGAACGGTTGAGCATCGTCATCCAGAAGACCCGCCAACTCAGGATGCAAAAGAACGAGTTCAGATGGTCAGACGCTGGGCGGTCCTAAGCTTCGACTCCTCAGCTTTGCAGCCTGATTTGAGGATCTTGTGGAACACCTCGATCTTCCATCTCAAAGCATACCATTCGAGCTTCTCAATGGCGTCGGTGCGGGAGCTAACAGGCAGATCAGCTTCCACTCGATTTTCTTTCTGTTCTTCACCCTCAAGCTCAGCGCGGGATAGCGCTTCTGCTTTCCGATCGGCGGCAAGACGCGTATCTTGCGATATCTGATCTCCAGGACGGCTTCATCCGAATCGCCGTTGCTGTTTCTGACGTCTATGCAATGCCGTCCTTTGACGGCGACCTCGTCCATTTCGTCGGCGATCGTGTGATCTCCATCCCCAGCCAAACGGCTAACGCAAGTCCTAATCACGAAATGCGTTCCAGCTTCTCGAGCCGCGCAGAACAGCTCATAGATGTCGCTCTCGCGATCACCGACATGAACGCATCGTCCCGGATCGCCAAGCAACTCCGTGGATTGCCGGACATTGTCCAGCCATGCAGTGCTCAGGTGAACGGTTGCAGGTTATTGAGACTGGCCGGCGTCGTCGGTGAACCAACAGTGGAAACAAAGATTGGCATACAGCCAAATACCTTGTTGGCTGACGAATGAGAAAACATCTCTGCCGTGTTCGCTAGCTAGCGGGCATTGATACCTCCAGCACAGCGGCGGCGTACCTTGCAGAATTTCGCCACCCATCGGCAAACATCCGCAGAATTTGTGCGGTGGCCAGAGCTATGCTGCTCGCTTCCAATTGAGATCTCGTTAGCCCCAGCAATTGTTGGGCCGGCACAACGATTCTCTGGAGACGCGGCTCGATCAGTCTGCGCTCGTTTGACACAAATAGGATGACTTGGCTGGAAGCGAATTGAGGACTCGATGGGGCAGTTAATTATCAGAGAGCGATGGTGAACATGGAAAAAGGTGTCCAAACCGAACTTCACGGCAAGATCGCGGTCATCAGGATCAACAATCCACCGGTAAATGCCCTCTCAGCCCATGTGCGCGATGGACTGCTCGAGAATTTCCAGCGTGTTCTCGCGTCGGATGCCGAGGCTGTGGTCCTGATCTGCGAGGGGCGCACCTTTATTGCCGGGGCCGATATCACCGAATTCGGCAGTCAGATAAAGGGCGCGAGCCTTTTTCAGGTGCAGGCGGCGCTGGAAAATTCGACGAAGCCGGTTGTTGCGGCGATCCACGGCACCGCTTTGGGCGGGGGGCTAGAGGTCGCGCTGTGCACTCACTACCGTGTGGCGGTGGCCTCAGCCAAGGTGGGGCTGCCGGAGGTGGCGTTGGGTCTCATTCCAGGCGCAGGAGGCACTCAGCGGCTGCCGCGTATCGTGGGCGTCGAGAAGGCGCTGGACATAGTAACCTCTGGCCGCCATGTCACCGCCATCGAAGCACTGGCCATGGGATTGGTCGACGAGATTGTCGAAGAAGGCAAATTGAAGCAGGGCGCCATCGCGTTCGCGCTCAAGGTGCTGGCCGAAGGCGGGCGGCTGGTAAGGATCCGCGATAAAACTGCCAAGCTCGAGACGGCCAAAGGTCATCCCGAAATCTTTGATAATTTCAGGAAAGCCAACGCGCGGAAATTCCGGGGGGTGATGGCGCCCGAATACAACATACGCAGCATTCAAGCTGCAGTGAATTCAAGCTCATTTGATGAGGGCCTGCGGGTCGAGCAGCAACTCTTCGCAGAGCTGCTGTCCGGTCCCCAATCGCGAGCTCAGCGTTACTACTTCTTTGCCGAGCGTCAGGCGCGGAAAATTCCGGATGTTCCGGACGGCACGTCGACACGGCCAATCAATAAGGTCGGCATCCTGGGCGGAGGCACTATGGGTGGCGGTATCGCCATGAATTTCGCCAACGCTGGCGTGCCGGTGACAATAGTTGAGGTCAAGCAAGAGGCGCTCGACAGGGGCTTGGGCGTGATCAGATCGAACTACGAGCGTACAGCCGCTCGCGGCGGATTAACGCCCGCACAGGTGAGACAGCGCATGGACCTGCTGAGCGGTTCCCTCGCGATGGAAGATTTCGCTGATTGCGACCTGATCATCGAGGCGGTGTTCGAGCGTATGGACATTAAAAAGCAGGTGTTCGCGAAGCTGGACAGCATCTGCAAGCCGGGCGCGATCCTGGCCACGAACACTTCGGAGTTGAACGTTGACGAGATCGCCGCGGTGACGACCCGGCCCGAGGACGTGATCGGGCTGCACTTCTTTTCACCGGCCAACGTGATGAAGCTGCTCGAGGTGATCCGCGGTGATAAGACCGCCAAGGATGTTATCGCGACCTCGATGGACTTGGCCAAGAAGATCGGGAAAATCGCGGTGCTCGCCGGCGTCTGCCACGGGTTCATTGGCAACCGCATATTGACGCCACGCGAGCGAGAGGCCAGGAAATTGGTTCTGGAGGGAGCGAGCCCCTGGGACGTGGATCGCGTGCTCTACGAGTTCGGCTTTCCGATGGGCTCCTTCCGCATGGCCGATCTGGCTGGATTAGACCTCGGGTGGGTGAGGGAGGAATCAACAGGCTCCACCTTGCGTGAGGTGCTATGCGAGATGGGCCGTTTCGGCCAGAAGTCTGGCGCCGGCTACTATGACTACGACGATAACCGCAACGCCAACCCCTCGCCGGTCACAGAAAGGATCATTCGCGACTTCATCGCCAAATCTGGCAAGATCCCGCGCACGATCTCTGATGGAGAGATCATCGAGCGCTGTCTTTATCCGATGATTAATGAAGGCGCGAAAATCCTGGAAGAAGGCAAGGCGCTTCGTGCTTCCGACATAGATGTAGTCTGGGTCAACGGCTACGGGTGGCCAGTCTACCGCGGCGGCCCAATGTACTATGCCGACCAGATCGGTCTGGATAAACTCCTCGGAAAGATGAAGGAACTGCAGCTCCGTCTAGGCGACGACTTCAAGCCGGCGCACTTGCTGGAGAAGCTGGTTGCTGACGGCAAGACCTTCGCCAGCTTTGATCAACGCTAGACTCCTTTCTTCCTGACAGGAGCTGGTCGGGCAGATCCAACCGAAAGAACAACTCTTCCCATGCGTGAAGCCATCATTGTCGCCGCGAAACGGACCCCTCTTGGCAAAGCCTACCGGGGCGCGTTCAACAACACCTACGGCGCAACTCTAGCCGCAGAGTCGATACGCGCAGCTGTAGTCCAGGTTGGTATTGACCCCGGCGAGATCGACGATGTCGTCATGGGCACGGCGCTGCCGCAAGGCACTACCGGCTATAACATCGCTCGTCAGGCCGCACTCCGTGCTGGTCTGCCGGACACGGTTTCCGGCATGACTGTTGACCGGCAATGCAGCTCGGGGCTTATGGCTGTAGCGACGGCGGCCAAGTACATCGTAAACGACGGCGCCTCGATCGCAATCGGAGGGGGCGTAGAGTCGATTAGCCTGGTGCAAAACGATAAGTCGAACCGCTTTATGACTGTTGACCCCTGGCTAGAGGAGCGCATCCCTGAAATTTGGATGTCCATGATCGAAACCGCCGAACTTGTTGCCGAGCGCTATGGCGTCAGCCGTGAGGCTCAGGACGAGTACGCTTACCACTCACAGCAGCGTACCGCAAAGGCCCAAGCAGAAGGACGCTTCGCTCACGAGATCGTCTCGGTCACTACCACCATGAAAGTGGTAGTCGACAAAGACTCTGGCCAGACGGCGGATAAGAAAATTACTATCTCCGCCGATGAGGGCAATCGTCCGCAAACCACGCTCGATGACCTTAAGAGGCTTAAGCCCGTTTTCAAAGGCGGTCGCCACCTGAAGGAAGGCAAATTTGTCACAGCGGGCAATGCCAGCCAGCTCTCTGACGGCTCGGCCGCCGTCCTGATGATGGAACGCAAGGAGGCCGAGAAACGTGGTCTGCAGGCGCTAGGCGCCTATCGCGGTATGGCCGTGGCGGGTTGTCGTCCTGAGGAAATGGGCATTGGTCCGGTCTTTGCCATCCCGAAGCTCTTAAATCGTAACGGTCTCAAAATCGAGGACATCGACATCTGGGAGTTGAACGAGGCTTTCGCGTCTCAGGTGCTCTATTGCAGGGACAGGCTCGGCATCCCGTACGAGAAACTGAACGTCTCGGGTGGTTCGATCGCCATCGGTCACCCCTACGGCATGACGGGCGCACGATGCGTTGCGCACGCCCTGTACGAAGGAAAGCGCCGTGGCGCGAAACTTGCTGTAGTCACGATGTGCGTTGGCGGCGGCATGGGCGCGGCCGGTCTTTTTGAGATATTCTGAAACCATCGATGCGATCACCAACTTGATCTCCGGCAAAATCCAGCCCCGGAGCCCCAGCCGTCGCTCGTCCCAGAGGGGCTCCTATGGCAACGCCGGTCCCACGGAAGGCTCAACCGAAGCGCTCCCATTATCTGTGTCGGTTCGACATTCTTCCATTAGGCATCACAGGTGTGGGTCGGTGATCCTGCAATTTGATTGCCACCGAGACGGCTTGACCAAGCTGATCGCAGCTTCGCGTCCGAGGCGGGTAGTGAGCGACGCTTAAGCGAGCGGCTCGCAAGCTGGGGGATGGACCAAGCGCTGGCTGCGCCAGTCCGGCAGGCTGCCCGAGGCTGCGAGCCAACCGCATTCACATCGTGGATCCGCCACGAGAGCAGATATTTTGGCCGATCGATGCGTCACGGCCGTCGAATACGCTGCCTTTCCGCGCGAACAAAAACCATACTTCTGAAGGCTTGAGTGTGGTCATAAGCAGATGAATCCACGTCCAAACTGGGACGGAAGAAGCGCGGCGATGAGGGAAGATGGCTGAAGACATGATTCCATTGGGCGAGAAATTGTCTCGCTCCGCCCAAATGATGTTCGATAAAACAGCAGTCAGTTGCGGCGAGACCACAATTACTTGGGGTCAGCTTGAGGCGCGCGCGAGGCGGATCGCGCGTGCCTTGGAAGGGCTGGGTGTCAAGTTCGGCGATTTAGTTACGATCGGACTACCGAACAGCGTCGACTTCATCGAGGCTTGCTGGGGGGTCTGGAAATTGGGCGCGACACCGCAGCCCGTTTCCTTTCGACTGCCGCGGGCCGAGTTACAGGCCATAGTCGAGCTCGCGGATCCGTCCGTGGTCATCGCCTTGCCCGGCATGGAAACCGACCGGCCTCGCGTCACCGTGCCGGACCTGCTTAAGCTCTCGGAGGATGACAGTCCGTTAAAGTCGGCCGCCGCTCCTGTCTCGGTGGCTATAACGTCGGGAGGGTCTACCGGGCGGCCTAAGCTGATTCTCTCCGGAAAACCTGGTCTGACGGCCGCCGAGCCCAGTCGATCGGGTCTCTCTCGGTTTGGTCTGGGCGATACGGCTTTAATCCCTGGGCCGCTTTATCATAGCGGCCCCTTCACGTTCGCCAAGGACGCCTTGGCCTGCAACGCGCAGATCGTGCTGATGCCGCGCTTCGATGCGGAGGGCGTGCTGGCGGAGATAGAGCGGCGAAGGGCGACATGGGTCTATTTGGTGCCCACCATGATGAGCCGCATCTGGCGGCTGCCGGATGAGGTGCGGGCCCGCTACGATCTATCGTCGCTGAAAACGCTCTGGCACTTCGCGGCCCCTTGTCCGCCTTGGTTGAAGGAGGCCTTCATCAACTGGCTTGGGCCTGAGGTCATATTGGAACTCTATGCCGCGAGCGAGAACCAGGCGGGCACGATCGTTACTGGCAGCGAATGGCTAGAGCATCGGGGTTCCGTTGGCCGCGTGGCCTGGGGTGAAATCAAGGTCGTTGACGCTGAGGGAAACACTCTGCCGCCCGGCGAGACAGGCGAGATATACTTGCGCGAAATCGATGGGGCAGCGCGCGCCTACGCCTACCGCGGCGCCACTGCGCGTGCGCTTCCCGGCGGTTGGGAGAGCGTCGGCGACATCGGTCACTTCGACGAAGACGGCTATCTCTATCTCGCCGACCGGCGCACCGACATGATTCTCGTGGGCGGGTCAAACGTCTATCCAGCTGAAATCGAAGCTGCAATAGAGGAGCATCCCTTGGCGATCTCGTGCGCCGTGGTGGGTCTGCCGGAAGAAGATATGGGCTCGTCCGTCCACGCTATCGTCCAGGCTCGCGCCGGCCTCTCCGCCGAGATGCTACTGGCGCATTTAGCTGAGCGGCTGGTACCCTACAAACTCCCGCGCTCCGTAGAATTTGTTGACGAACCGCTGCGCGATGAGGCAGGAAAGGTGCGCCGGACCCAGCTTCGCAAGGAGCGGATCTCCCGAGCGAAGGCGGCCGAGACCAAAACGCGAAACAATTCGATCGTCTGAGTAACGGCTGTGGCAGCCCCTACCTTCCACGTGAATAAGAGTTTAGATCGAGCAATGCGCGGCTAGGGAAGGGCGCCTTGCCGGGGGCCGGTCACCCCGTGGCGATCACATCAACAACGCGCTCTGTGACAACAAGTCGTGTGCTGACGATGGCTGCCGCAAGATTCGAGTGCGAAGCTGAAATTGCTGGCCTTGTCCTGGGTGGGATTGAGTCATTTGTGTTCAAAGGACGCGAGTGAGTTCGTCCTCGCGCCGCGAAGTCAGGGGGCAGATCCGACACGACTAACCCGGATCTCGCCCGAATGAACTAGGGTCTGTTGGGATTCAGGATTCTCATGCGGGCCTGGTTGTGATTCAAGCTTGGGATGGACCGATTCGTTTTGACCGACGCCCAGTAGGCGAAGATGGAGCCGCTTTGTCTTGGAAAGCCGGGCGATCCCGGCCGCCGCGGCAAGGACAACCGACTATTTGTCGAAGCCGTGCTGTGGATCGCCCGAACCGGCAGTCCCTGGCGGGATCTGCCAGTCTCGTTCGGCCACTGGAACAGCGTCTTCACGCGCTTCCGCGACTGGGTAAGGGCGGATATCTGGAAGCGGCTGTTCGAGGCTGTCTCCGACGATCCCGACATGGAATACGCCATGGTCGACGCCACCATCGTCAAGGTCCACCGCCACGGACAGGGCGCAAAAGGGGGACGCAAAGCCAGGCGATCGGCCGTTCGAAGGGCGGCATGACCACCAAAATCCTGGCGCTCACTGATGCGCTTGGCAATCTCGTGCGCTTCGTGCTGCTGCCCGGACAGCGCTTCGACACGGTGGGTGTGCCGCCGCTCATCGAGGGATTGATCTTCGACGCGTTGATTGCGGACAAAGCGTTCGACAGTAACGCCATCATTGCCGAACTCGACACGCGCGGCGCCAAGGCTGTCATCTCCCAGCATCCGCGTCGGGCAAAGCCTCTCGCCATCGACAAGGAGATGTACAAATGGCGGCATCTCGTCGAAAACTTCTTCGGCAAGCTCAAGGAATTCAAGCGCATCGCAATGCGCGCCGACAAGACCGATCAGAGCTTCGCCTCAATGATCCATCTGGCCGCAGCCGTGATAAACTCCCGATGAATCCCAACAGACCCTAGGTGACGATCTCCACTATCGCGCTTACCAGGCGGCGCTCGCCACGAGGCCGTGTACGGAACCTTCTCTTCTATGCTTGCAATCGCGTCACGATTTCGGCGACCTCCGTTCACCCTCTACTCAGCAACGGCTCCGCGCCGGAGTGCGAGGAACAACTCAGCGGCGCTTGCCGCGGCGGTACAACGCAACTGATCTTCCACCGAAAAAATGGACAGGGTTAAGCTGCTTTTAGCTCCATCTCGATCGGGCTGATATAGCCGATCGCGGAGTGACGGCGCGTTCGATTGTAGAAGCCTTCGATGTAAGCAAAGACATCACGAGTAGCCTCTGTTCTTGTTGCATAGTGCCGGTGATGGATGAATGGATGAGCTCGGTTTTCAGCGTGTGGAAGAAGCTCTCCATCGGAGCATTATCATAGCAGTCAGCCTTGCGGTGCGTGTTCCAGCCGATCGTGATCACGGATTCCAGGCCATCGTGATCACCCATTCCAGAGCATCGTGATCACGGTTTCCAGCGGATCGTGATCGCTATTTCCAGCGATCGCGATCGGGGCAGGAGGCGCGCGCCGCTGACAGTCTGCAACCCGGGTAGCTTGGTCTTTTGCCTAACCGCAGAGGATCGAGATGCCGACCGAGAGACTGTCCATGCGCCACATCCGTGAAGTTCTACGCCTGCACTACAGCGTCGGCGTGTCGCAACGCGCCGTTGCCCGCAGCCTGGGCTTGGCCCAGGGCACGGTCAGCAAGTACCTCAACCGAGCCCGCCGCGCCGGTCTGACCTGGCCGCTGCCGCCGGAGCTGGACGACGACGTCCAGCTCGACAACCGCCTGTTTCCGCCGCCTTCTGATCGGCCCAGCGACGAGCGTCCGCATCCAGACTGGGCGCTCGTGCATCGCGAGCTGCGGCGCCCGAACGTCACGCTGATGCTGTTGTGGGAGGAGTATTGCGACGCAAACTCCGACAGCTTCAGCTATGCGTGGTTCTGCGAACGCTACAAGGAGTGGACCGGCCGCCTCAAGCCGACCCTGCGCCAGGTCCATGTCGCCGGCGAGAAGCTGTTCGTCGACTATTCCGGCCATACCATGGAGGTGGTTGACGGGCTCAGCGGCGAGGTGCGCAGCATGCAGATCTTCGTCGCCGTGCTCGGCGCCTCGAACTACACCTATGCCGAAGCCAGCTTCAGCCAGAGCTTGCCGGACTGGATCGCCTCGCACGCTCGGGCCTTTGCCTATTTCGGCGGCGTGGCGCGGCAGACGGTGAGCGACAATCTCAAGGCCGGCATCACCCGGGCTTGCTTTCACGAACCGATGGTCAACCGGACGTATGCAGATCTCGCCCGCCATTACCGCACCGCCATCGTCCCGGCGCGACCGTATCGTCCACGCGACAAAGCCAAGGTCGAAGTCGGGGTCCAAATCGTCGGACGATGGATTCTCGCGCGTCTGCGCAACCGCCGATTCTTCTCCCTCGCCGCCCTCAACGAGGCGATCCACGCACTCCTGGTCGAGCTGAACGACCGACCTCTCCGGAGTTGGGGACGAAGTCGGCGCGACCTGTTCGAAGAGCTCGATCGTCCGGCGCTCACTCCCTTGCCGGATGAACCGTACCAGTATGCCGAGTGGAAGCGCTGCCGGGTCAACCTCGATTATCACATCGAGATCGCCAAGCATTATTACAGCGTCCCTCACAACCTCGTGCGTCAAGAGGTCGAGACCCGCGTCACTCAAAAGACCGTCGAGATTTTCCTGCGCGGCAAGCGGGTGGCGTCGCATCTACGCAGCACCTTGCAGCATCGCCCGACGACGATTGCCGAGCATATGCCGAGCTCGCATCGTCGTTATCGCGACTGGACCCATGAGCGTATTCGTTCCGAAGCCGCCAAGGTAGGCCCCGACGTCGACACCCTGGTCGACGTCATCCTGCGGTCGCGACCGCACCCGGAACAGGGCTTCCGCTCCGCCATCGGCATTCTCGGGCTGGTCAAGCGCTATGGCCAGGAGCGCGTCGACGCCGCCTGCGCCCGTGCCCTGCTGCTCAACGCCCGTTCGTACAAATCGGTCGCCGCCATCCTCAAGAACGGCACCGACAGGACCGCTCCGCCCGCCGACGAGACACCCATCCTCTTCCACGCCAACATCCGCGGCCGCAGTTACTACACAATTGATCAGGAGATCAGCATGCTCATTCACCCGACCGTCGATCGCTTGCGCGCCCTCGGCCTCACCGCCATGGCCGATGGCCTCACTGAACTGCAGAATAATCCCGAGGCTGCCGGAATGCCGCATGCCGATTGGCTCGGCCTCCTCGTCGATCGCGAGGCCACCGCCCGCGACAACCGTCGCATCACGCGTCGCTTGACCAGCGCCAAGCTCCGTCAAGCCGCCGCCATCGAGAACGTCGACTATCGCACCGCTCGCGGCCTTGACCGTTCGCTCTTCCAGAACCTCGGCACCTGCCAATGGATCCGCGATGCCAACCACCTGGTCATCGTCGGCCCAACCGGCACCGGCAAGTCCTGGCTTGCCTGTGCACTCGGCAACAAGGCCTGCCGCGATGGCTTTTCCGTCCTCTACAAGCGGGCACCCCGCCTGTTCGCAGATCTCGCGCAGGCGCGCGGCGAAGGCCGTCTGGCGCGCCTGATCGCAGCCCTCGAGCGCGTCAATCTCCTCATTCTTGATGACTGGGGACCCGAACCGCTCACCGCCGAGCAGCGCCGTGATCTGCTCGAGATCGTCGACGATCGCTACGACAAGGGATCGCTGTTGATCACGAGTCAGGTGCCCGTGTCGCAATGGCACGATGTCATTGCCGATCCCACCCTCGGCGATGCGATTTTGGATCGCATCATTCACAATGCCCACCGCATCGAACTCAAGGGCGACAGTCTGCGGCGCCAAGCCGGCGAAAAGAAAAAGCCGTGAGCACCTCGCGCACGATCGTCCCGCCGGCCCACAGGTCCCTCCCGCGCGCGTCGCTGCGTCGCTCGTGGGGGCACTCCGCGCCGCGCACGGGGCCCTCCCATGGACCGCCGGAACGATCTTCGAACCAGCCCGCCAGCCTTGACGAGGAGGCCGTTTGCAGCACACATAAACTCGTCAGTCGTGTTCGTCTCCAGTGATCGCCATCATCTGGAATCCGTGATCACCATCGTCTGGAACGCCTGATCACCATCCCTGGAATGCGCACCTTGCGGCTCATCGAGGCCCGGAAGCCGGCGGACTGCATAAGCTTGCGGTAATCCGCAGAGGCATGAACGCCGCGATCGGAGTGGTGGATGAGGCCAGCACCAGGCTGCTGCGTCGAAATGGCCATCCGCAAGGCTGTTAGCGGCAGGTCGGCTCGCAAATGATCCGCCATCGCCCAGCCGACGATCTTGCGGCTGTACAAATCCATGACGGTGGCCAGATAGAGCCAGCCTTGATCGGTCTCGATGTAGGTGATGTCGGCGAGCCAGATCCGGTTCGGCGCGGCGGCGCTGAAGTTCCGCTCGATCAGGTTCGGCGCGATCGGGAAGTCGTGACGGCTATCGGTGGTACGCACCCTCCGTGGCCGCGCCATGATGGCCCTGATACCTTGACGGCGCATCAATCGCTCGATGCGACCGCGGCTCGCCCCGCGGCCTTGAGCCCTCAGCTCGGCATGAATGCGCGGGCTGCATAGCGTCCCCCTGTGTCGCAGTGAACCCGTTTGATGTCGTCGACGAGCGCACGATTGGCGACGGATCGCCGGCTCTCCGGGCGCGCGCGCCAGGCATAGTAGCCGGCCGGCGAAACACCGAGCACGTCGCACAGGATCGTCACTGGATAGTCGGCGCGGCGATCTTCAATGAAGCGGAATCTCATTTCGGAGCTCCAGCAAAGATCGCGATCGACTTTTTAAAAATGTCACGCTCCATGCGCAATCGCTCGTTCTCTCGCTGCAAACGAGCGATCTCCGCCGCGTGGTCCGCCGACGGCAGCGTCGCCTGCGTTGTGGGGCGCCACGACGCCGCCGTCGGCTCCAGCCGGGCCCCACGTTGCTCCACCCAACGCCGCAACACCGAATCGCGCAGGCCAAGCTCCTTGGCCACCGATCCGACCGCGCGGCCACTCGATGCGACCAGATCAACTGCTTGCCTCTTGTAGTCGTCCGTAAACGAGCGACGTTGACGTCCTTCCATCCGACACCTCCTGGCTCATCGAGCCTACTACAGGTGTCCATCAATTCGGAGGAGGTTCACAACCGCACACGAGCAGGCCGCCGTAGGAGCCGAGCCTTTCCATCATTTAGGGTGTTTCGATCTTCTGGCACGATCGTCCGCGGCATCCCAGCCTGAGAGCATGACCGGACAAACCGTTCTTCTGCGTTGGGCGGGCCGGTAGAAGCTCCCAGCCACGACTGAGCAGAGAAGCGCTTCTATTTGGCGCGCAGCACGGTCTTGCCATTCTTAATCACTGTCGCTCCGCGATCAATCACACGGGCCCCGAACGAGACCACGTTACCGTCTTGCCACAGATCGACAGTAATCGCATCGCCGGGGAACACCGGTGCAGAGAAGCGTGCCTCGTGACTCAGGATTCTCATGGGATCGTAGTGGCAGAACTCCTGCAGCACCGCTCGACAGGCGATGCCGAAAGTGCAGAGGCCATGCAGGATGGGCCGCGAGAAGCCGGCCCGTTTGGCGAAGTCTGGATCGGAATGAAGCGGATTGAGATCGCCGTTTAGCCGATAGAGCAGCGCCTGGTCCGGTCGGGTGTCTAACGAAACCGACACATCCGGCTTGCGCCCGGGCACAAGGTGAGGCTCGGGTGCGCCCGACGACGGCCCGCCAAACCCTCCGTCACCGCGGGCGAAGGTGGAGGCGGTGAGGGTGGCAATCTTCTCGCCCTTGTCGTCGATCCACGTGGTCTCGTCGATGACAACCGCCCCCTTGTCCCCGCCTTTGTCGTAGGCGCCGATGGTGCGGCTAGTGGCCGTGAACGAGCCAGACGACGGCAGCGGCTTGTGTAACTCGACCTTCTGCTCGCCATGCACTAACATCAGCATGTTGAGGCGGCTGATCCGGATACCTGGCTTCTGCTCCATCTCAGGTCCGGCAGGACGCCCCTTGCAGGAACCTAGCACTGTGGCAGCTGTCGGCGCGACCCTGATATCCTTTTCGTATACGAACGACAACTCGCGCTCGTTCATTGGATCGCGGCCCATACCGATCCCGAGCGCATACAGCATCACGTCCTTCTCACTATAGGTAAAGTGGCGCTGCTCGGTCTTCTGCTCCAGGATGTCAGGGTAATAGAGAGCTGGTCCCGGTTGTCTGAACAAAATCTCCGCGTCGATAAGTGGAGCGTCTGCCGGGGTTAGGCCGCCATGCGGATTGGCGGCTGGTTGAAGTAGGCTTGATCCGGTGTGCTGCCGTCAAGGCTCGAGTGTGGACGTCGGCCGTTGTAGAAGTCGAGATAGCGGCCAATCGAAGCTCGCGCCTCGCCGACCGTTTCGTAAGCTCGCAGATAGACCTCTTCATATTTGACGCTGCGCCACAGCCGTTCGACGAACACATTGTCCCGCCAAGCCCCTTTGCCGTCCATGCTGATGGCGATGGCTTGGTTGGTGAGCAGGCCCGTGAAGGCCGCGCCAGTGAACTGCGAGCCCTGATCCGTGTTGAAGATTTCGGGCTTGCCGTGACGCGCCAAAGCATCCTCCAGGGTCTCGACGCAGAAGGCCGCCTCCATCGTGATCGACAACCGCCACGAGAGAACCCGGCGGGTTGCCCAATCCAGCACGACAGCGAGATACACGAAGCCGCGCGCCATCGGGATATACGTGATGTCCATCGCCCAGACCTGGTTCGGCCGTGTGATCTCCATGCCGCGCAGCAGATACGGATAGATCTTGTGACCGGGCTCTGACTTGGTCGTGCGCGGACGGCGATAGAGCGCCTCTATCCCCATCCGCCGCATCAGCGTCTTCACATGCCGGCGGCCGACCTTGCACCCCTCGGCAGCCAGCAGGCCGCGCAACATACGCGAACCGGCGAAGGGATACTCCAGATGCAACCGATCGAGCCGTTGCATAATCGCGAGGTCGGCGGAGGGCACCGGACGCGGCAGGTAATAGACGCTGCCACGGCTGATGTTCAGAGCTTCCGCTTGCCTAGTGATCGACAGATCGTGCTCACGGTCCGATCATCGCTTTGCGCTCAGCAACCCCGCCTTGGTGAGCGCTCCTTCTAAAAAATCGTTCTCCAGCGTCAGCTCTCCGATCTTGGCGTGCAACGACTTCACGTCGATGGCCGGCCCGGCAGATGCCGCGGGACCTGCCCCGAAAACGTCAGAGGCACCGCCCTCCAGTTGGGCCTTCCACGCCGTGATCTGATTGGGGTGGACATCAAAGTGCTCGGCCAACTGCGCCAGCGTTCGATCGCCCTTGATGGCGGCCAGCGCTACTTTCGCCTTGAAGGCCGGGGAATGGGTTCGGCGGGATCGTCTGCTCATCGTCGCTCCTGTCTGCGGCAACTATCGCCGCATTCAGGCAGAAACTCCACTTATCGCGATGTTCAGATTTCTGAGACCAGCTGTTAGATCGGCATGGAATGTCCTGCGGAATTTGTACGAAGATCGAGAATGCAGCCGAGCGGCAAACCGCACGCGACCGCGGGAAGCGCTACGGATACATCATCAAAATAGGCCCGTTTGGCCTTGAGCACGTCTTTCTGAGGTCATCCCGTCAATGCGCAAGCCTACACGTTTGTGGAACACCGTCAGAGCTAATTCACTAATGCCTCCACAATCCAGCGCTTCTCAAATGCTGTCAGCGTGGCGCGCGAGCTCTGCGCCTCTCGGATCAAGCGCTTGCGCAGGGTATCGATTGTGTCACCGCTCCGCAGATAACGCTCCGAGATTTGAACCGGGACGCCTTGTTCGTCCAGGTTCTTGAGCACTTCTGCCCTGAACCATCGAGGCATCTCCGCACTAAACAGGCTGTAGTTCGTTCCCGGTTGGATACGCTTTGCGAAGAGTTCGACTACTGAAAAGAGCTAGGGCAGTCCGTATTCGCAGGCACGTAGGAATTTGAAGACGTTATCCTGTCGCTGCGGATCCCCTTTGTAGGATCCGCTATGCCAACGGAAGAACCCTCGTAACGTGCCATTGTTGCGCAGGTTATTGAGGTACATGGCAAGTTGCTTGGCACTGAATACGCCGAACTCGTTTGCCTGGCGCACCTCGCAAAGCACCCGGCACACCGCAAGTACTTCACCGTATTTCGGAGATCCGGTCCAGTGGATCCGTTCGCCGCGCCGGGAAGCGGCCTGCGTACATTGCTTCAGCGCAGCAGCGTCTTCTAAGCCGACCGACGATGCCAAGCGGAGCTCTTCGGCGCTGAGCCCCATGGTGCGCGCGAGCTCGGCAACACGGTCACTTATAGCTGGGGTGTTATCGTCATCCGAAATGTGGACCACCAACTCGTCCGGAGCTTCATCCAAGTCGCCGAACAGTGGCGGCTCAACCTCTACCGTTTCCTGGGTCGGAGGCGCGTGGAACAGGTACACGGCTCCCACGTGGTGCTGACCGAGCCTGCCGGCACGGCCTCGTATGTTTGAGAACGTGAAAAAGTCATAGTCGCGACCGGCGATTTTCTTATCGTAGATTAGGACTGACTTTGCAGCCGTGTTCACTCCTTCAATAAGCGTCGATGTGAAGATCAGAATGGGGATCTCGCCGCTATTGAACATGCGGACGAATTGTGAAGCGAGCGAGCGCGGGATCCGGCCATGGTGCACCGCCACGCCTGCTGCGACCGCTTCACTCAAGTCCCAGCCCTCTCCAAAGTTATCGTCGATCCAGTTGGACATGTCGTCCACTTCTGCGAACCTGACATCCTCAGTCAGACTATTTGCGAGAGAGTTTGCGCGGTCGGGAGAGGAAATGAATACAAGAGCCGGCCAATTACCTTTCTTCGTCAGCTCCTGCGTAAGCCGCTCTTCTTTGTTTTTGATGCGGGTCAGATCAAAGGTGTCGACCGCGACCGTGGAGAACCGCGTGTGCAGGAACTCAAATTTCCAGCGAGTATCTGCAGAGTAACGAACGGCTTCAATGTTGGGTCCCAGAAAGAAGAACTGGTTAGATCGGCGAAGGAGCTGATAGACCGCCGCATTCAGCGTTGCGCTTCGGTCGTCTTGGCGAGTTGGATCGAGCTTATAAAATTCGTCGACTACGGCAAGATCAATCCGCCCAAGATCTTTTCGATTGATCAGTCGCTCTTGAGTACCGAGAAAGATCACGTTGCCTTCAGCCGGCGCGGGTTGTGAGTGATACATGATCAGCGCAAACCGATCCGCGAGGCGGCGCTCTATTCGACGACGGAACTCATCAAGCAAAGCAATCGTGGGCAGCACGATCGCTACACGGTGGTATCGACCGGACGCGAGGAGCGCGTCGATGAGCAGACTCTTCCCGAAGCTTGTTGGCGCGCTCAGCACGAGATTATTGCCCAAAAGCAATGTGTTCAGAGCGGCGATTTGCTCACGGTGAAAGGTGATGCCGTTGAGCTCCGCGGACGTGACCGCGTCTGCGACCGCGGCGTCGCGATAGTCCGCCGTATCCTTATCTATGTAGTTCCACAGACCGACAGCGCGCGCGAGCGAGCTAACGACTTCGCGATACGACTCCAGCTCGAGGTGCGTCTCTAGGAGACCAGCAAGTCGCGGAACGACATTGAGGACTCCTGACCTGCCCCTGCCGATTTCCTCCGGTTGAAGTTAGAGTCCGGCCTTCTGAAGGACGGACAGATGAAGCGAGCCAGGTTTACGGAAGAACAGATTATCGGTGTGCTGCGCGAACATGAGGCCGGTGCGAAGGCGGCCGATTTGGCGCGTAAGCACGGCATCTCGGAAGGGACGCTGTACAATTGGAAGGCCAAATTCGGCGGGATGGACGTTTCGGAGGCCAAGCGGCTGCGGCAGCTTGAGGACGAGAACGCCAAGCTGAAGAAGCTACTGGCCGAGCAGATGTTGGATGCCGCCGCGTTGCGCGAGCTTCTGTCAAAAAAATGGTAGGGCCCGTCGCCAAGCGCGAGGCTGTCGCGCATCTGCAGGCCGAACTGGGCCTGTCAGAGCGGCGGGCCTGCTCAATCGTTAGCGCCGACCGCAAGATGATCCGCTATCGGTCGTGCCGGCCGCCGGATACCGAACTGCGCGTCCAATTGCGCGAGCTTGCCAATGCTCGCAGGCGCTTCGGCTATCGCCGGCTGTTCGTCCTGCTGCGCCAACATGGCGAGCCGTCCGGGCTAAACCGAATCTACCGTCTCTATCGGGAGGAAGGCCTCAGCGTCCGCAAGCGCCGGACCCGCCGCCGCGCGGTGGGTGTTCGGGCGCCAATCCTGGTCGAGGCTCGGCCGAATGCCCGTTGGTCGCTGGATTTTGTCCATGACCAGTTCGCCAGTGGTCGCCGCTTCCGGATCCTGAACATCGTCGATGACGTGACCCGGGAATGCCTGGCGGCAATCCCCGACACCTCGCTCCCGGGACGGCGGGTGGCGCGCGAACTGACGGCGCTGATCGCCCGTCGCGGCAAGCCTGGCATGATCGTCTCGGACAACGGCACCGAGTTCACCTGCAACGCCATGCTGACCTGGTCGGAAGACCACCAGATCGCCTGGCACTTCATCGCACCGGGAAAGCCGATGCAGAACGGCTTCTGTGAAAGCTTCAACGGCCGGATGCGCGACGAGCTTCTCAACGAAACTCTGTTCTTAGGCCTCGATCACGCCCGGGCCAGAATTGCCGCTTGGGCCGCCGACTACAACAGCCAACGCCCGCATTCTTCGCTGGGCTACCTGACGCCTGCGGCCTATGCCGCCAACCTCACCGCAACGTGCGACCGGCTGCGCAACCCCGACCAGCTCCGCCGATCGCACGTTGCTCACCCCGCGCCAAACGGCGTAACATCCGCTGAGGCTCTAATCGCCACTGGATGAAACTTCGGAGGCAGGTCACTCCGGGATCGTCAACGGCTAGCTTCTGTATGTCGCGCGCGGTCTCTTGCAGGATAGAGAACACGCGTTTCTTCAGGGCCGCTCCCTGCAACACATCGATTTCATGCCACTGCTCCTGGGTTACTGTCATTGCAGCCCCTTTAGTTTCGTATCAAACGATGTGACGAATCCGTCCTTGTCAGCGAGAGGTACGTATATCAACACCACCCGGATGTTCTTCGTCAGTCCAGACTCTGCGAGCTTTTTTCCGATCTCAGCGAACTCTGTCTCCAGTGCAGCCCTGTACTTTGCATCGATTTTGGTCGCTGCATCGCACGCAGCGCCCGTCGACAGGATGCCGATCACAAATACGGCAGAAGAGATGAATTTATCTAAGCTCGCTTGGGGCTCGAACAGCTCCATCAGCTCGCCGTACCGAAGCGTGCTCTTCGGGATCTGCGGCCCAAGGATCAACTTCTGTTCTCTCAGAAACCCCTGTTGTAGATGCTCCGTGACCGACTTGATCGCCTCGGCAATCAAGTCCTTCGTGTCCTTATAGAGCTTGGATTCACCGAGCCAAAGCTCAACCCCACCACCACCGTCCGGAAATCGTGCGTGCACCATGTCGAATGCTTTGACCACGTCGTTCGATGCGCTTTTGTAGAAGACGCGGTTAGAAATTGGCAGTGTACCAAAGTAGTCGCGACAAATTGCGTGCAGCGCGATCTCTCCGGCCTCGCCACGCTTCTTGTACTTCTCGCTGGTGTAGACACGGATCGCCGCCTGCTTAAGCTTGACGTACATGTTGCCGTGATTAACCGAGAGCTCATCTTCCGGCAGCGCGTATTCAGGAAGCCACTCGATCAGGTGCTCTGCGAACGGCACACAGCGCCAGGCCTTCAATTCGAAACCGGCACAACAGATTCCATCGACTGGGTTGTCCCCGTCCTTGAAGTAAAGCCTCTCAAGAAAGCGCTTCGGTTTGTTGACGTATGTGGTCAATCCGACTCATTCCCCGCCCATTTCCATAGCATTGCGTATGGTTGTGTCGAAGGCAATCGAAGGTAGGGGCTGCAACAGCAATATTGGCCCGGCTAGCACATGTGGAAATCCGTTGGCTAGGGCACGCTGACCGGGGGATCGGGGCCGCCCGATGCAGCACCAAAACCCCTCGGTGCTGGCCTGGGATCGCCAAGATTATCGCAGAGAGCACGAACAGAAGCACGGAATCGCGCATGCAGAACGATTGCTCCAAAACAGCTTGATTGCAATTATATGAAACGGGTCGCAGAACCACGACGGCTCGTCGCCTCTATGCTGCGCATTTCCCCTCAGTTGCGCTGAAAAACTGCAATACATAACAAACAACAGCAGGAAGTGTGCGCCCAATTGGAATAATAATTGAGGCTCATCAGAGCGAAGCAGCTATCACCCGCTTCTGTTCGACGCAGCAAATGAGGGCGTCCATGTGCAATCATGACCTTGTCGCGGATAGCTTCTTGGGAATAACCGCAGCTGGGCTCGCACTACTTTGCTCCAGCCTTCTTGCCCTTGCCCTCATGTAGGGCGACACACTCCACTTCGGCACATCCATACCGTCCCCGAGCCGTCCGCTCCTGACGCAAGGTCCATAAGCCAGCTGTTGACAGCCATGCAGAGCGTTTGTGGTCACTCGCAGCCGCTCTTGATTCAGGCGCAGTTGTGGGGCAGCGCACGACAAGTCGACAACACGACCGAGACTTGGACGACCCCATTCGGTCAGGCCCTAACATGCGTGAACTCTCAAGCCTCGTGCGACGTTCCACACGACGAAGACTCTATGGTTCGCTCAGGTGCGCCCACACACATGTTGGCGCGTGCATGGAGCCCGTGCTACTGCGCTCCTTTCTCCACCGACATTTTGACCACGACATTGGTCTATATACATCGTAAATGGATTTGTATTATCGCCTTTACAATTCACCTCCTAACTCGTATGAATAAGGCTGCGAGGGGTGAGGCCGTGTCTTATGATGATCCTGAAGCGACGTCCGCCGGTCTAAGAGGACTGACGGATGAAACGGTCGCTGCTTAAGAAAGCTTTCCCGAGAAGCTGGCATGCGGTTCATTGCATCGAGTAAAAATATGCGAGCTCCCAGTGAGACCGCATCGAGGTCTGAATGAAGGCAAAGGTGGTTACGTCCTGAGTATGTCAGGCAAACACAATCGATCCCTGCAACAGGGGGCAGGTCAACTTAACCAGCCACGTTCAAAGAGGGAATGAATTTATGAAACTCAAGATTTCCGCATTCGTAGCTGCAGTACTATTCAGTCTGACCGCGACCGCTGCTTCCGCGGGACCGTTAACCAGTCGCTTAGAGTCGGGAGCAGCGATCCGTATAGGCTTTGCCAACTCGCCGCCCTATGCGTTCGTCGGGCCGGGTGGCGAGCCCGCTGGGTTCATGAACGCTTATGTCATCAACCTTTTGAAAAAGATGGGGTTCACTAAACTCGAGGTGGTGACTTCCGACTTCTCCGGCTTGATACCTGCCCTTCAAGCAGGCCGAATCGATATCGTCACATCTGGTTTGTACATCAAGAAGGACCGATGCAGCACGATCGCCTTCACTGACCCGATGCTGAAAACCGCTGATGCTTTGCTTGTTCCTAAGGGCAATCCGAAAGGCCTTCAGAACTACGAGGACATTGCCAAGAGGAACGCAACAATGACAGCAGTTGTTGGCTATGCAACCATTGACAGCGCAAAAAAGTTCGGCGTCCCCGCGGATCGTATTATGCAGCTTCCTGATGGGCCATCGGTCTTGGCAGCAGTGAGATCGGGACGCGCAGACGCCGCAGCAAATTCGGATCTATCTCTCCAAGCCCAGGCCAAGGGCGCCGACGGTTCCGTCGAGGTTACTGATTCCAGTAAAATGCCGGAATCAACGTTCAACTGGGTTGCATTCGGCTTCCGAAAAACCGATTCTGACTTCATCTCGAAGTTCAACGCCGCTCAAAAGGAGTTTCTCGGTTCGCCCGAAATGCTCTCTGCGGTCGCGCCCTTTGGCTACAGCGAAAAGCAGCTTCCTGGTTCGACTTCGCTCGAATGGATCTGTGAAAACCGCTGATCTGCCGGAATGGGCCATGAACGGGCAGCAGGCTCGTTCATCGGGTTTACTCGCTGAGCGTCAGGAGCATACATGTCCCTTTGGTTTTTTTTGGAGCAGTATGGGATCAAGATATCTCAGCGGCAGCTTGGTGACGGCCAGTCAATTTGTTCTTGCTTCGCTTGTAACAGTCGTACTCGCGGTCACTTTCGGGCTGTTGCTATTATCGAAAAATCATTGGCTTCGCGCATTTGCAGCTGCCTACATCGAATTTTTCCGCGGTAGTTCTTTGGTCGTACAAATATACTGGATCTTCTTTGTACTGCCGCTCCTAGGATTGAGCCTTTCTCCCTTTACCGCCGGCTTTTTGGCCGTGGGACTCAATACAGGCGCATATGGCGCGGAAGTCGTGCGGGGAGCGATTCTTGCAGTGCCGAAGGGACAATGGGAGGCGGCTTATGCGCTTTCGATGTCACCTGCAAAGCTCATGTACCGTATCATCTTTCCGCAGGCATTTCTGATTATGCTACCCCCGTGGGGCAACCTGTTGATTGACGTCTTAAAGGGCACCGCCCTCGTTTCCTTAATTGGGCTGGCGGAGCTCATGTTTCAGGCAAAGCAGATCAACAATCTTACCTTCCTTTCAGCGCAAGCGTTCGGCGCTGCGCTAGCGATTTACTACCTGCTAGCGCGCTTCCTTATTACACCGGCTGTGCGCGGTCTTGAGTCGAGATTACGGCGAAAGATGTCGAGGACGTGATATGGAGCTAGATTGGAGCTGGCGCTTCGCCTGGGAAATACTGCCCGATTTGCTCGCCGGCACATTAAAGACACTTGCCGCGGTTGGCGTCGGCTATTCGATCGCCATTGTTGGCGGCCTTATCCTCGCTCTTCTGCAAAGAACACGTAGCCGGCTCTTGTCGGCAGCCGTGCGCGAATTCGTCGAGTTCATCCGCTCGACACCGCTTCTATTGCAGATCTACTTCGTGTTTTTCGTAGGACCGCAATTCGGTGTTCAACTTTCTCCCTGGGCTTCAGGACTAATAGCAATTGGCCTTTACCGGTCGGCGTATCTTTCTGAAATCTATCGAGGCGGATTGGAGGCCGTTCCGGCCGGCCAGTGGGAGGCTTGCACCGCGCTTAATCTTTCCGGAAGAGATACCTATTTCAGAATCATCATACCGCAAGCTCTGCCGCCCGCTACCGCCGGCATGGGCAATGCTCTGATCGCGATTTTCAAGGACACGCCTATGCTCTCGGCGATTGGTGTCGCCGAGTTGATGCATGCCGCGACAGTCGTGGGAGCGAATAGTTATCGCTACCTTGAGCCCTATACACTCGTTGGTCTGATATTCCTTCTGCTCTCTCTGCCCGCTGCCTGGGTGATCCGCATCTTCGAGCGATGGTTGCGCAGCAAATTAGGAATGGTTTGATGGACAGTTCGCTGGACTATCCGCTTGAGTTAACGGGCACCAATGTACCGATGGTGCGGTTTATGAATGTGTCCAAGAACTACGGCGGTCTGAAGGTGCTGGACAACCTCAATTTGGACGTGGCCGAAGCAGAGAAGGTGTCGATAATTGGGCCTTCCGGCTCAGGAAAGACGACGGTCTTGCGTATGCTGATGACATTGGAATCGATCAACTCCGGCGTCATTTATGTAGACGGGAAACCGCTTACACACATGCCGAGAGGTGGAAAGCTGGTCCCTGCCGATGCATCCTATCTCCGACGGATGCGAGCAAGCATCGGCATGTGCTTTCAGAGTTTCAATTTGTTTCCTCATATGACGGCCCTCCAAAATTGCGTAGAGGGTCCCATTCAGGTTCTCGGTCTTAGCAAAGCGGAGGCCCGAGATAGGGCGGAGGAATTGCTGAGCATGGTAGGCATGATCGAAAAGAAAGACCAACATCCTGCGCGGCTTTCCGGTGGGCAGCAGCAGCGTGTCGCAATTGCACGGGCGTTGGCGATGCGTCCGAAGGTCATGCTGTTTGACGAAGTCACGTCGGCGTTGGATCCAGAGGTTATTGGAGAGGTGACGAACGTTATACGGAAGCTTGTCTCGGAATTTCGGCTAACAATGTTGATGGTCACTCATCAGATGGGATTTGCGGCAGACATTTCCGACAGGGTATGCTTCTTTTTCGGCGGCAAGGTCGAAGAACAAGGAGAGCCCAAGCAGTTATTCGGAGATCCGAAGCGAGAAAGAACACAACAATTCTTGTCTGCAGTAAAGGATGCTGTCTAATACGCTTTTGCAGAATGAGAATGTGTGAGATTGAATGGAAGTTCTTCGCCCGGGCTAGACGCCACCAGATCTGGAACGCTCGTTAGTTTGCATGCACGGGACGGACAATCCATTTGGTGTTTACTGTCAAGAGCATACTGGCGTCTGCTTGCGGGCTGACGTCATCTGCCTCCTCCCGCGGGCATCGCGATTGACAATGATAGAGGGGCTCATGTTCTGCGCTTCATGAGCCTGCCTCTGTTGAATTGGATTGAGGGGGAAAGCTGTCCAGAGGACGAGATCGGCTATGGCTGATTGTGCATCATTGGGCTAGCATCGGATGAGCACGACGATCATCATTTCTGCAAAGCCCTTATGAGTGATTTCGCTTACCATCCCTTTCCGAAATACCTGCAAATTCGAGAGATCGTAAGACGGCGACTTCGCCTGCTTCAGCCCGGCGACCGCCTGCCAACGGAGTCGGAGCTGGCGGCAGAGTTCGGAGTCAGTCGCGTCACGGTGCGGCAGGTGATGAAGATTTTTGCCACCGAGGGGGTCATCGAACGCCGGCCGCGAGTTGGCACGATACTCAGGGCTGTACCAGCCGCTCCGGCCGACGATAGGCTAACTGGACCGATCGAAGAGTTCAGTATCGCCGGTCTGGAAACAACGAGCGTGGTGATCCAGAAGGGCGAAGTCGCGGCGGAGAGGGATGTGGCGAGTGCCTTGCGTATCGGCGCACCGAGTACCGTTTACGAAGTGCGACGGGTTCGAATGCTTGAGACGTCACCGTTCGTAGTGCTTGAGGCTTTCTTTCCCCTGAACGTTGGAAAAAAGATAGCTGCTCGAGAATTCCCTGGCCTCTTTGTGCCTCTGCTTCGCAAGATCGTGGACAAGAATATTTGGGAGGAGCACCAGGAGATCGATGCGCTGGTCGCCGGGACTAAATTCGCCGCAGCATTGCAAATCCCTGTCGATGCGCCCATCCTCTGCGTTAAACGCTTATTCTTAGACTCCAAAGGACTCCCGGTAGTGTATTTCAGAGAAAACTTCCGGGCGGACCGCTATTTTTACACTATCCGCCTACCTCAGCCAACTTCACCGTCCGGCTGAACTCAGTTTATCGTGGCCGCTCCTCTGTTGGCTCTCGATGTCGGCTAAGGGTGGGGGCGACCGAGGCATTGCTTTCTACGGTTCGTACTATTGCCCCTGGCGCATCGTGTCGCAATCGTGCGAGGCGTATGGTCGCGCTTGTAAGCTCTCCAAGTCTCGACTTCCCATTCCTGTGTTGATGCCGCGCGTCTCGTCGCAAAATTAATCGCTACTTTTTGCAGACAAGTAGGTCAGCCTGCATAGCGAGATTATGTCGTATATCGGAAATCCCGTCACTCTTCGGATGGAGGAAGAAACCGTTGGGAAGGCGGTGCACTCGAAAAGCAACGCGGATATACCCGAGTGCTTTTCAAGGATGCGCCGCACGCAGTCCAGAACATCAGACTCGATATCCTCCGGGGTCGTGCGGGCAGGAGGGCGCCTCATCTCATTTTGCCACAGCCG
This sequence comes from Bradyrhizobium sp. LM2.9, assembly GCF_054056555.1. NCBI lineage: Bacteria > Pseudomonadati > Pseudomonadota > Alphaproteobacteria > Hyphomicrobiales > Nitrobacteraceae > Bradyrhizobium > Bradyrhizobium sp. LM2.9. The sequence continues at coordinate 185,170 of NZ_JBSRYJ010000001.1, forward strand.
GCCGCACTCCACGCCTCCTATCACGACCCGTTCAATGTCGGCTGGGTCATCGATTTCCAGTAAGTCGACGCCGAGACATTGCGAATCCGCGGTGATGATGGCCACCTTGCCAGCCGGAGGAAGTTGACGAAGGAGGACAGGCAGAAGGAGCAAGCTCGAGGTGGCGACCGGAACATCGACAGCTTCGGCAATCGCTTTCTGATGTCGGATTGTGAAACCACAATTCGCGCTAATTGCAATCGCTCCCCGATCGACCAACCGTTTCGCAGCGGTAATATAAGCTGCCTCCAGCGAAGGGTCCCCGCGGATGACGTTTTCTGCCCATGCCCCCTCTACCGTCTCAGAAATAATCGGAAAATCAAATGTTCCCGGGTAGAACAGGTGGCCAGGCCTCGGATCCACTGGCTCGGTGCCCCGCGGCAAACCTCTTTCCAAATTAAGAATGCCGAGAGATTCCGGTTGCTGCTGCGACATCGGTAGACCCCTATCAATCACTTGCTGCGCAGTTTTCATGAGCCGCATTGCTCATCCCAGCTAATGGCTGCCCGAGGACCGAATGAGGCGACCTCCGCCGGCATCGACTCTTTGAACGTTTCTTCTTACCTGGTTCCCGCCACTAAGCGACGCGATCGGCGACTGTCATAACATACCAAAGCAGAACGTTCGGTGAGACAAATGCGTCAAACACGTGCGAGCCGCAGGATAGTTGCCTTACAGCGGCGCCGACAATCGCTTTATTACGCCGGCTAGAAGCGCTCCTTGTTCAGTGATGCTGGACACTTCGGTCCGCTCCCGCCTGCTGCACATTTCATGCGTGATCGGGCCTAGGCCGTCCAAAGTCGGCGTACCGACCGAAGCGGCATAGTTGGCATCAGAACCTCCTCCAGAGAAAACCGGAAACATTTCGATAGCGAGTGCCGCACCAGTGTCCTTGGCTAGCTCGAATAGAAAGCGGCTTCCGTCGCCTTCTTCAAATGGGGGTCGCATCCTGATAGAGTGTTTGATTGTCACTCTCGGATCAGCCGCGGCAAGCTCTTCCGAAATACATCGCTCGATATTGTCGACTAGGGTTTCTGTGGCTGCCTTGTTCCGCGCCCGGAGGTCGGCATCAAACCAAGCATTCGCCGGCATCACTTGTCTGGCTTCCCCACCGTGCATCAACCCGACGGAAACACTTAGGCCACGCTCATCATCGCTCAAGCCCTCAAGACGCGTTACAAGACGAGCGAGCACCGAGAGCGCCGAGGCTCCAGCCTTCTTATTGTTCCCGACATGGGTTGTGATACCGAATGCCTCTACCCTCAGATGACCAATGGCTCCTCGACCGATAACAAGCCCTCTGTTGGGCCTGGCAGGCTCAAGCGTGAGACAAAAATCCGCAGCTCTTGCCTCAGTCTTGATCCAGTCGGCGCTTGCGTCGCTGCCGACCTCCTCGTCTGGTACAATCAAGAATACCACACGTTTGATACCATCGAGGCCCATTTGGAAGAGTTCGCGGAGGGTCACGATTGCCGTGGCTACGCATACCTTCATGTCCCCGACGCCGGGTCCGGTAAGAAGTCCGTCCTTCTGCTCGAATCTCCAGCCCTCGACAGTGCCTGTGGGCCAAACCGTATCGGCATGACCTAGGATAAGGATCGATCGGCCCGGACGACCTGACTTCCAACGAGCTGTCACTTGATCGCCAGCGCCTTTCCTGATCTCCCGGTCGACCTTAAATCCGGCAGCTATCAGCGCTTTTTCGAAGACGTCGTTTACCCGATTGACGCCCTCGCGATCATAACTGCCGCTGTCGATATCAACCGCAGCCTTGGTAAGCTCGATAATTTCGGGTAGTTTTGTCTCCAACTTTCGAAGAAACAAACGGTCCCAGTTCATGTGATGTGCTTTCGCTGTGGTGAGTAGAATTGCGCTCAGGCAGCCCCGGCAACGCTATTGTATCACTTTCATGGGACATTGCGGCCGCGCCGGCGCGCCGTTCGAACTTGAATGAGTAACAACCGTCAGAAGCCTCGCCTTAGTAGCCACTCAGATTTCCTAAGGGCTTCGATTGGCCCCAGATCGCTACCGCCGCCGTCTTTCCATGTGCTGGGAACAGTCTGGCTTCGTTACAGCGCGTCGTGGTAGCGATTGCCTCCCTGCGTCGAGCACGTCTTTTTAGCGAGTAGCAGGAACAATGTTTGCGCGGCCGAATGCTACAATCGCAATGCCGTCCCTCGGTTCCGACGATGCTATTCGATTCATCATCATCCAAATGGCCCTCAAAACCGCAAGTGCGAAGCGGCCCGATATCGGTCGAAGAACTGCAATGACCTGCGCGCCGCGTTCGAAACCAGAAGTCAAGTTGGCCAGCCAGCCATCTTCTGCAGGTCTACGGCCGGCCTCTGTAGCGCAGTTATTCAAGTGATGCCTCGCGGGTTTGGCTGGCTCGTGTACTTTCTTTCAGCGTTGCTGCTGATCATGTTCAGCGGGCATGATTCTCGAAGACCAGCCTTCCGCCTTTGACAACACCGATGCAGTAGTTGGCGCCGAGAAGATAGGAAAGGTCATCAGGATGCTCGATATCCCAAAAAGACAAATCCGCAACTTTGCCAACCTCAATAGTGCCGCGCTCCCTCTGCATGCCGAGCGCGTACGCAGCATTGACAGTGAACCCGCGTACCGCCTCTTCTGGCGTCATGCGGAATAGTGTACACGCAAGGTTCATTATGGCGGTTGGCGAATTTGTGGGCGAACTGACGGGATTACTGTTGGTAGCCAAAGCCATTTTTATCTTATATTTGCGGAACAATCCGATAGGGGGCACGCGCGTCTCTCGCAATGTATAGTTTGCGCCGGGAAGAATTCCTGCCACAGTCTCGGCTTCTGCCATCGCTACAATCGATTGTTCGGACGCATATTCGAGATGATCGGCGGTGAGCGCTCTGTGGCGGGCGGCTGTCGCCCCGGCGGACGCGTCGGAATATTGGTCCGCATGCAAACGCACCGGAATCGAGTGTGCTCGTGCGGCTTCGAACAATCGGCCTATTTGAGCGTCACTAAAACCAATGGTGTCCACGAATCCGTCAACCGCATCAACGAGGCCTTCGGATACTGCGATGGGCAGCACCTTTTCGATAAGGAAAGAAATATAGTCATCGGGCCGCCCTTTGAATTCCGGAGCCACTCCGTGTGCGCCGAGAAATGTGGAGACGATCGTGACCGGTAGATCCTGTTGTAGTGCGCGAGAACAACGTAGCTGCTTTAGCTCCGTCTGAAGGTCTAAACCAAAACCGGACTTGCTCTCGATGGTGGTGACGCCATGCGCGATGAATTCGCGGACACGCCGCGAAGATGTCGCGAGCAACTCCTCCTCGGAACAAGCTCTCGTCGCATTGACTATCCCGGGGACACCGCCCCCAGACCCATAAATCTCGTCACGGGTGGCCCCCCTGATCCGCATGCCAAAATCGCGGCGACCGTTGCCACTGTAGACAACATGAGTGTGCGGATCGATGAGGCCAGGCAGCACCCAAGCCCCGGCCACGTCGTGAATTTCGGTCGCATGCTCATGAAGTGCATTTGGGAGAGCATCGCTTCGGCCGACCCATGCGATACGTCCACGTTCTACCGCGACCGCACCGTTCTCAACGATTCCGTAGCCTTCCTTGTCCGCCATCGTTGCTAGGTGACCGTTGACCCAGATTGCATCCCACATGGTGTCACTCCCAGTCACTCAAAGCTGATGTTGCGGCGCGTGGCGACAGCACGAACACAGTATGGAAGCGGCAAATCGATAGTCGGACGCTTGCACGACTTACACGCCCATAGCTTCAATTTCGCGCTCATAGCGCACTACTATTGGGTCTACCTTGTTGCGTCCAAGGTAGCTTCCTTGCTGGGAGCATTTCACCACGTAGTAAGCGGCTTTGAGACGCTTATGTTCATAGGTAGCGAGAGCCTCATCAACATCGCTTGTTTCGGCAAAGACATCTCGCAGAACTCGCGAGTCAATGAGCGCTTGGCCGGCACCCTGCGCAAGATCAGGAACTGGTGGATGCGCGGCATCCCCAAGCAGCGTAATACGGCCGTGCGTCCATTTTTCAGGGAGCCCTTCCGGAACATCGAGAGAGCTTTGAATAATTGCATCCTTCGGGGTGAAGCTAAACGCCCTTGAAACAGGAGTGTTTGTCCAAGAGCTAAAGTAATCAAGGAATTCGTCCGGATTTTTTGCTCCACTTACTGAACCAAACCAGTATGCCTTTCCATTTCCTATGGGAAGAAACGCGATCCATCCACCCGGCGCGTAAAAGCCGGTTTGCGCTGCCGGATCTATGTCTAGCTGTTCAAGGTTGAATATAGCGCGCCAACGATATGCGTGATGCTCGTTGGGTTGGAAACGAACCCCACCTACCAATTTCTGACGGACGGCTGAAAAAATTCCGTCAGCAGCGATGATGAAGTCGCCCTCATAGCTCGACCCATTACTGAAGTGGCAAACTGCTTTGTCGCTGCCATTCTCGACAGACACGACCTCATGACCAAACCTTATGAGATCCGTTCCGTATGAGTCAGCTAGCATCGAGCTCAATGCCCAGCGATGCACTCCGATTGCCGGCGCACCATATTTGGCGGGCCAGTCACTTGTATCTTTCTCAAAGAGCAAATTGCCCTTGGCATCATAGTTATAGTAGCGCTCGATTTTGACCGAAATGGCATCAATCTGCTCCTTCAGTCCCAGGCCATATAGTGCCCGCACTCCGTTCGGCCAAAGCATCAAACCAGCTCCGGTCGCCCTGAGGACAGGAGATCGCTCAAACACAGCTACATCAAATCCCAACCCCTTCAGCCCGACAGCTGCAGAGAGTCCGCCCAGTCCGGCGCCACAAATCCCAACTCGCATCTCAAACTCCGCCAAAATCGCGCAATAGGTTGAGCCCGCACATCATTGCTCGTGCCCAGCGATCCCGAAACGAAAGGCCGACTATAGATCGATTGTCGTTTATTTGTAAAGCCAATGATACAAATCCCGGGACCTAATCTGTGGGGACAGAATTCCCGTCGCTCGATCGCTCCTGCCGGATGGTAAACTTCACACCAGAGGACATCCGCAAAGTCCGCCAAGAAGTATCGAGAGAAGGGGCCGGCCCAAGGCGACGTACACCCGCGAGATCCGGACACGAAGGCACGTTGCTTTGCTGAGCTTCGAGCGTCTGGCAGTGCTCCCGTGAGACGCTGCCTTAAGCCGCGGCAACATGAGCAAAATCACGAAACGATCGGGGAAGTGCTCGCAACCATCTAGCCCGTCCTATTCGTGAGAGTGCGGTTTTTTGGTCCGGTGGATACGGCCGCAGATCTCCTCTGACGAGGCGCACAGGATTGCCTCCGGCTTTTCACCGCCTGACGACCCGTACTTTACGACGCGCTTGAGGGATGGGGTTGGGCGAACGGGGGGCGGAGACTTCGCCGGTCAAGGACCGAGCGGCAGCAGCGCGCTGGGCAGGCAGCGGATCAGGTCGGCTTCCGGGCATGCCGCGGCGAACGCGAGGCGAATGCGGCTCGCGGTCTCGACGACCCGGGCGGCGATTTTCAGGAGACGAAGACGCAGCGTCGCGAACTCGGCAGTGGCCAATTCCCGGACGTTGGGAATGGCGTCGCGCACGGTCAGCATCAGCCAATAAGCGGCGGTATGGAGGACGAGACGGACCTGGTTGGCGAGCGCCGAACGGCAACTGGTGCGATCGGAGGCAAGCTGCGTCTTATGCAGCTTGATCAAATTCTCGGCCTGGCCGCGCGCGCAATACAGGCTGTCGTAGATCCACTCGCCCGAGCCGGAATCGAGGCTGGTGACGACGAAGCGGATGTCGAGACCGAGCATCGTCGCCTCAATACGGGCGACGGTGCGCCGTTCGCGATCCCAGGACTTTGCCTTGTGGCGCGTCTCGGTATAGCCGCGCAGAACAGGCAGGTTCTCGATGGCGCGTCGGGTACGGATGTCGTCGGCGACCTCGTCGACTTTTCTGACGAGCGGCTTGGTACCGGACAGACCGAAGATGTAGTCGATGCCATTGTTCTCGCACCACGTCATCGCCTCCGGCCGAGCATAGTGACCGTCGCCCCGGAAACGTAATTCGCGTCTTGTGCCATCGGGTGCGGATGTGCCGTACCAGGCGTCGAAGATGGGCACGCACCTCGATGCCGCCCGGCGTCTTGCCGGGCCGCAGCACGACCGCCACGGGCCGGCTCTTCTCCGTGTCATAGACGTGGATCGGCAGGAAACAGCGTTCGTCATAATGAGCGTTGAACAGCGAGAGCTGCTGATGGCCGTGGACGACATCGCAGGTGTCATCGATGTCGAGCGTGACGGATGCCGGCTCGCGCGGGTAGCTATCTATCCATGCGTCGACCAAAGTGTAGGTCAGGCGGATCACGTCGCGCAGGCGCGGCGCATTCTCCAGGCGCGAAAGGGTCGGTTGGGAACACAGATCCCGGCCCGTGTCGGGCAGCCGTCCGCAGGCCAGCTTGAATGCCGGATCGGACCGCAGATGATCGAGATCGTCGGCGTCCTCGTAGCCGCAGCAGATCGCGAACATGCGAGCGCGGAACATGTCGACAACGCTGTGCACGACCCGCGTCGGATCGCGCCGATCCGGGAACACCCGGGCCAAATTGTTGGCCAAGCCGAGACGCCGCTCGGCGATCGCCAGAAGCATCACACCCCCATTCGAGGTCAGGCGCCTGCCATCGAAGGCTGCTGTGACTTTCTTGGCTTGAACGGCTGGAAACGAGAACGGCAGAATCGTATCATCAGTCATGGCGGGCGTGGCGTTCGCGGTTGAAGGTGATGGGGTTGGCTACAGCAACCGAATCCTACGCCGCATCACCTCTTTACACCACGCTCCCCAGCCTCTCAGGCGCCCTCTGGCGAATAAGATGGGCTAGTTTAGCGGCTTCCCAAGGAAGAATGGCGAACGCCTCGCATAAACTCCGTCCCACATCGCGAACGAGCGGGCACAGATTTAGGTCGCTGGCGACGCGAGGCGAGCCTCGAAATCGAGCTCAGGCCAGTCTTTGGCTTCCGGCATTGGGCGCGAGAATACCGGCGAATCCGGATCCCAGTCGAGTCGCTTGGTAATCCCTCGATCGGAAAGCAGTGGGGCGCCGAGCACAAATCGCTCTTCGTACCGCCGGTACAGGGTCGCAAAGAATTGGCTCAAGTGCAGCGGGCTCTCGTCCGGCGGAAAGGAATTCACGACGTCTCCCGCCTGGTCCCCGCGAGGTTCGATAAGTGCTATTGTCATGGCTTCATATCGGCTGATTTCGTCGCGCAAACCGCGGCGCGAAGTCATTTCGCGGAGCGCAGCGTGAAAACGAACGATACCCTCGACGATGCTTCCGTCTTCCAGGATCGCGATGTCATTAGCCTTCAGCGTTTCGACCTTCTTTGGTGTCAGTTCGGTAGGTTCGAGCTCGGAGTCAGACTCGGCTTCGACCTCAGTTGGGGTGTCTTCTACGTCCAGATCGGGCGCTGCGAGTGCATCTTCGATGGTGCGGTTCGCGCGCAGAATTGAGAAGTATCCGACGACCATCGCCGGATAAGTAATGTGCAGATTGGTGCATTCGCCGATCGTCTCTTCCATGCGATTCGTCAGATTCCGGAACGCCTTCGTCACGCCCTTGCATGAGATCGCGAGAACGGGGCCGACGCTCTTTTTATCTACGACGACGTCAACGTTCTTTGTCTTGAGACCGCCGAGGATAACCTGCTCGCCGGCCCGACCTTCTTTGGAATCATACTTCAAGATATTGCGCACGCGGCCCTTGCGCCCTTTCTTCGTCTCGACAACGAAGGGCGGGCGCGGGCGTAATGTCGTTCGGATGGAATCCTCCTTCGAGCACCAAACGGCACGCGATGTACCAGTGGAGCGGCTTAATGTGGCGGGCGCTTTGCGTTTTGCCCTCGTGTGTCGCAAATTCTCTGAATGCCTGGTGTCCGCTAATCCAGCGGCAGGGCGAAGCGTCAGCTTTCGCCATAGTGCCTCCAGGTACGCAGGGTGTGGACGGCCTGTGCGATTTCAGCTGCTGGCACCCGCTCGATCGCACGACGCGTAGGAAGCGCGACCTGCGCCGCTTCCCGTGGCTCAAGCTTGAGCATTCCGCCTCCGAGCGGATGACCTTCGAGTTCGCAGCTGAGCTGCACGAACTCGCTTCCCCACGTCGCGAGGTAGCGTCTTGCGGATACGCTCTTCAGCCGGACACTATGCACGGAGTTGGTGCACGTGCACTGAGCATCGTTGCGGACGAGGCTCGGCTCCAGTCCGGACATGTATGACAGAAAATAGTCCGGCACCTGCACGTCAGGGACCGAATACCACGGATCGCGTACGCGACACTTGTACGCCTGGCGGGCCTCACGGCCTGCATCGGTGTCGAGATAGCGCCGCACGCTGCGCGGCAGATCGTCCGTCTTCGACAACTTGAGCAATAGCATTGGGTCGTCGTTTGCCTTCCAACGCTCAACCAGGGCGGTCGTGACGCGTATAGCTGGGAGCGCACGCCCATTCCGGACGGTCGGATGAAGGAGTTTGCCGGGAACATCCCACTTTTCCGCTTCGCTTGGCCGCAGATGGAAGAAGTCGTTCGCGCCGCTGACGTAACCGATCCCGACATTCGCCAACTCGCCGAGGCGATGTGTGTCGCCGCCCGTCGCGACGTGTCGGTAAAGCTCCCGGCCGTGTTGAGAAATTAGGTAGGGGCGCAGGCGGCGGTTCCACTCAGAGCGCCACTCCTTAACGCTGACCCGCGTAAACTCCCGGGGCGGGCGGCTGGAGGGGCGGAAGTGATCAAGCACCGAAAACCTAATCTCCTGCGTCTTGCCTTCAAATCCGTCGGTGTATAGCAGCCAACAGTCCTCTGAGAGCTCCGGGAAGAGCTTCGCCCGGACCGCTACGACATGAACTGTCTTGAACCGGTCAACCAAAAACTCCAGGAGCGGTGCGGCGTATGGTGCGTGTCCGATTTCTGCGGGGACGACGAAGGCCATTCGACCGCCCGGCTTCAGGAGTGAGGCAGTGCAGACCAGGAAGGGTGCCCACGACGATGCCAGGCCCGAAAAGTGCGCGCCAAGGGACGCGCAAAGAGCGATTGCGCAGGCCCGAATCACCCCATTGAAGCTCTGATATCGAATAAATGGCGGGTTGCCCGCCGCGCACTCGAAGCGTTCGGCCGTCTCGGCCGCCCAGGAGAAGAAATCGCCTTCATGGACAAGCGCCCAAGGCGCCCGAGCCATTGCCACCTGCGTCGCCTGGAGATCCTGCTCAATGCCGACGGCGTTTCGGTGTCCGGCAATAAAGCGCCCGTCACCGCATGCCGGATCAAGCAGGCGGTCGTCCTCTCGGCGGACCGCCCACTGCAACAGGCTCGAAACGACAGGGTCGGGGGTATAATAGGCGCCCGCTTCCTTTTGGGTTAAGCGCCGCACGCTCTTTCTCCTCGCGAATCGGTTGTAAGTCTACACCGGAGCATGCTGAGTAAAGCACCCTCCGGCACTTCTCCAGATGATTCACAGGTCGGCCGAGCAACTGAGGACTGCCCGATCGTTAGCGCGTGGGGCAAACCGGCGGGGGCGGCTCATCCACTCGTACCGGTGTGGGCCTGCCCCGTGACAAGCGCGCGATGCCGTCCGCCCACGAGCCGCCTGTGGCCAATTTGGTGTCCGGCCGCGCCGCCTAGAGGGGACTTTGGCGTCTTTCGATGGTTTCGTGACGTCCAGCCTGGACCAAGCAAGGCTAGCTGGTGCGGCAACGGGGAAGCTGGAAAAGGCCTTTTGTTCTATCGGCACCGGCTACGGCGATAGTGGGATGGTAACGGGTCATCCTGCTGCCACGGTTTGCAGGGGGGCGGTCGTGTGATGTGGCCAGCCGTGAGAAGACCATCAGCAACTGTTGGCTGCCGAGCCGAGGCTAGAGCTGGTCCCGGTTGTCTGAACAAAATCTCCGCGTCGATAAGTGGAGCGTCTGCCGGGGTTAGGCCGCCATGCGGATTGGCGGCTGGTTGAAGTAGGCTTGATCCGGTGTGCTGCCGTCAAGGCTCGAGTGTGGACGTCGGCCGTTGTAGAAGTCGAGATAGCGGCCAATCGAAGCTCGCGCCTCGCCGACCGTTTCGTAAGCTCGCAGATAGACCTCTTCATATTTGACGCTGCGCCACAGCCGTTCGACGAACACATTGTCCCGCCAAGCCCCTTTGCCGTCCATGCTGATGGCGATGGCTTGGTTGGTGAGCAGGCCCGTGAAGGCCGCGCCAGTGAACTGCGAGCCCTGATCCGTGTTGAAGATTTCGGGCTTGCCGTGACGCGCCAAAGCATCCTCCAGGGTCTCGACGCAGAAGGCCGCCTCCATCGTGATCGACAACCGCCACGAGAGAACCCGGCGGGTTGCCCAATCCAGCACGACAGCGAGATACACGAAGCCGCGCGCCATCGGGATATACGTGATGTCCATCGCCCAGACCTGGTTCGGCCGTGTGATCTCCATGCCGCGCAGCAGATACGGATAGATCTTGTGACCGGGCTCTGACTTGGTCGTGCGCGGACGGCGATAGAGCGCCTCTATCCCCATCCGCCGCATCAGCGTCTTCACATGCCGGCGGCCGACCTTGCACCCCTCGGCAGCCAGCAGGCCGCGCAACATACGCGAACCGGCGAAGGGATACTCCAGATGCAACCGATCGAGCCGTTGCATAATCGCGAGGTCGGCGGAGGGCACCGGACGCGGCAGGTAATAGACGCTGCCACGGCTGATGTTCAGAGCTTCCGCTTGCCTAGTGATCGACAGATCGTGCTCACGGTCGATCATCGCTTTGCGCTCAGCAACCCCGCCTTGGTGAGCGCTCCTTCTAAAAAATCGTTCTCCAGCGTCAGCTCTCCGATCTTGGCGTGCAACGACTTCACGTCGATGGCCGGCCCGGCAGATGCCGCGGGACCTGCCCCGAAAACGTCAGAGGCACCGCCCTCCAGTTGGGCCTTCCACGCCGTGATCTGATTGGGGTGGACATCAAAGTGCTCGGCCAACTGCGCCAGCGTTCGATCGCCCTTGATGGCGGCCAGCGCTACTTTCGCCTTGAAGGCCGGGGAATGGGTTCGGCGGGATCGTCTGCTCATCGTCGCTCCTGTCTGCGGCAACTATCGCCGCATTCAGGCAGAAACTCCACTTATCGCGATGTTCAGATTTCTGAGACCAGCTGTGCTTGCTCGGCGTATCTTAGGTTACGACTAATGCTCGATCGGTGAGCGCGGACCACTCACTCAGCTTACGCCTCAAGCAAAGCGCCTTCGTCGAAGAGGATGCTTTCCGTCAACACCGGCCGGAGCCGCTTAATAGCCGCAGGGAGGACGGCGTCGATACGACGGTATCCATCGAGCAAGGAGTGTCAAACGCGGGATTTAAGCGCGAGATGCGGATGAATGCATAAGCCAATGATGAAATGGCGTTATCGTTGGAATGCAGTAAGCGCGTCTCTAATCTTCGACCAGATCAATCGGGAGGCCGTCTTGATCTTCGCAGACAGGGCTACAACGGACCAAGTTCCACAGATCACTTCAGACCTTTTCAAAAGCATAATGGCCGCTGCGCCAGGTCCTGCCACTGTGGTGACATCGTTCACTAAAAACGGCGTTCCCTGTGGTTTGACAATGACAGCCGTTTGCTCGGTTTCGCTAATGCCGCCGCTCGCTCTAGCTTGCCTAAGCAATAACTCGAATACCCTTGCCGCCCTGAAAGAAACTGAGGCTTTTTCGATCAACTATTTGACCGCGGGTGCGGAAGATATCGCGATGCATTTCGCGAAGAAATCATCATCAAAGTTCGGTGACACTGAGTGGTCTCGGCCGGCGCGCGGAATTGGCGGCCCAGTCCTTTTAACTATTGCAGCGTACGTGGCATGCAAAGTTGTAAACATCTTCGACGTTGGCGATCATGCTGTTGTCATTGGTGAGGTAGTCGAAGGCGGGGTCCGCGCAGGCGCGGTTGCGCTCGCATACGCAGATAGACGCTTCTTTTCAGTGGCTAGCATCTAACGAACTAGCAATCGGATACCTACAAGGCGCAATTTTCTAGAGCTTTTGAGGGCGGCGATGTCCCGACAGATGAACATTGGGGTTTTCGTTATTGGAACGGGCAATCATGTCTCCGGCTGGAGGCTGCCAGGTGCCTTCAAGAGCCATGAGGATTTTTCATCTCTCCTGGAGATCACGAAGCTTGCTGAGGACGCAAAACTGGATTTTGTGTTCTTCGCAGATGCTCCTACAGCGGAGCTTGATGGGCACCCTGGCCAGGCTGTTCGCCTGGAGCCAACAACATTGATCTCTGCTCTGGCGGCCAGGACCTCACATATTGGGTTGGTCGCGACTGTATCTACGACCTACATGGAGCCATATAATCTCGCCCGTCTCGTTTTGTCCGCAGACAAAATCAGCGGCGGCCGAGTTGGCTGGAATGTTGTCACCACTGCACAGCAGTCTGACAACTTCGACAGGACACTTCCGCCACATGCCGTTCGGTATGAGATCGCGGCAGAATACCTGGACGTCGTCCAGGGACTATGGGACAGCTGGGAAAGCGATGCGCTACTCTATGACGTGAAGACCGGCCGCTTCTTTGATCGGTCCAAGGTTCATGCGGTAAACCACCAAGGCAGATTCTTCAAAGTGAAGGGACCTCTGGGCATATCCCGCTCGCCACAGGGGCAACCGGTTATTGTCCAAGCTGGATCGTCAGCCACTGGCCAGCATTTTGCAGCCAAGTACGCGGAAGTCGTGTTTACGATCCAGCAGGACATTGAGGAGGCAAGGGCCTTCTACAAGAAGTTGAAGGATCAGGTTGAGGCGGCCGGTCGCCCGCGGGATTCCTTAAGAATTCTCCCAGGCTTCTTCCCGATTGTCGGACGCACCGAAGAAGAGGCCAAGGCTAAGTATGACGAGCTCGTGGCGCTGATTGAGCCGGGCTCGGCGCTTAAGATCATGTCCGATCGGTTGGGCCACGACATGTCGAAGTTTCCCATGGATGGGCCCTTACCAGATTTACCCTTGTCTGACGAGGTGCAGAGCTTCCTCACAGTGCTCCATGCGAAATCGCGTCGAGAAACTCTGACGCTGAGGGACATTCACGATCTTTTTGCCGTGTCTCGGGGATACATCCTGGTCTACGGCACTGCGGCTAGCATTGTCGACGTCATGCAGCGATGGGTCGAGGCCGAAGCGTGCGATGGCTTCATGATCACACCTGCCGTATTCCCGAATTCGCTGATCGACTTCAAGGAGCTCGTTGTACCGGAACTGCAGCAACGCGGCCTTTTTCGCGCTGAGTACAGCGGCTCGACACTGCGCAGCCGCTTCGGGTTTTCGACGCCTGAAAACCGCTTCACACAGAGCAATAGGCATGCAGCGGAGGAGGGACATTGAAGTATCCTGCGGCCTCCGGGAGGTGGGAGGCGGGTTAAGCGCTCTGGCGATGGCAACGGCTGATTTCGCTCGCGATAGCTTGACCAGCCCAATGGCATCACCCAGCGCGTGCACGGATTTCTCGCGCCTCTCCCAAGTTATTGTAGACGTCGGCACGATCACGCGATGTAACGAGTTGGCGTGACATCCGTTGCGCCGCTCTCAATGGTTCAACAAATCGTGCGGCTTGCCGATTGCGAAGAACTATCCCAGTGGGCCTTTGGTCGTGGACCTCGACGACGTGATAGCAGTGGGCCGCGCAAGCGCGATTGCAGAAAAACGCCGTGGCGGACCAACTTGACGCACAGTTTCGGCCAAAGGAGCCACCAGATTTCGAGAATTCGGCTTTCAGGCCGCCTAAGGTCGGCTGCAACGAACAAAAGTGCTCAGACACTAGGAGGGTGGAAAATGCAACGCCGAACATTTTTGAAGATCGCGGCTGCGGCAGGGGGTACAGCTCTGGCTGCACCATACGTTCAGGCCCAGTCAAAAACGTTTGCCGGCATCACCTTGCGCGTGAACTCGTGGGGGGGGCTGTTTGAAGAGGCAATCGCGAAAAACGTAAGCATGCCATTGTTCGAAAAGTATGGGCTCACGGTTGAAGTGGTCCGCGGCGCTCTCGCCTCTCAGCTGATCAAGCTGATCTCCCAGAAAGACGAGCCTGAGGTCGACTTATTCATGGGCGACAGCTCAGTCATGCCCGATCTTATCAAAGGCGGCGTCACCGCAGAGATCAAACAGTCGGACGTAGCCGGTTTGAAACGGATCCTTCCTGCTTTCCGCGAGTTCGGAGACTATGGTGTGCCCTTCAGCCTCGCAGCTCAAGGAGTTGGATACAATCCGGACTCTGTCAAGGAGCCCCTCACTTCGTATTCGGACCTCGCCCGATCAGACCTGAAGGGTAAGGTGGTGCTTTTCCCCGCGACTACACCAACCTCCAGCCTTTATCTTCTCGGTTGGGCAGAGGAAAACGGCGGCTCCGTGACCAACATGGAGCCCGCGTGGAAGATCCTAGAAGCGACGAAGCCGAATCTCGTCGCGGTGGCGCAGGGGCAAATCCCCCAGATGCAGATGTATCAGAGTAAAGAGGTCCAGGCGGGTCCCTTCTGGAACAGTGCCTACTTCGAACTGAAGGGCAAGGGTTTCCCAATGGATTTCGTCATCCCGTCCAAAGGCATTTGCGGGGCGCTCACCTATATGAACGTCATCAAGGGAACGAAGCACCCGGAGGCCGCGTACGCCTTCCTGGAACAGATCCTATCCGATCAAGGTCAGCGTGCATTGCCTGAGAGCGTGGGGTACGAGCCGACCACAGACATCAAGTTGCCGGAAGAACTGCGGAAACGTCTCGTGTTTGCATCGCCAGAGCGCGCCGCCCTGAGAAGAACCGTCGACTGGGAAAAGTGGTCGGCGGGCCACAGTGCGCGGATCGAGCGGTTCAACAAGATCATCGCCGCGTAACACTTGATGCCCTGATCGTCACGGACCTCGATGCGACGCGAGCTGACCAGCTGGCCTACAAGGTTTCTGATCGACTACGTCGCGCCGCCGCCCTTGCTTGGGCGCCCATCATCTCACAACAGGGAGAGCAGCACTGTGTCGCGACCGCCCACGATTGTCGCGTCCATAGATATGGAACGCTTCCTGGTGCGGGAGTTGGCGTTCGATCGCGACCCTATTACAAACTTGGTCGCCAGATTGTGCGCTCCTACCGCGGCCGCCGACCAAATGCGAGAGAAACAGCGCGGGAAGACGACCACGCGAGCCGCGAAGCCATGTGATGGATCGCGCTTGCCGATCGTGATCTGGAGTAGTGCACAATTGTCCTACACCCGAGGCGACTCGAATCCGCCCGATCCAGGTCGGCCACTGACTTCATGACCGGCAAATCGGAGTCCGGAGTTTAAGGGGATAGCCAAGACTCAAAGCGCGCCAGCAGGTTGACTCCAGAGCGGGCCGTTCGAGCTCCACGATTTCGTCGAATACATGGACGGCCAACGCTGAGGCTAGGATGGGCCGAGGGCGTGATGCCGTAGCGGAACCGTAATGCAAACAGGATGAGGAGAGCGGTGCGATGAAGCAGGGTATTGAGAGCTACCGAAAGTTGACACCAGCGCTCTTGCTGGCGCCGATGCTCTTGCTTCTCGCCGCCTTTTTTGTGGCGCCGCTGTTGGGACTGCTGCGAGCTAGCTTCCTAAATGGGAGCTACCTGTTTAATGGAAGCGGCTTCACTTTAAAACAGTATTCAGACTTCTTTGCTGACCCCTATTACGTCAGAATATTGTTGGAGACGTTCGTCGACGGACTCATTGTTTGTTCGCTCTGCCTAATTATAGGATTTCCAACCGGATATTCGCTAGCTCGGCTACCAGCATCGGTGCGGCGGTGGCAAACCATTATCGTCATCATGCCGATGACGCTCAGCCTTGTCGTCGTCGTATTCGGCTGGTTGATCGTTCTCGGCCGCAACGGGTTCGTTAATTCGTTCCTCGTAAGCCTCGGGGTGTTCTCGTCGCCGGAACGTTTGCTGTTCAATCGACCTGCTGTCATATTGGTCCTGGTGCAGGAGTGTCTTCCCTACATGATCTTGTCCATCATGAGCGTGGTCACTCAGATCAATCCAGTGCTTGAACACGCCGCGGCAAATCTACGTGCGAATCGCTTCGTCACCTTTCAGAAAATCATCATTCCCCTCGCCCTACCTGGCACTCTTGTTGGGCTCAACCTTGTGTTCGTACTCTCTATCTCGGCCTTCATTACACCTCGCCTCATTGGGGGCGGTCGCACGGCCATGCTCGGAGGGGTGATCTACGATCGCATAATGACCGAATTGAACTGGCCTTCAGGTGCGGCCATGGCTTTTGTCCTCTTCTTGAGCGTACTTAGTTTCACGGCAATGATGAACCTCCTACTAGGGTCACGCTTCCTCAGAAAGGTGAGGACATGACGCATCTCGACCTATTGGCTGGATTGCGGCGGATGAAGATGCGCGCTGATATGATCGACATCCTGATGTCCATCAGCGGGAAATTTATTCGCGGCCTTGCCTTCTGCATGCTCGCGCTACCGGTGATTCTGGTCGTTGCGGCATCGTTTACCAGCGGTGAAACGATGGAATTCCCTCCCGTTGGCTATTCCTTGCGCTGGTACAAGGCTGCGTACGAGAGCGACGTTTTTAGGTCTGCGCTCTGGACCAGCACCTACGTCGCCGTGCTGGTCGCGGTTATTGCGCTGGTGATCGGGTTTTCGGCCGCGTTCGCCATCAACCGATATCACTTTCGCGGAAAGGCACTTCTGCAGGGTCTCGCCTTTTCACCTTTGACCGTGCCGGCCGTCGTTCTTGGGCTCGGACTATTGCACCTGTTTGCATTCCTGGGTCTTGGGCGAACGATAGTTCCTTTGCTCCTGGGCCATCTCGTTCTTGCGATCCCGTATACCGTTCGAACGATCCTCGCCAGTCTGACCCTGCATGATCGCGTTCTCGAGGAAGCGGCGATGAACCTCCGCGCCACGCCATTGCAAGTCATCCGGCGTATCACAGTGCCACTCATTCTACCGGGCTTGCTATCGGCCGCAATCTTTGCCTTCGTGACATCGTTCGGAAACGCGACAGTTTCCGCGTTTCTCACGTCCGGCGGTCGGATCACGTTGCCCATACAAATATTCATCTATTTAGATACCGTCTATGATCCGACCGTCGCGGCAGTATCAGCCGTCATGATTCTGGTGACATTGATCGTGATCCTGCTCATCGAGCATTTGATCAGCGCGGAACGACTGGTGTAATCGGGGAGATTAGACTTGGCTTTGTCAGAACACCATATCCCGTCCTTGCAGCGAGCGGACGACGCAGTTGTGGAGTTGCAATCTGTCTCCAAGCACTATGGTGAAGCGATTGCAGTCGCCAGCGTTTCGTTCAGTGCACGCCGAGGCGAACTCGTATGCCTGCTCGGCCCATCGGGCTGCGGCAAGACAACAACGCTGAGGATGGTTGCCGGGTTTGTAGAACCGTCCTCGGGCTCTATCCGCATAAACAACCTGGACATGACGCGCCAGCCTCCCTATCGGCGGGATACTGGAATGGTGTTCCAGAGTTACGCCTTGTTTCCGCATATGACGGTCGCCCAGAACATCGCTTTCGGCCTAGAAAACCTGAAGTGGCGCCGCAGCGACGTAGAAAAGCGCGTCGGCGAAATGCTCAAGCTGGTCGAATTACCGCATCTTGCCGAGCGGCTGCCAAGTCAGATTTCAGGGGGCCAGCAGCAGCGCATTGCACTGGCACGCGCTTTGGCGATGCGGCCAGCCGTGCTCCTTCTCGATGAACCCTTCTCGAACCTTGATGCACAGCTGCGCGTGCGCATGCGCGAAGAGCTGCGCGAGGTCATTCGCGGAGTAGATGTCACGACCTTGTTTGTCACGCACGACCAGGAAGAAGCACTGACCTTATCCGACCGCATCGTAGTCATGAATGCTGGTAAGATCGAGCAAGTGGGTACGCCCGGCGAGATCTATGAGGAGCCGGCCACTCCTTTCGTCGCAAAGTTCATCGGCTGGTGTTCCGCGATTAGAGGATTTGTGGGAAGCGACGGTGCATTCACGTCGACCTCCGGCCTGCGTTTAGCGGGTAACTGGACTCCCGGCCCCGGCAGCGCGGTGATTCGACCTGAACAAGTCAGGCTCTCAACAGATGGCTCTGAGCCTTCGCGGCAGGCGCGCGTATTGCAATCTAACTACTACGGTGGAGCGACGCGGATCCTACTTGATGTTGGCGGTGAGCAAATGATGATGCAGGTGCATTTCCCTTTTGGTCGCCATCCGAGTCCTGGTGATCTTCTCAGTATTGCGATCAATACCCAGGAGGTCCGAGTGATCCCAGATGATCACGTGCGTTCGTGAGGCGAAGCAAGTTTACTGAACAAGATCTCAGATCGACATAGCACACGGACGTTCGCAACGACGCATGTATTGTAGAAGGCGCCTGCAACGCAAAAAGCCGCGGTCGATAGCTGAGGCCGAGGCGAAAGAGCCGTCGCGGGATGCAACGTCCAGACCAACACTGACCTTCACGACAACAAGCGAATCGACTGGCGACGGCACGAGCTTCGGCACCTTCTTTGCCATGTACGCCGGCGCAACATGCCCCATAAGCTCGTTTTGCCGACTGACGCACAACCCTCTCGCCCACCGAACGCATTGGACCCAGCGGGCTCGCATTGATCATCGCACAGAGCTCAGATCACTAATGAGCTGAACCACAAGAGTTCACGCCTCGGGGCAACAAGAGATCGACGGCACCAAACTTCTAGATGGTCAGGCATTTTGGCCGGGGCGCTGCAGAACGCTGCGCCGGAAATGTTCGCCGTAACGCGCGAGGTGCAGCTTTTATGCACCTCGGTACTGACATATGCACTGAAACTCAATTGTGTGAAGATATCATCGCTTTCTGTCGAGCGAATGACACCAGGGGGGCCAAGCATCTCTTTTTGCGCAGGCAGCCCTCCGTCGATGCCGCGAGATCCGCAGAATATGCGAAAGTGCGAAGGAATATTGCAGTGAAGCAACTCCATCTCGGCTACGCTCTCTACAACTACGGAACACACCCGGCGGGGTGGACGCCCCACAGCAGCGATATTGCCACGAACATCGAACATTTCCAGCATTACGCGAGGATCGCCGAAGCTGCGAAGTTTGACATGCTCTTCAGGGCTGACGCGCTTTTTGCTCATACGGATCATCTTGAGGCATGGAGTCGCAATCCATACCACATGAATTCGATTGAGCCTCTGACTCTGTTCTCCGCGCTGTCTCAGGTAACATCCAAAATCGGCTTGGCAGGTACCATCAGCACGTCATACTCGGAACCATACAACGTGGCTCGTCAGCTCGCGTCGTTGGATCATCTGAGTCACGGCCGTGCGGGCTGGAACGTCGTAACTTCGGCGAGCAGTGAAGCTGCCAAGAATTTTGGCCAATCAAAACTTCCATTTCATGAGGAGAGATACGGCCGCGCCAGGGAGTACATTGAGGCGATCCATGCCTTGTGGGATACCTACGAGGAAGACGCCTTTGTGCTTGATCCATCCTCGGGATATTACTTCGATCCCCACAAATTCCATCCCGTATCCCATGCGGGAAAATATATCAGTGTCGAAGGTGCACTAAATATTGCCCGCCCACCACAAGGGTATCCCGTCCTAATCCAAGCCGGGTCGTCTGGACCCGGCAAACAATTTGCAGCCGAATTCGCGGAGGTCATATTCTCGTTGAATCGAGACAAGCGAACCGCTCAGGCCTTCTACAAGGACATGCGGGATCGCGTGTCGGCTGCCGGCCGCGATCCTGCCGGACTCAAAATCCTTCCCTCGCTAACGGTCGTAGTAGGGGAGACAAAGGCGGAAGCCGAAGCTCACTATGCTAGCCTTGAGACGCGAGTGCCCAACATCGTCAAGCTTGAGCAGTTGACGCAAGATCTCGGAGTGGACCTAACGAAGTTGCCGCTCGATCGTCCCGTTCCGCTCGAATTGCTACCCAAGAACACTGAATATATTCAGAGCGTATTTCAAATGGCAACGGAACTCGTACGAACAGGCAAGCCGCTTGGTGAAATACTGCAATTCTATCGTCTTTCTGGCTGGGGGACTCCGCTTTGCGGCTCTGCTGCCGAGATTAGCGATTGGATCGAAGAGTGGGTTGCAGACGAAGCCTGCGACGGATTCATGATCATAGGTCCGTCAGAGCCCCACGGCCTCGAAACCTTCTGTGCGAGCGTAATACCTGAGTTACAAAGACGCGGTTCGTTCCGTCGTGAATATGAAGGTAACACGTTAAGAGATCATCTTCGCTTGCCCCGCCCGAAGAGCCGTCACTCAAGGAACGTTTGATGTGAAGCTTAGCTTGGCGGTGTGTCACAATCCACGCGTCGACTCTCTAAACCTTGGCTTCGGAGCGAATGCCGGCCGCGAAATGATCGAAATCGTCGATACCGAGCGCTGTACTCCTTCGACATCTGCGTGAATGTCTGTCCGATAAACAAGTTCGACCAAACAGGAATTTCCGGTCATCGCCCGCCAGAACGATTGCCAAACCTGTTTCCTCTCCGAACTCTATTGCGCGAGGATGCGCTCTATGTCTGGCGTTTCGCGGAGGAAACCCGATCAGGCGACGTGTTTCGCAATGAAGTCATCGATATTATAAGAAGCAATCGTCGGGGCCATCGGCTGGATGGATGCCCGCGATGAGGCTATCGAGCATCTGGTCGTCTTGCTGGGGCGGATTGTCTCCGGGCGATCGGTAAGGCCAGTTGCGCGTCAAGACCCCAACGGGGTCCGCTTTTCGGTCGTTTTCGGGGAGGACACGTCCATCCAAACCACAATACATTCGGAGGACGGCTCGAGCTATCGGCCGCGATCCGGTGATGAGGTAGCCTGGCAATTCGCCTGTACCGGAAACTTACCTGACCTAATCAGAGATGATCTGCGTTTTCGCCCGCGGGGCAAGTGAGCCGTGTCATCAGCCGAAAGGGAGAGGCGCCTGAGGTCCTCCCCGCCGAAGCCCAGGTCAAGCGTCGATCGCTCAAGACTGGGAAATCCGTGACTGTACGCCGGTGTTCCCCGAAGGTTATTGGCCTGCAAAGGCCGGGTCCAGGTGACAGAATGGTCCGCGAACATAACATGCCTCCGGCTTCCGACTAAATGCTCAAGGATCTCGGCACACTCTTTCGAACGGCGCACACGGCTGCTGGTTTGTGGCAGCAGCAAATCGCCCAGCGGGCCAACATCAGCAGACCTCGATATCGGGACATCGGAACGGGTGTTGCCGCCGCCCGTGCAACGACGCTCGTCAACGTCGCTCGCGCCCTTGGCATGGAAATGATGTTGATCCCGCAGCCGATGGTGCCCGCTGTTCAATCGATGCTGCAGCCGGACGATGATGATCGTCCAGCGTTCACGTCAGACGCCGAAGAGGACGGCGCATGAACCCGACCGTCCTGGCAGCAGATCGCATCCAGTCGCTCAATATCTCGTTGAACGATCTTCCAGTCGGCACGCTCGTGCGCACCCCGGGCGACTACAACGCGTTCAACCTTTTGCGCACTTTTCGGAGCTTGAACAAACGTGCCCGTGTTATCCGCGCAGCCCCAGTCGGTGCCATGAATGCGCACCATATCGCGATGGGCGCGCTTTATGAACGAGCGCTCAACCGTGCGACGGACAAATATTGAAGCGACCAGCGCAAGCCCGCAAATGAAATAGCTGTTCGAAAGGCTCCAAAATCCACCGACGGCCACAACGGTGAAAGTGAGTGCCGCGGCGGCGTTGCAAACCTTGTTCACCATGAGCTTGCAGCCTCCCATCAGAATTGCTGACGCATTATAGCGGTTCAGCCGGGGCGATCAGCGGCGTTTTTGGTCCGTATTCGCCGCTTCGCGATCCATGACTGGTAGCGCGATCTCCCTCTCACCCGCATAGAAGCACCCCCACGATGGTTGCGCGATCATTGGAACGTTCGGTGCGTCCTTCCTACAGTTTGGAGGGAAAGCTTTCTTTGTCTACCGGGGCATTGACCCTTATCTCTCCTCTCGCCTAGGAAGCGCCGGGCCGTAGAAGTGCCGGCCTTAAGACACGGATCAGGATCGACATGAGCCACACGCCGCAATCGTCTACCGTGCGAGTTACGATACCGCTTGTTCAGCAGTGGAAGGAGGAGGGGCGGCGTATCGCAATGACGACCGCTTACGACGCAGTTGCAGCGCGTATCGCTGATCCGATCGTGGATATTATCCTCGTTGGCGACAGTGTTGGCAATGTTTGCCTCGGATTCGACAATACCTTGCCAGTCAGTGTCTCCATGATGAATCATCACCTCGGAAGCGGTTGCGCGGACAAGACCTCGTGCCCTGCTCATTGCCGATATGCCCTTCCTCAGTTTCCATGTCAGCCGGCAAGAAACCATCCGCAACGCCGGCGGCTTCCTGCAGCGTGGCGCCGATGCGGTGAAGCTCGAAGGCGGTGCAAACCGCCTCGATATGGTACGCGCCCTGGTCGACTGCGAAATCCCCGTAATGGGACATCTCGGCCTCACCCCGCAGAGCGTCAATGTCATGGGTGGTTTCAAGGTGCAGGGTCGGACTGCCGATGACGCCTTGCGGCTACTGGAGGACGCGCATCGTCTGGAGGAAGCTGGTTGTTTTGCTCTCGTGCTGGAGGGAATCCCGGCGGAGCTAGCAGTGCGGGCGACGGAGATCCTCAAGATCCCGACCATCGGAATCGGAGCCGGTCTTGGATGTTCGGGACAGGTGCTCGTGTTCCATGACGTCGTGGGTCTTACGGACGGTAAGCCGCCCAAATTCGTGCGCGCCTATTCGAATGGATTTCAGTTGATGCAGGAGGCGCTCTCGCGCTGGGCGGCCGACGTCCGTGACGGTGCATTCCCAGGAGGACAGGAATCCTATCGCCTCCCGGACGCGCTCAAGGAGCTCGTCGCAAACTGGACTCCGCACGAACCAACCTCACGGTCGTGATCATGCGAACGATAAGATCCGTTACTGAACTGCGTCGGGCTTTGGCTGAGGCTCGGGCGCCAGATAGGCGCATCGGGTTTGTGCCCACAATGGGCTGCCTGCACCGGGGCCACATGGCCCTCGTCGAAGAGAGCCGGGCTCGTTGTGACGCCACGGTCGTCAGCATCTTCGTTAATCCTACGCAGTTTGGCCCCAAGGAAGATCTCACCACCTATCCTCGTGATTTTCTCCGCGATGAACAACTGTGCCGCGATGCAGGGGTCAATATCGTCTTTGCACTGGAGGCGCAGGAGGTCTATCCGCCGCAGTTTGATACCTTCATTGAACCTGGTGCGCTCGCGCAGTCGGCTGTGCGGAATCTTCAGGCCCGGCCATTTCCGCGGCGTTGCGACCGTTGTCTGCAAGCTGTTCAACATGGTCCAGCCGGATGTCGCGTTCTTCGGCCAGAAGGATTTTCAGCAATGTGCAGTCGTACGTCGCATGTCAGTTGATCTCAACCTGCCGATCGAAATCGTCACCGTTCCAACAGTCCGCGAGCCGGATGGCCTCGCAATGAGCAGCCGAAACCGCTATCTCAGCGCCCCGGAGCGCAACCGTGCATTGGCGATCAGCCGAGGCCTGCTCGCGGCAGAAACCGAGTTTCGCGCAGGAGAGCGCGATCCCGTCCGGCTGCTATCGATTGTCAGGCGCCACCTGGAGCCGCTGGATGAGTTGCAATACCTCGAGATCGTGGACGCTGAAACGCTAAAGCCGGCTACGAACCCGTTCTCGCGTCCGGTCGCCATTTGTGCAGCAGGCTATGTTGGCTCGACCCGGCTTATCGACAACGTCGTGCTCGATCCGGACGCCCGCCAGCAGATAGGACGCTCACAATTGGTGGGTCTCTCACAGTGGGACAGCAAGCAGGTGCAGAGAGGGGCTCGCGGAGAAGAAGCGAGTAACCGCTGGAGGGGCGCGACCCGACGAGCTTAGTGCGAGCAGGCGTGGAGCGCGTCCTTATTGAGATGGCGGATCCGGTCGCTCAGATTTCTGTATCTTGAGGGCACGGCGCTTCATCGTCGCGGTCACTTTTTTCGTTTTCCCACCAAGTACTTTGCCGACGAGCCTGCCACCTTTTGATCTCTCGTTTTGCTTGGTCTGCTTCATCGACATTCCCTAGATGCATTCGGCATAATACGAGGACCTGGGACACGGGTCATGAGATGGCCAGTCACAAACCAGGGCCTAATGGCGTGGGAGCGAACGCGGTGACGGACACCGCTCGCCAGCTCGGGGTGACGAAACCGATACAGGCGGGCCCCCATGGCGCGCTTAGCAGCAGAAATAACACCCTGTTCGCGTCGTATCTGGCGGCGGCTCGACTGCTTCGTGAGCCTGCTATAACCGGCGTGCCCGCGCTCGTGCTGACGGACCATGACCAGCTTCGGCCACGGCGCTTAAAAGAAATCTCGAAGAAGGAAAAACGATCGGACATAAACACCGATGGTCTGTCTGTACCGGAAGGCCCGCTGCGGCTGCCCCGGAGATGGATTCGCCGCGTGGCGGAAAATAGACACTCTGCTGAGGGCCGAGACATCGCACGGCCATCGCGGCGAAAACCGTCAAAAAGAGCGCCTCGAGCGCTGAATTCCATCACGGAGGCGGTTCCTCCAGCACTGGCGTGGCGGAGCGAGACCAGCACAACTATCCTGCTTCGAAGGCACGGCAGCAACGTCTTGGGCAATCAATGAGCAACGGAGACTGTGGTGAAGTTCATAGTCGACTGCGGAATCAGCTAATACTTTCTTTGAAGGGTTCAGCGTGCTTCCTCTGCTACCATTCTTTGCGCCTTGCGGAGTCGCCAGGTGTTTGGACGCAACGACCACTGCGCTTTTGCGTGCTGTTCTTGAGGAGGTTTGCGACGGCCTGCCTCGCAGCGAAACCGGCACTCGGGCCCATGTCGCTTCCAAGATCTTGGAGGCCGCCAACAAAGGTGAGATCACGGCGGAGCGCCTTCGGCAGGTCGCAATGCAAGCTCTTCGCTCCGCGCCAACTATGTGGCGCTAGATGCGGACAAGACCGATAGTGCTCATGTGAATTTCCAGGTCACGGTGTTGAAGATCCTTGTGAGCTACCCGGACGGGTTCGCATCCATGCCGGATCTCAAGCGAGACATGGCCATTTTGGCCACGAGCGGTCCGGATTGGGCGGCGCGCACCAAGAGAATGGGCGCCCGCGTGCCCGAGCTCGACCTTTTCTCGCAGCGGCTCGTCGAGCGCTTGAATGGAGGGTGGCGCATCACGGAAAAGGGACGAGCGGTGCTCGAGCTGATGGAGCCGCGCCCTCACACGCACCAAGTCCAGCCAGAGGGACACGAGAGCTCCTGAGCTGCTATCGGCGGTGCCGGCAGGATCCCTTCCTGTCGAACTACGCCGGCGCGAACCCGACCGACTGGGCCGGCGCCGGTCCTCTAAGAGCTGAACGTGCGCGCCGGACTCTTAGATCCGGCTATGTAGGCCACGCCCGACAACCAGGTTACCGAAGGAGGACTTTCGGTCGGTTGTGGCCTTCGAACTCTTTATTGGGCAGCTGGAACGAGAAGTGCTGATATCTCAGCCTATATCGGGGAAAGGTGCTGTTGTTTCGATCCGGTCCAAGATCCCGGGCTCCGCAGTGCGCCATTCATGTACGGACCTCGATTTTCTGTTTCCATCGTGCGAAACGGTTTCCTGACGTGTCCATAGTGGAGCGTGAAGAACCCTAATTTCGGTTGGACTGGCGATCGGCTCGGTGAAGAGCGCGGCCAGGATTTGGCACAGCAAAAGCTTGAGCCATCGGATGAGACGGCGGAAGTTGTAGCCAGCGGCGGCGAGGACGGCGTTGTTGGCGTCGCCGTGCTTGAACCAGAGATAGTTGCGGCCCATGCGGTGCTCGGCCATGAGATGGCCGATGACGGGTTCGACGGCGGACCTGCGGCGCAGTTGGCGCTTGATCTTCGGCGTCACTCCTCGCTTCTGGCCGGAGAGGAAGTTCCTGAACTTGTAGTCGGGCGGCGCATTGTGGCCGCGGTATCCCTTGTCGAGGAAGGCGCGCTCGATGGTATTGCCGACCAGCGCCTCCATCTCCGGGATGACCGTCGCCAGCGTATGGCCGTCGTAGGGATTGCCCGGCAGCGCCTTGACATGGGTGACGAACTGACCACCCGCGGCGTGCTTGAGCATGGTGGCGACGGAGACCTTGACACCGAACTCGTAAGGCCGGTGAGCCTTGCCTTTGCCGATGCATTCGACTTCCGGCCCATGCAGCGAATAGACCTTCGGTCCGCGTTGGCGCTGCTGCTGCTCGTGCACCCGCCGCGCCAGCATCAAGAGCTTCGCAAATTTCCCATCGAGCGTGGCATTGCCCTCGATCTTGCGGCCGATGTCACGGATGACACGGCCGAGATAGGTGCGCAGCCTCTTCAGCATCCGGTTGGCGCGCTTGAACTGCTTGGCATGGGCATAGCGCTGATGCTGGATCAGGGCGAACTTGCCCACCCGCGCATAGGACTGGCGCAAAGACACCCCGCTCAGCTTCGCCAACCGCACCAATTTCTCGCGCGCCCGGTTCAGAAGCTTTGCATCGGTGGGGAACGTCACGTTCTTGGGCTGAACGGTGGTGTCAACAATCACCTGGGATAGGGCGGACGGCTTGATCGCCCTGGTCATGGCGGCCACCGACAGGCTCTCCTGGATCAGCGCCTGCAACCGCTCTTCGCCCATGCGGTTGCGCCAGCGCGTCAGCGACGAGCGATCGAACACCAGCCGGTGCTGGAAGAACTCCTCGCCGCAGAAGTACTGGTAATAGGGGTTCTCGACCCAGCGCTCGCAAAGCACCTCGTCGGACAGGTCATAAGTGTGCTTGAGAATGGCCAGCCCCGCCATCAAGCGCGTCGGCAGCGGCGGACGGCCGGGGTCATCGGTGTAGACCGCTCCGAACTTCGCCTCCAGAAATCCCCAATCGATCGTCCGCGCCAGCTTCACCAGCGCGTGTTCCGTGTCGATGATCTGGTCAAGCCGTGAACGAAACAGATCCTGATCGCCGCTCTCCCGACGCTCCCGTGGCCGCATCGAATCCTCCGCTCGTCACCGCCAGCAGCAGGGAATCACAGCGCGAGATTCGAGGGAATCACAAAACATCAATTTGCAAGAAAACCGCCTCCCAAGCACCGGTTGCTGGCAAATCCAATCCCGCAAATTCCGGCATTTTCCTTTTGCCGCTCAATTGCTTCAGGATTTTTCACGGACGACTCCATAGCCGGTATCGGCGAGGCGTGACCGATCTGCCGCTCTCGGGGCGGATCGTCCAGCTCCTGGTAATCGCCCGCCGCTTTCCGCTGCGATGCCGTCCTATGCGGGCGCCAGAGAGGTTTGCCGTTCTTCGACAGAGCCATGATAGCCGCGTTGCAGCGCGTTGTCGGCGATCTGCTTACAGCTTCGGGCTCGGTGATTCGTCCAGGTCAATTTCGGGGAGGACTTCGCCGGGCTTCTTGCGGCGGGGCGGGGGAGGCTCATGTTTAGCGCAGTCCGCCACGAAGCGGGCGAACGGTTTTATGTCTCCTCGAACGCTCGCATCGTCCAGCGCCCGCATGTATTCGTCGCGGCGATCCACTGGGATGATCGTCCACGGGATGCCGGCGGATGCGAGCATTACGTTCATGATGAACCTTCCGGATCTGCCATTCCCATCCGGTAAGGGATGGACAAAGGTAAAGATGAAATGACCTAGGATCGCGCGCACACGTGGATCCTTCTCACTGTGGAGACACTCGAAGAAGGCATCCATCGCATCCGGTACCGCTTCCCAACTGGTAGGGGCGTATACGGAGCCGTTGATGCCTACGAAATGCTGTCTATATCCGGCTAAGTTCTCGGGCTTCACGATGCCTGCCGCGAGCGAAGGCTGGAACATCGCGCGGTACCAATTCAGGTGCTCCTGCTCGACGACTTCCGCGGCATCTTCGTCATCCAGAACCCGCGCTACGGATTTACGCACTTCCTGAAAGGCGTCCCAATAGCCCTTCGCTGCCATCGCATTCCTGGTCTCGCGATCGCCTTGTTCGCCGTCGGGGTTCCACGCTCCCGTGCGGACCTTCTCAATGAGTGCTTCGCTAACCGAATATCCTTCGATCGACAGCGAATGATAGGCATCAGACGTGTACCTGTCGTCCATGGATGCCAGGTAGCCGTCTTTATCGTTGATCAGGCGGGGCTCGATGCCGAAGTCCTGCAGGACGTGTTCCCGCATCTCGGCCCACGTTAGGCGCACCCTGGTCACAATCGGAGAGACCGGACGTACTCCGGCGAGTTGCATCGGCACGGGCGCTTTGAATGGATCTTCGTCTTCGCGTACCTTGTGACCGGCGCGATCCATAGTCGAAACGATTTCGTCTGCGACGCGTGCGTTTTTCAACAGTCGATAAGCGCCGGCGATGCGTCCCGCAGCCAGCGTGTGTCCGCCTTCAAGCAGCACACGCAGAACGGTCGTCGTACCGCGTAACGACCAACCAGATAAGTGCCCCAAATGATCATCATCTCGCCGACTCGTTCCGAGCGCTTGCGCTCAGGGTACGTTGACCGGCGGCATGGCCGCGGTCGGGCGCAACACGAAGTGCTCTTGCTGCTGCCCGCGCGCTGCCAAGATGATTGCAAAAACCACGAGGAAAATCAGAGACCCACGCATCACCAACAACTACTTCAGAACCCATATCGCAATTGTGAAACCCCTCACATCCGGGCCAAACGACGCGCGTCGCGGGCAGAATATCGCGCCGCTCTTCAGGTCCCGTTTGCTGAGCCGAAAGCAATAGCGATTATTCGTGCCGCAACGCGGCCCGAGTAGGCTTGTGCGGTGCTCAAAAAATGCATTTGCGAGCCGCAACAGCCGGAATTATGTGCACAATCAGGATAAACTCTCACCGCGCAGGCGCAGGAAAGGGCCCTGTTGCACTCCAGGACCGCAATCAGGGGCGCTCATGCGCAAACATAATTGTGCTTCCGGCGGCCTCCTAGGGCTGGCGGCAGTTCGAGCCTCTTCGCCTTCGCCTTCTTATAGAGCTTAAGTAATTTAAGGCCTCGTATCGCCTCTGAGATCAAAGACATCAATTCTCTTTCGACTGCCGACTTGCCACCCTGGCCACCTTGATTTGCCTCGCGAACGGCTCTTCGGCTTCTTTTCTGACGAAACGATTTGAAGGCGCCTGCTGAGCAGTATGATCCTGATGCTTTGGAGCAACCGAAAGACTAAGCGCGTGCGTTTTGAACGAGAGCATTGGGTCACCCTTTTGTGCGCAAATGGAAAATGGTGGCGCGATTGCGTTCTCGTTGAGGTTTCCGAGATTGGCGCCCGTCTTCGCGTTGACGGGTCTCCAGACGCGCTCAAATCGCGACATTTTTTCTTGCTACTTTCCCGAACTGGGTTGGCCTTTCGCCGGTGCGAATTGGTCAGGCTAGATGGCTCGGAAGCCGACGTTCAGTTTGTGGTCCGTAACACTGCTCATTTGAGCACTCTTAGAGTTGGCGGCATGTGACAAGGTGAACTGCAAGCCGTCACGCTGTCGCTTGAAATGAAATGCGAGAACCCGCTGCATCAACGGGACAACGTCAGAGGCCACGCAGCTTGCATCCTGCCGGTGCTCTGACGAAACGGGTAATTTTTTGCAGGAGTGGGACGACTTGCTCGGCGAAGAGATCGAATGCGCCGTGCCCGCATAATGTTGAATCGCCGGCCGCATCGGCAGAGGTGGCGAGAGGGCCGTCCCCATCCCAGGATACGTATACGTTTCATCTCGACCGCCTATGATGATCTGTTTAGAGATCATCCTCTGGAAAATGATCCGAGAACATATCATGCCTCCCGCTTCCGACCAATTGCTCAAGGATCTTGGCATGCGCTTTCGAAAGGCGCGCATGGCTGCTGGCTTGTCGCAGCAGCAAATCGCCCAGCGGGCCAAAATCAGCAGACCTCGATATCGGGACATCGAAACGGGCGTTGCCGCCGCCCGTGCAACGACGCTCGTCAACTCGGGCGCAGTTTCAGTTGGAAGCGACAGAATGCGTGCCCGCGGACCTCATTGCGTACTGGTACTTTGATGACCCGACAATTCCGACCACCAGCAGGGATACCGCGGCCACTGCTATCGCTGCGGCAGCATCCCTGCGACTTGCGTCAGCACTCGGTCCCACTGGTGGCGCCAAGTATCGAGACTTCGCGGAACGTACCGTGACCCAGCTGGTCTCTGGATATCTAACGCCTGTCGGTCCTGACGACCAGCGTCCGCCTGGAATGCTCACCGAGGGATGCTTCACCCGAAAAGCGGTCGCGCGGGATATCGACACAGCGCATGACGCAGAACTGATATTCGGTAATTACTTCCTGTTTGAATCTCTTGTGATCCTGACCGGCCTCGTGTCTGCGGGGCGGATCTAAGCGAGGGCGATGTTCCGGGTGCGGTCGAGGGCAGGGCCGCCCAGCGCCACGAACCTCATTCTTGATCGGTACATGCCTCCTGGTCGGGCTCAACCGCTTTGCCGTCTCGGTTGGCTGGCTGTCTAGGCTCGGTGCTCGGGACGCTGCTCGAGCTGTTCGGCATTCCGCTTTTACGGATCGGCGACCGTGACAGGCGATTGGAGAAAGGCGAGAAAGACCGTGCTGTGCTGATCACCGTGGACAGAACGTGACGAAAATGTACGTGAGTACAAGGTAAATCAACAACTTAGAAGATATTCACCGCGTTCGGGGCGCAGTGACACAGTGTAGTGCGGCCGGGCGAGGCGCCGAACGATTGGGCGCGTACAAGTAGTCTCGCGCTCAACCAGCATTAAGAATGAAGCGCCTACGAGCATTGCGCCGAAACCGGGTGCTCCATTGCCAGTTTCAATCAGGCGATCGCCTGAATGGAGCTCGAGAACACGCTCGCCGGACGATCCAGGCCGTAATGATCACGCAGCGTCCTGCCGGTATAGTCATGGCGGAACAGCCCGCGTTTGCGCAGGATCGGCACGACCTGCTCGGCGAAGAGATCGAAGCCGCCGGGCAGCCAAGGCGGCATGACGTTGAAGCCGTCAGCGGCTCCGTTTTCGAACCAGGTCTGGATGTTGTCAGCGATCTTTTCCGGCGGGCCGGCAATCACCCAATGGCCCCTCGCGCCGGCGAGCCGCTGCACGAGCTGACGGATGGTCGGTTTCTCGCGATCTACGATGTCGATGACGAGCTTGAAGCGGCTGGCGACGCCATGCACGCCGTTGGTGTCGATCAAATGACGCGGGAAAGGACCGTCCAGGTCGAAGCCGGTGAGATCAAGTCCGGTCATCTGGCGGAGCTGGGTCAGCGAAAATTCCGGCTGGATCAACGCGTTGAATTCCTCCTGGAGCCGGTCGGCCTCCACTTGCGTGCTGGCGATGAAGGGCGAGATGCCAGGCAGTATTTTGATCTGATCGGGTCTGCGGTCGAACGCACCCGCCTGCCGCTTGATGTCGCTATAGAATTCCTGCGCGCTCGCGAGCGTCTGGTGCGCGGTGAAGATAGCTTCGGCAAAGCGCGCGGCAAAGGCACGGCCGTCCCCAGACGAGCCAGCCTGAACATAGACCGGCCGTCCCTGCGGCGGCCGCGAGACGTTGAGCGGACCGCGCACCCGAAAATACTTTCCGATGTGATCGATGGTGTGGATCTTGCTCGTGTCGGCAAAAACGCCGGAGACGGGATCATTGACCAGCGCGTCGTCCTCCCAACTGTCCCACAGCCTCGTGATGACGTCGAGATATTCCCGCGCCCGCTCGTAGCGTTCGCGATGCGGCGGATGCTCGGGCAGGCCGAAATTCTGGGCCGCCTGCGGCGAGCTCGTGGTCACGATGTTCCAACCGGCACGACCGCCGCTGATATGATCAAGCGAGGCGAACAGCCGGGCTAGATTGTAGGGCTCGCTGTAGGTTGTCGAAGCGGTTGCGATCAGACCGATGCGTTTGGTGGCGGACGCGATCGCGGTGAGGAGCGTAATCGGCTCGAGCCGGAAACGCTGGGCGTAGCGGACATTGTCCGCCAGCGCCGGGCCGTCGGCGAAGAATACCGCATCGAACTTGTGCGCTTCGGCGCGCTGCGCCAACTCCTGATAGTAGGTCACATCGAGGATTCGGTCCGTCGTCGACGCCTTGTGACGCCAGGCCGCCTCGTGATGACCATCCGGATAGATGAAGAAATTCAGGGAAAGTTGCCGCTTGCTCATTGGCTGGCTCGCAAATGTAGTCGCTGTTGGGTGTCGCCGTGGCGCTTGGGTGTCGTTCAACTGTATGTCCGCAAGGACCAAACTGTCGATGAAATGAATTTGCGTTGTTGCGTAGCAAGCGAGCATGAACGTTGTGAATCCGTCGCCGTTCAGAAATGAGGGCGTTGATTCGGCTGACGAAATGGAGTGGGTCAGGACTTCTTGTGCGCTGATTGACCTGATTTGCCCGCTCTCGGCTACGTCAAAAGGTCTCGTCGACCGTTATCATCGCAAATATTTCTGTGCCCGCGCGATCAACGAAGCGATCATTGCGCGCTGCGAAAAACAAAGCTGGTTTCGTTTCATTGACTGGACCGCGGTCGCTTTTACGATCTGCAAGGTCAAAGCGGGGTCGTTCACCATGCGACAATTCGATCTACTCGTAGTTCGCCAATCAGCCCGGCTGATACTTGCGCCGTGTTTCGCCGAGACAATTGTGGAGAGCTGTACCGTCGAGTCTCGTGCACGGCTTGTAGCCTAGCAGCCGCCGGAGCACGCGGTCCAAAACCCCGAATCCAGAAAAGTATCTACCGCCGGCATGACCGGCGCATGGCGGCGCTTTGTCGATAACATCACAGGAAGGATCAGGATCATGAGTCATACGACCAGCATCGACAGTGTCATCCCGCGCGCTGACATCGTCAAACGTGCGGCGCGCCTCGGCGCTGAGATCAGGAACATCAAGCTCTCGGGCGACCTATCCCGCGACGCCATTCGCGCGATCAATCAGGTCCTGCTCGAGCACAAGGTGATCTTCTTCCGCAACCAGGGGCATCTCGACGATGCCGAGCAGGAGCGTTTTGCCATAAAGCTCGGAAGGTTGGTGCCACACCCGACCGTCGGTGCGACCAAGGGAACCTCGTCGATTCTGGAGTTGGACTCCGGTCGGGGCGGCGGCCGTGCCGACCAGTGGCACACCGACGTCACCTTCGTCGATGCCTATCCAAAAATCTCGGTTCTGCGCGGCGTAGTGATCCCGTCTTTCGGCGGCGACACCGTGTGGTCAAACACGGCGGCAGCCTATCTCGACCTTCCTGCGCCGCTGCGCAAGCTCGCCGACGAGCTCTGGGCGGTCCACAGCAATGCCTATGACTACGCAGTCAAAGCGCGTGCGACGGACGCCGATCGAAAGCATTTTGATGAGGTGTTCACCGGTACGGTCTATGAAACCGAGCATCCTGTGGTGCGGGTTCACCCCGAGACCGGCGAGCGCACGCTGGTACTGGGCAATTTCGTGCAGCGCTTTGTGGGCTTGTCAAAGTACGACGGCCAAAAGCTGTTTGAGCTCTTCCAGTCTCACATTACCGCGCCGGAAAACACCGTGCGCTGGACTTGGCAGGCCGGCGACGTCGCCATCTGGGACAACCGCGCGACCCAGCACTATGCTGTCAATGACTATGGCGATCAGCACCGCATAGTCCGCCGCGCCACGATCGAGGGTGAGGTGCCGCTCAGCGTGGACGGCCGCCGCAGCGTGAGCCGCATCAAGACGCCAAAATCGTCGAATGCCAAGGCGGCTTGAGTCCCACTCCACTGCGAGGATTTGCAGAATGAACACTCTGTCCAGTTTTGTTCGCGCGCGGCAGATCGCCGCGCGCAGTGCGGCGCAGTTGCTGCTCGCCGGTGCATTGGCGTTCGGCCTCGTGACTTCGGCCTTGGCCGAGCCGCCGCTCGACAAGACCGAGATCCGCTATCAGGGTTCGACCGGGCAGGTGACGTTCATCGAGCTCGCCGACGACCTCGGTTACCTCGCGCCGCTGAAGCTCAAATGGATCGGCAACACTATCAGCGGTCCCCAGGACATCCAGACCGTCGTGACCGGTGATATTGACATCGGGGGTGCCTTCTATGGCGCGATCCTCAAGCTGATCGCGGCGCGGGCGCCCATCAAGGCCGTGGTCGGCTATTACGGCTCCGACGCAAACACTTATCAGGGCTACTACGTCAAGGACGATGGTCAGATCAAGACCGCGCGCGACCTAATCGGCAAGAAGGTCGCGGTCAACACGTTGGGCGCTCATCTGGAGTTCGTGCTGCGCGAATATCTGGCGCGGAACGGCCTCAGCGCAAGCGAAGCCAGGCAGGTCACGCTGGTCGCCGTCCCGCCTGTTACGGGCGAGCAGGCGCTGCGTCAAGGACAGGTCGAGGTAAGCACGCTCAGCGGCATTTTGCGCGACAAGGCTCTGGAGCGCGGCGGAATCCACGCACTCTTCAACGACACCGATCTGTTCGGCCAGTTCACCGGCGGCTCCTATGTGCTGCGGGAGAAGTTCATCAAGGAATATCCCGATGCGTCGCGCAAGCTGGTCGAAGGCATCTCGCGCGCGATCGCGTGGGCACAGGCAGCTCCTGCAGAGGAGGTGAGAGCAAGGTTTGAGCGGATCATCAGGGAACGCAAACGCAATGAGGACGGATCCTCGATCAAGTACTGGAAGAGCACGGGCATCGCGACCAAGGGGGGCCTGATCTCCGATGGTGAGATCCAGCTATGGATCGACTGGCTGGTCAAGGATGGCTTGTTCAAGCCCGGTCAGATCAAGGCATCCGATACGTACACCAACGAGTTCAATTATTTCCGTCCCGGAAAGGCGGCTGAAGCAAAATGACTTCGATTAAGATCAGCTTCGACCACGTCTGCAAGGAATTCGTGACGCGAGGCGAGGGTCGCGATCCGACGGCTCGCTTCACCGCGCTGGAGGACATTACGCTGGATGTTCGTTCCGGCGAATTCCTGGTCCTGGTCGGCCCGAGCGGCTGCGGGAAATCGACGTTGCTCGATCTGCTGGGAGGATTGACGATGCCGACCCGCGGCCGCATCCTCCTTGATGGCCGGCCGATCGCAGGGCCAGGGCGCGACCGTGCGATCGTGTTCCAGCAATACGCCCTGTTTCCCTGGCGCACCGCGGCGGAAAACGTCGAGTTCGGGCTCGAAATCGCCGGGCTCAAAGCCGGGCAAAGGGCGGATATCGTTCGCCATTTCCTTGATTTGGTCGGTCTGTCGAGCTTTGCCGACCGCTACCCGCATGAGCTCTCCGGCGGCATGAAGCAACGTGTCGCGATCGCGCGAAGCCTCGCCTACGATCCGGAGGTCCTGCTGATGGACGAGCCCTTTGCCGCGCTCGACGCGCAGACGCGAGAGACGCTCCAGAGCGAGCTTCTGCGGATCTGGCGCAGGACAGGCAAGACGATCGTTTTCATCACGCATGGCATCGACGAGGCCGTCGTGCTTGGGCAGCGGGTGGCGGTCATGACCTCACGCCCGGGGCGAATAAAACAGGTCGTCGAAGTCCCCGAAGGATTGAGCAGCCAAGATGAGGACGTACGTTCGCTGCCGGAATTCGGGCATATCCGGCATGAGGTTTGGAGCCTGCTGCGCGACGAGGTGCAGAAGGCTCAGCAAGGACACTTGACGCACAGCACCGGCGCACGGCGCGCCGAGAGTGAAGTGAAGGAGGTCGCTCATGTCTAGTCTGGAGATGTTCGGGTTGCTTGATTTGGCACAGCGGCGTCAAAAAGGGCTCGTCGCCTCAGGGGAGCGGCAGTCGCCGTTCCTCGGTTCGGTTCGTTCCGCAAGCCGGTTGTTGACTGACCTCGGACAACGATCTCTGTTGTTATTCGCCCTCTTGCTCCTGTGGGAGGCGGCTCCGAGGTTCGAACTAATAGATCCGGTGTTCCTGCCACCGTTCTCGGAGGTGATCGCCGCGGGTTGGCAGCTCGCATTAACCGGCGAGCTTTACGACGACGTCTCCGCGAGCCTGCTGCGCGCATTGAGCGGATTTCTGATTTCCTTGGCCTTGACCGTGCCGCTTGGTCTGGCCGTCGGCTGGTATGCCCGCCTTGGTAATTTCCTGAACCAGTTCATCGAAATCTGCCGCAACACGGCTCCGCTCGCGCTGCTGCCCGTGTTCATCCTTCTGCTCGGGATTGGGGAGCTGTCGAAGATCAGCATGGTGGTCTACAGCTGTGCCTGGCCGCTAATGCTCAACACCATCAGCGCGGTCAAACAGGTCGACCCGCTCCTGATCAAGTCGGCCCGGACGATGGGGGCGACGCCGCAACAGTTATTCCGCAAGGTCATCCTTCCGGCGGCGCTTCCGACCATCTTCGTCGGCATTCGTCTCGCCAGCGCCTCCGCGATGCTGGTGCTGGTCGCATCGGAAATGGTCGGTGCTAAAGCAGGTCTCGGCTATCTCATCATCAACAGCCAGTACAGCTTCCTGATCTCGCAGATGTATTTCGGTATCTTGGCCATTACAGCCATTGGGCTGAGCTTCAACGCCGTGCTCCAGGCTCTGGAGCGGCGCTTCATGAGGTGGAAGTCGCCGGCGTCCGCTTGATTTTGCGTTCATCACCAGAACTTCATCGAGTGCACGGCCATTGACTGGGTGGGCTGAATAGCCGACCGGGCGGACAAGGCTGGAGATCGCGTCACGACGGACCAAGAGCCATAAGCAGTGTGCCAGGCATGCCAGCGTCCTCGGTATCCAAGACATCGAGATCGACGGTCGGGCCGGCGACGGGGCTCGCCGCTGGTGGATTGAAGCCAATAAGGAAGGTCCTGGTCAAAGCGCCAGTGCTCGCTTGAGGTCGTCGTCCTCGAATGCCCTGGCCACGCGGTTGATCTCGGCTGCGCGTGCACCCATCGCCTTGGCAGTGTCAGGCCATGTCGCGGTCACGGTCGCAACCCTCTTTGATGATCGAGCGAGCCAGCGCCAGAGTGAGTCCTGCAGCAATGCTGGCGCGCAGGACAACGCGCCAGCATTTCACGAGAAGGGTCCGGTCTGGATTTGATCCTGAGCACGCCTTCAATGCGTCTCCGTTAAGCAAAGTTTTGAGTATTTCGCCTCTGAGCGCGCATGCGGATTGGAATAGGGTTAAAAAAGCGTTAACCTGAAGCTACACCGAGTAGCATCCAGGCAATGAATCTCTCTCGTCGGAACTTCATGCAAGCGGCCCTCCTAGGAGGTGCCGCGTTGAGCGGAGGTGCCGCGTTGAGCGCGGTCGGTACGCATCAACGTCGCCCCCTCCCGTTGTCGCCGCTCCCGCAGGCGGCCGATCTTGCAGGGTTGGCTCCCTCGTCCGCAGCGTTGAAATCGCAATCCTTGGCGCTCGGTAGATTCTTTCCGTCCCTGCTGGATCCCGATGCCGCAGGCGGTCCTTTCATCGGCAACACGCTCTCAAGCAATTATTCTTTTGCCGATTACATTCGCCAGGGCGAACCCGGTAACGCGGTTTTCCTGAGGCAGGCTGACGCCCGCGCCACCATTCCATGGACACCCATTTTCTTGAGGGAAAACAACCACCTATTGCAGTTGCCGTCATCTGTGACGCGACAAATAGACTGCTCTGATCTTTTGGTGATGAATGAGAGCAGTGCGCGTTATCCCGTCTTTGGCAACAAGGCGCGCAAGTACGAATTCCTGCTCCCGAACCTGAAGTGGTCCGGCTCCAAGCGTTTAGGGACGGTTGGCGCGGTCTCCAGCAATCATGCTCTGCAGTTTGCCCTAGCCAATCGTGTGGCCGATTTGACCGGTAACCAAGAGCCGCTGAATTGTGCCCTGGACTTGGTGCTTTTCGAGGTGCCGGGAGCTACCACGGACATGGCGCGGCTGGCGATTTTGCGAGGGCTTGTTGAACACGTTGCCATAGCCAAGAACAACGTCGAGTTGGTGAGCGAAGCTTCCCAGGAATATGCGAGAAACTGGTTACATCCGGATACGGATTCGCTCGTTCCCCCAGGCGGCTCGAACGAAGTGAGCGTGTTGGGACATATGAATGCGATTGCCGAGTTGGCGCAGTTCCTTGGCGCCGCTCAGGCGTGGAGTGCACCGCCTGATGTGATTTTTGTCGCTATGGGCAGCGGCTCGACGGTTTTGGGCCTTCTCCTGGGCGTCCATTTGATGGGATGGAAGACCAAGGTCGTGGGAGTGGCCGATCAGGACAAATCATATCTGACGCGATGGCTTGTCAACCGGCAACCCTCCTTGCCGTTTGTGGAGGGGAATGTTGCCAAACTCGCTCGCAGCACGGTTGAGTGGCTGCAGAAAATCCGCTTTCCAGGCATCTCTCCTGATGTGCTTCGCGTGATGCAAGACGAGATATTCGTGCCGGATTCCACCAGCTGGCAGCCCGGCTACGGCTTGGTCGAAGCCACCGACGTTGCTTGGGCGAGCGAGTTGGAGGAAGCCGGACTCAGCCTTGACCCAGTTTTTACTTTGAAAGCATGGCGCTCGTTGCTCACCATGTCTAAAGCGGGACGGCTGAAGAACAAAAAGGTTCTTTTCTGGAATACCTACAACAGCTTTGATTACATGCCGCCTCTTTTATCCAGCTTGGGATAGCGGATGCGCGGTTACCAGCCACTGATCGTCTATATAGCAGTCGTCATGTTTCTGACGCTGGCATATTTTGCATCACCTATATCGCGAGAGGCCTTTTGGCAGGTGTTTCCTGGGCTTGAAACAATGGCCCAAGCGCATCCACTCGCCACCGCTGTGGTGTTTCTGGTCACATCCACTGTCCTTGCATTTCTGGCCTTTCCCTCCATGCCAATGATTTGCCTGGCGGCCGGTTTTTACATGGACGGGTTGGAAGGAGGCGCCACCGTGCTCCTCGGCAGCGCCTTTGGCGGTTTGAACGCGTTTCTCTTCTATCGAAAGCAGATTCAACGTCCCAGCACTTCGTTATATCAGCAATCTGCTGTGAGACTCTGGTTGACCTTGCTCGGACTGCGCCTCTCGCCGCTCGTGCCCGCACCACTGGTAAATTTCATTGCCGCGCTGCTTGACGTCACCCCTCTTCAGTACCTGACGACCAGTATGTTGGGCGGCGCGCCGCTGGTCCTGTTTTATGCGCAAATAGGGCAACAAGGGCATCACTTATTGTCCGGCGAAACTCCGCATTGGCAGCAGTTTTCCGGATACTTGACCATATTATGCTTAAGCACGCTGTTGAGCGCGATGGGTCCGTGGCGGTCGGTGCTGAACGACCTCAAGAAACTGAAAGGCACGCCCGGATCAGACAATCTTCCGCTGCACTCAGCACCTGGTGTGTAATCAATCCTTTACCGACAAACTGGTTTTTCCGAAAAATGGAATCGACTTTGTTATATCTGGCCATCCTTTCTTAAACTCACAGCTATAGATTGCAGGCGCTTCTTCTGGCACAAAGATAAAGACGCCTCCATGTCCCTGAAACGCTTCTTCCTTGGGTCGCTGAGCGGCGCCGTGGCCTTCCTTTTCGCGACTTCAGCCTGGGCAGCTGATCTTGCAGAGATCAAGCAGCGAGGCGAAATCCGCCATATTGGCATCCGCTACGCCAACTTTGTGACGGGCGCGGGCGACGGTTTGGAGGTCGAGCTGATGCAGGGTTTCGCCAAAAGAATTGGCGTCTCCTACAAGCTTGTCTACTCGGATTTTTATTCGGTCATCCGCGACCTGCTCGGCAAGGATGTGGTGCGCAAAAATGGCGAAGTGACGCTGGCAGGTGACTATCCCATCAAAGGCGATGTGATATCGAGCGGCTTCACCGTGCTGCCGTGGCGCGAGGCAATCCTTCTGTATTCCGAGCCGACCCCTTCCTTCGCAGGTTCTGCTGGTGGCACCAGCCGATTCTGATCTTCAGCCGATCGAGGACGGCGCCGGTCTCGCGGCAGACATCGTCAACACCCGGAAGGCGATCGGATCCAAGAGCGTACTCGTGATGGAGCGCACCTGCTTGGATCCATCCAATTACGGCTTGGTCAACGTCGGTATTGATTTGAAGGCTTACAACAAGAGCGCCAACCTGAACGAGATGGTCCCGGCCATGCTCAACAAAGAAGCCGAATTGACACTGCTCGACGTGCCAGATGCCATTCTGGATTTGCGGAAATGGGCGGGCAAAATCAAGATTCTCGGGCCGATCTCTGAGCGGCAAACGTTGGCAACCGCCTTTCCGACGGACGCGCCAGCTTTGCGCAATGAATTCAACGCGTATTTAAGCGAGATCAAGGCCTCAGGTTTCTATGACCGGCTGGTGGACAAATATTATCCCGGCATCCGTCGATTTTTCCCGGAATACTTCGCGAAAACGAATTGATGATATCTTCACTGATCAGATTCAGTCGATCGTTAGCTCCACGCTGGCTCTTGATAGCAGCAGGGGCGTTTCTGCTGTCGATGTTTTATCTGATTGGCAATCTCTATACGTCGCAAGTGGAGTTGCGGCAAAACGCCGATGCGCGTCTGGTGTCGCTCGGTGAAGGCCGCGCCGCCGAGGTCAGCGATTTCTTAGCTGAACGGCGGCAAGCCGCCGCACGGCTCGCAGCCAGCGAGGACATTTCCAACTATTTCAGCAATCTCGATCTCGGAATGTCCGTCAAATATGGCCTCTTCGCCAATTTGGCTGCAATCGAGCGCCGCTTTCAGGCGACGATGGGTGAGGAGAAATATCAGGGCCAAGCCGCCTATTTGCGGTTGGCTTTCTTCGATCGCAACGGCGTGGCGCAAGTTGATGTCGGCTCGTCCAGCGCGACAACAGCTTCGACGGTGCGTAACGCCCTGGCCGAACCATATATTCAGATTGACGACAAGCGCCGCCTGATTGTGGTCAGCGTACCGGTACTCCAGAAGGGCAAGATAAGGGGAACGGTCGAGAGCGTGAGCAGTCTCAATCTACTTTCCTCATTGGTGTCTACCAACGACCTCGGCCAGCCGCGTGAATTCCTCCTGAGAGACGATGGGGAGGTGCTGCTCCCGATCGAACGAGAGCACTCGGCCGTTGTCACCGAAGGCCCCACGCTGGCCAAGCTTCCGTCTGGCCGCATACAACCTCTGTCAAATCTCAGCGCTTCTGAGCTGAAAGGATATCTCGCACTTCGCTCGCCGGTTACCGGCACTCGGCTTTCCGTGCTGCGGCTGGCCAGCGAGGATGAACTATACGGCCGTACGCTTTCACCCGTCTCCGTTTTTTATCTTGGCCTCTTCGCTATCGTGCTATTTATGCTGGCCATCGGCTTCGAGCGAATGCGTCAAAATGCGGCGCGGTTACAAATCAAGTTCGTGGAGTCCAATCGACACCGAGCGGAGCTGGCCGAAAATAATCTCGCTCTCTCGGAAGAGATCAGGCGTCGCGAAGCCATTGAGGCCGACCTGCAACGGGAGAGGGAGGCTCTGGATAAGTCAAATTCCGAATTGCGCATAGCCGCGGCTGCCTTCAATGCTCAGGAAGGCATGATCGTCACCGATACCAAAGGCGTAGTCCTGAGTGCCAACCGCGCCTTCGTGGGGTTAACCGGCTATACGACCGAAGAATTGGTGGGCCAAACCGCGAGACTGTTCCGGTCTCATCGGCGTGATGCCCAATTCTACCGCAGTATGTGGGATTCCGTTCAAGCGACTGGCGGCTGGCAAGGTGATATGAGTCTCAGGACCAAGAGCGGAGAAAACTGCGCGCGCTGGCTGACCATATCCGCTGTGAAAAACGAGACGGGCGAGGTCACCAACTACATCGGTGCCTATTATGATATTTCTAAACTGAAGCACGCTGAGGAAAAGATCCAAGAACTCGCTTTTTTTGACCAGCTAACAGGCCTGCCGAACCGCGTCCTGCTGATCGATCGCGTGCGCCAGGCGGTCAATGCGAATATCCGTAGCAAATCCTACGGCGCCTTGCTCTTCATCGATCTCGACAATTTCAAGACACTGAACGACTCACTGGGTCATCACATGGGCGATATGCTGCTGAAATGTGCGGCTCAGCGCATCTCCCATTGTGTGAGGGCGGGTGACACAGTTGCTCGCTTTGGCGGCGACGAATTTGTCGTTCTTCTCGCCAATCTGGGTACACAGAAAGCAAAGGTCGCAGCCTTGCAGGCCGAAGCGATAGGCGAAAAGATTCTCGCGGCCTTCGCCGAGGTCTTCCAACTCGATACGTATCAGTATCCCTGTACCCCAAGTCTTGGCGTGACCTTGTTTTCGACTGATGATTGCAACGTTGACGAGTTGCTCAAGAGAGCCGATCTGGCAATGTACGATGCGAAAACCGCGGGGCGAAATGGCCTCCGGTTTTTCGACCCGGCCATGCAGACCATGATTACAGCTCGCGCTGCCCTCGAGACCGATCTACGAGAAGACCTTAAGAAGGAACGGCTTTTGCTGCACTACCAGCCGCAGGTAGATCACGAAGGAAAGCTGCTGGGGGCAGAAGCGCTGGCGCGCTGGCCGCATGTGCATAAAGGGATGATTTCTCCTAGCGAATTCATCCCGGTGGCAGAAAGCACCGGCCTCATCCTTCCGCTCGGCGCCTTGATGTTGAAGACTGCGTGCCGTCAGCTAGCTCGCTGGTCGGCCGATCCGGCGACCGAACGCCTGACGATCGCGATCAATGTCAGCGCACTGCAGATGCGTCAGAAGAATTTTGTCGAAGAGGTCCGCGCGATCGTTGAGCAAACCGGCGCCAATCCCCATCGCCTCAAAATCGAACTCACTGAAAGCACATTAGTCAGCAACGTCGACGATGTGATCGCCAAGATGG
The DNA here is from genome assembly GCF_054056555.1 of Bradyrhizobium sp. LM2.9. NCBI lineage: Bacteria > Pseudomonadati > Pseudomonadota > Alphaproteobacteria > Hyphomicrobiales > Nitrobacteraceae > Bradyrhizobium > Bradyrhizobium sp. LM2.9. The sequence continues at coordinate 227,956 of NZ_JBSRYJ010000001.1, forward strand.
GCAAATTGAAAGCGATTGGCATCGGTTTCAGCCTCGATGATTTCGGAACCGGCTACTCAGCGCTTTCATATCTGAAGCGTTTGCCGCTAGACCAGCTGAAGATCGATCGCAGCTTTGTCAAGGACGTTCTGGTCGACTCCAACGACGCCGCGATAGCCCAGATGATCATAGCGCTTAGCAGGAGCCTTGGACTTTCAGTCATCGCCGAAGGCGTCGAAACGGAAGAGCAATATGCGTTCCTGGCGCGACATGGACAGCTCAGCTACCAGGGCTATTTGTTCGGACGGCCCATGCCGTCGGAGGATTTCGTGAGTCTCGCCCGAGCTTTCTCGCCGCGTCACGGTTTCAAGCGGGTACGCGGGTCGGTCAATCGGGCTTCCGCATAGGCCGTCGGCGGGAGACGCCAACAGCTGTTGTTTCCTGCTCGTTTGAGTGGCGAAGCAGCCGTCCGAGTGCAACCCGACGCAGCCAACGCCCAAGCGAGGCCATAGCGGCTCCCCATCGTCCAAATCGGCCGCGCCGGTCGCCGGCTTCAGGACGGAACGATCGAGTTCTTCGTACCTGAGGGCAAAAGTCAGGTGTCCCTCAAGCGAGGCCTGGGGAGCATGGCGAGGCGTGTAGATGCCCACCCATCCCGTTCAATGATGCCGTGTCTGGTTCCGATGGCCGAAAGCGTGCGGGGGACCGGCCGGCCAGCTTGTAAGCGCCGATGAGCGCGGCATAGTCTGCCGGGACGGCGCGCTCAGGCAACCGCCTATCGTGAAGACAGTCACCGCTCCTGAAAATTCTCCGCTCAACTACACTCTTATGAAAAACCGTTTTCGTCCTCGAATTTTCCTCATTCAGGGCGTCGGTTTCAAAATCGCATCATGCCACGTGAAAAATAATCTCTCCATGCTATTCTCGTGACGAACTCTCCTGGCATTCGGACCCACTGCGATGAGGCCGGGACGGTCCAACCAATCGTACGGGATGACCTGCGAGGCGCTGCCGCTCTTCAAGATCGAGACGGGCGTCCAGAAAGGCGGAGGTCACATCCTGTCAGTCGCGGCTTCGAGCCTGACCGCGAGAGAGATGCCGTCACCGGTGACATCGGTGTAAATAAGCGCCGAACTTTGGCCAGGTGGTCAAACCGTGCGCCAAATAACAAGTACCGCCCGTGAGTTCGACAATGCGCCAGGAACGGCGGGTTTTCACCGCTGCTTATCCGTCAGCAAGTGCCCCGCGCCCTTCGCAACCAAAGGTTCGCCTGAGTTCCATAGAGCTACGCTTGATTAGTTGTGACATGTGACACACATTCAGCGACACGTGACGCGAGGGCTACTATGACTGTCGCAGCCGAGAAACCGGCTCCAAAGGAGCCAGGCAATGATCTGCAGAAGGTGGCCGATTTGCTCGGCGGGCCGCGCATCCTGTCGCGCCGGATCACAAGCGCCCTCGACGCCCACGAACTGCTGCTGGACGGACAGCCAGGCTTTGCGTTGACCCACTTCGTCCGCCACCTCCTCTTCATTCAAACGGACTCGCTGGAAAAAGCATTCGGAATGAGTACTGTTGAATGAGCTGGTCCCGTTTGTCTGAACAGAATCTCCGCCTCGATAAGTGGAGCTTCTGCCGGGGTTAGACCGCCAAGCGGAATGGCGGCTGGTTGAAGTAGGCTTGATCCGGTGTGACGTCGTCAAGGCTCTGGTGCGGCCGGCGGCCGTTGTAGAAATCGAGGTATCGGCCGATCGAGGCACGAGCCTCGCTGACGTTGTTGTAGGCCCTCAGGTATACCTCCTCGTATTTGACGCTGCGCCACAATCGCTCAACGAACACGTTGTCACGCCAGGCGCCTTTGCCATCCATGCTGATGGCAATGCCGTTGCTGGCGAGTAGGCCGGTAAAGTCCGTGTCGGTGAACTGCGAGCCTTGATCGGTGTTGAATATCTCCGGCTTGCCGTGACGTGCCAGAGCATCCTCGAGCGTCTCGACGCAGAAGGCCGCCTCCATCGTGATCGACAGTCGCCACGACAGAACCCGGCGGGTCGCCCAGTCCAACACCACAGCGAGATAGACGAAGCCACGCGCCATCGGGATGTACGTGATGTCCATGGCCCAGACGTGGTTTGGTCGCGTAATTTCCAGGTCGCGCAGCAGATACGGATAGATCTTGTGGCCGGGTTCGGGCTTCGTGGTGCGCGGCCGGCGATAGAGCGCCTCTATCCCCATCCGCCGCATCAGCGTCTTGACATGCCGGCGGCCGATCTTACACCCCTCGGCAGCCAGCAGGCCTCTCAACATCCGCGAACCGGCGAAGGGAAACTCCAGATGCAGCCGGTCGAGACGCCGCATCATCGCCAGATCGCCGTCCGGCACCGGCCGCGGCAGGTAATAAACGCTGCCGCGGCTGATCTGCAAAACTTCCGCTTGCCTGGTGATCGACAGATCGTGCTCGCGGTCTATCATCGCTTTGCGCTCAGCAATCCCGCCTTGGTGAGCGCGCTTTCTAAAAAATCGTTCTCCAGCGTCAGCTCTCCGATTTTGGCGTGGAGCGACTTCACATCGATCGCCGGGATCTCCGGCGCTCGGCCTCCCGGTCCGAAAACCTCCGAAGCGCTCCCCTCGAGCTGTGACTTCCAGGCCGTGATCTGATTGGGGTGGACGTCGAAATGCTCGGCCAGTTGGGCTATCGTCCGATCACCCTTGAGGGTCGCCAGTGCCACCTTCGCCTTGAAGGCCGGTGTGTGGTTCCGGCGTGCTCGTCTGCTCATAGTCTCTCCTGTTCACGGCGATTATCGCCGCCTTCAGGCAGAAACTCCACTTAGCGACCTGTTCAAATTTGCGAAGCCGGCTCTGAACGAGCTCGATGCCCGCCGGAGTGGCAAGCAGGTCGATCGGGCGACGCTCGTCTAGACCGATGGCGGGACGCTCGAGCCACTGCTCTGCTTCTTCTTGCGAACCGAACACGTCCGTGGCCTTGGCCAGAACTTCGGCAAACTTCCAGGTCCGCCCACTTTGCTCCTGGCTGAGCGGCTTGTCCGGAGCGTCCTTGCGTCGCTGAAAGGTGCGAAGGCTTCGCGTCGTGTATTGCGCGCTTGATCCAGCGACCGCGATACTCGAAGTGCGGTTCACAAAGGCTTCAGAACGCCAATTGGCTGCGACCGGAAACGCCAGGCGCAGGCCAGCAGGCGTTCGGGGATGCGCTCTCAGCCAAGCACAAATTCGTCGTGATCCCAAGTGTGGTGTCCAATCACAGCTGGAATCTGATCTTCGACCCGACCAGGGCGAAAGGCGCGTACCTGCAGCAGCTTCAGGAAGCGTTCGCGCTCGATAACGCCTTCATCCTTCGACATCACCGCCCTAATTCGGGCGCGTAGCAGCGACTGACCGCGTGTGAAATATCGAAGAGGGGCAGACGTCTACGAGTGATAACCTTCGGAGGTCTGGCGGACCTCGGGAGCGAGTAAAAACCGCCAATCCCACCAAACGGAATGCTGGACATCTCTCATCTTATTGACGTTCTCCCAAATTCGATTGGCCAGCGCCATCGCTTCCTTCACTCGCGTGACCGTGAAGACATTGGGACCGTGCTCAGCTGAAGATCTTTTCGTCCAAAGCCCTTTCGAGATGTCGTTCACGTGCGTCTTCGGCGATCTCGACTGTAAATAAGCGCCGAACTCTCTGACCGCCCATCGGCTTACAACATTGACCCATACATGATGAACATTCCGTTGTTGGTTCAACGAGTTCGGCTGTGTTGGCCGGGGTCAGACCGTGCGGCCAATAACAAGGGAGCGAGCATGACAACAGAGGCCCTCGAGCCGCCGATGGAGATCGACACGGCAAATTTCGAGTCTGGTCGGACGATTGTACAGCGATATTCACGGATTGATGCCGGTGCGACCTCTCTGGCCGCGATGTGCCGGAGTTTGCCAGTTGAGAAGGGACGCGCCAACTGGCGGGCTGAGAAGGCCATGGAGCTGCCACGGCCTTCCATTTGGAGAAGATCAGGACATCGTCGGCATCACAAACTCGGCGCCTGCCCGGATGCCGGTCGGCCAACGGGTCGTGATCGTTTTCAGCTTGGTATAGAAGCGAACGCCCTCGGGGCCATGCATGTGATGGTCGCCGAACATAGAGGCTTTCCATCCCCCGAACGAATGGAATGCCATCGGCACCGGGATCGGTACGTTGATGCCCACCATGCCGACCTGGATCTGATGCGCGAACTCGCGCGCTGCATCGCCGTCCCTGGTGAAGATTGCGGTGCCGTTGCCGAACTCGTGCTGGTTGATCATGTCGGCCGCATCGTCATAGGACTTGGCCCGAGCTACCACGAGCACCGGTCCGAAGATCTCTTCGCGATAGATTTTCATGTCCGTGGTCGCGCGATCAAACAGGCTGCCGCCGATGAAGTAGCCCTTCTCGTAGCCCTGGCGATGGAAATCGCGCCCGTCCACAATCAGCTTCGCGCCTTCGTCAACGCCGGCGTCAATATAGCCTCGGACCTTGTCGAGGTGTTGCTTCGTCACCAGCGGGCCCATCTCGGCCTCGGGGTCGGTACCGGGACCAATGTTAAAGCGCGCGGACCTTGGGCGCCAGCTTTTCGATCAGACGGTCGGCGGTCGTGTCTCCGATCGGGACGGCTACCGAAATTGCCATGCAGCGCTCGCCGGCAGAGCCGTAAGCCGCGCCCATGAGAGCGTCGACCGCCTGGTCCATGTCGGCGTCAGGCATCACGATCATGTGGTTCTTGGCGCCGCCCAGTGCCTGGCAGCGCTTCCCGTGGCTGGTCGCCTGTATCGCGCAATCGGCGTCGAGCCGACGAAGCTGACCGCGACGATATCCGGATCGGTTAGAATGGCGTCCACCGCCTCCTTGTCGCCATGCACGACGTTGAACACGCCGTCGGGCAGCCCGGCCTCCTTCAGCCACTGCGCAAGCACGAGCGAGGCCGAGGGATCGCGCTCTGACGGCTTAAGGATAAACGTATTGCCGCAGGCCAGCGCAACCGGGAACATCCACATCGGGACCATCGCCGGGAAATTGAAAGGCGTGATGCCAGCGACCACCCCGAGCGGTTGACGCAGCGAGTGGCTGTCGACACGGGTACCGACATTCTCGCTGATCTCTCCCTTGAGCAGTTGCGGCGCGCCGGTCGCGAACTCCACCACCTCCATGCCGCGTTGGATCTCGCCCGTGGCATCGGAAAGCACCTTGCCGTGTTCGGCGGTGATCACTTGGGCAAGTTCAGCGATTCGGTCCTCCATGATCCGCAGGAAACGGTTGAGAATACGAGCACGGCGCAGTGGCGGTGTGTTCGCCCAGGCCGGGAAGGCCTTGCGGGCCGCCGCGGCGGCGGACCGCACGTCTTGCGTCGTAGCAAGTCCGAGCGTTGCCGATTGCTCGCCGGTCGCGGGATTGTAAACCGGCGCGGTGCGAGCGCCCCGGCTCGGCACCAACTCGCCATTGATGAAGTTCAGAATAGTCACGGGCATTGGCTGCTCTCCCTAACATGACGCTTGATCGAGCTAGATATGCAGCGCATAAAAATGCGGCATCAACCGCCGAATTCGCGGGCTCCGTTGTGCGGAAAGTGTAGCAATGGATTGGGAGCGCGTTCGTATATTCCTGGAGGTAGCGCGTGCTGGCCAGATTCTGAGGCCTCGAAAAGCCTACGGCTGAATCATGCAACGGTCGCCCGGCAACTGACCGCGCTGGAGAGTTCCTTGAATGCCAAACTGCTCGAACGACACACTACCGGCTGCACGCTGACGCCGGCGGGCGAGGCACTTGTCGCGGCTGCCGAGCGCGCAGAGAGCGAGTTCCTCAAAGTGGGATCGAGCATTGGAGGTGCCGCCGAGGCCCTCACCGGAACGGTGCGCGTAGGGGCGCCGGACGGACTTGGCAACTACTTCCTGGCCGATCGGCTGGGCGCGCTGGCCGCGAAGCACCCGGGCCTTGTCATTCAACTCGTGCCGCTTCCGCGCACATTCTCGCTGTCAAGGCGCGAGGCTGACGTTGCGATCACGCTGGACCGGCCCAAGCAGGGCAAGCTGATCCTGTCCAAACTCACTGACTACACGCTCAGTGTCTATGCTGCTGATGCCTATCTGGCGCGCGAGGGTCTCATCAAAACGCAAGCCGATCTTGCCGGCCGCCTGTTCGTCACCCAGGTCGAGGATTTCGTCTACAGCAGGGCATTGGACTACGCCTCGGTGCTCGGCCGGCTCATGTCGCGACGCTATGAATGCGCAGCGTCGTTGCGCAGATGGAGGCCGTTCGTGGTGGACACGGCGTCGGAATCCTTCATGATTATGTGGCCCACCGCTATCCCGAATTGCGGCGTCTCCTTCCCGACATCCGCTTCGTGCGGAATTACTGGCTGACGTCACATCCTGATACGCACGAAACGCGGCGCATTGCAGAAGTGCATCGCTTCATCGTTGCATCAGTGAAGGCGGCGAGGTTGTCTTTCGAGGCTGCTTGAGCGCCACTGCCGGTTGCACGGGCGGGGCTGTCTGGTTCGTTCCCGCTCCGGCGCATTCCATGAACGCCCGCGCGGAGTACACGAATGCGTCCTTGCGATGAACAACAACCGTGGTGGCCCTGCCGGTCCGTTCGGCAGCGAATGCAGGTGAAGCGACGACGCGCGGCACCAACGACAGCCCGACCGAAGCCGCCACGCAACCGATGATTCCGTCGAGCGTTCCCATTCCATCCAGCGCAGGCTGAAACCAAGATGCGCAAGATATTCCGACAGGCGTCGGGCAGCCTCTGCGGCATCTCCGACGAAGTCGTCACCGCCCCGCCTCGATCAAGACGGTCGTGAGCAACGTTGGAGAATATGTGACGCCGGCAGCCCGCGGCCATTGACGAGCAACGCGCGGCGACGACGAGCTATCGACCAGCGGGCAGCGACGTCGCTGCTGCGTTCGCGGAGCGCCTTCTCTCAGTTCCCTGTTGATCTGTCCGGTTATCGAGAGACATGCGAGCGCAGGCTTGGCCAGGAGGCAAGGAACTTGCTCAAGACGCTTGATCGCGCGCGCCCAAGTCAATCACGTTTCGACGAACTTGACACGGTTTGAACGTCACACCACAGAGGCAAGCGAAGCCACTAAAGCTCATGCTGGCGATGCTCGGGCGGAGAGCGCTGCCCGCGCAACGAGGGTGCCCGGCACACGGCGGGGCTGTGTCCGTTGCCGATCGGTCTGAAAGTTCTTCTATCCTATCGAGGGATACTCGCTAAGGACTCCCATCGCTGACACCTTGCGCGCGCCCGAATCGATGGTGCTCGAGGAGACATACGAGATTTGCAATTGCTCGCCGGGGCATGACTTTGGGATCGAGCTCCGAAAATGCGATAAGCAGGCTGAGGCGCACAAATGCTGCTACCTCGCAGACAACGAGACTGGTCGTAGAAGAGTATGCCAGCGCGCGGTAGCAGATTGAAATACGCAACTATTGCGTTTGATGTCCGCTCGCTTGATCCTGTCGCGATCGAAGGCCGCTGGTGTCGGCCGGGGAGAGGTCATGACAGCCGCTTTGGTCATCGCGCGAGTTGCACGCATTGTAAGGCTCACCAGCAGAGTCTTGGCCAACTACAATAGACGATGTGCCCCGGCCGACCGCCGCTCGACTCATTCGTCAGTGGTCCGGCGGGCTCGCGCTTGGGCAAGTGTTGGACCTTTTCGAGCGCGCGGCTTGCTTCACCTGATCCGCTAATCTCGACCGGCAGCCTCGCCGCGTCCTCGGATGCCGTTCGCTGTCTGCGCGACACCGCAAGAAGCAGCGAGATCGCGTAGCCGAGCCAACACACCCCTTGAACTGCGCATGCCTTTCCGCGCCTGGAGAATTCATGTCTGCTGCAATCCGAACGCTCATCTCGGGCTTAATCTTCACGGCGCGGGCGGACACGCCGCAGCATGGCGTTGGCCGAGCACCAATCCGAGCGCTTTCTTTGACATCGAGCATTATCTTCGCGCAGCGAAGGTGGCCGAGCGCGGCTTGCTCGACGCGGTATTTCTTGCAGATACCCCGGCAATATCTTGGGATATTACCCGCCGACCGCCACTCAACGGGCTTGAACCTACGCTTGTTCTCACCGTAATCGCACGTGAGACGAAGCACATCGGACTGATTGCAACCGCATCGACGACGTACAATGAGCCGTACAACCTGGCGCGTCGTTTCCAATCACTTGATGTCATCAGCGGCGGCCGCGCCGCCTGGAATGCTGTCACGACCTCCAGCCCCGCGACGGTCGGCAATTTCGGTGGGCGCGAGCTCGGCCGCGAGGAGCGCTACAAGCGCGCCGAAGACTTCGTCGAAACCGTCCGTGGACTATGGCTGAGCTGGGGGGATGGAATAATCATCGGCGATCAGGCATCTGGAATCTACGCCAATCCCCAGTTTCGACTGCTCGACCCGAACAGCAATATCTTTAGTGTCCGCGGTCCGCTCACGCACCCCGGTTCGCGACAAGTACATCCGATCATCGTTCAAGCAGGAGGCTCGGACGATGGATTGCGCCTCGCTGCGCGCAGCGCCGATCTGGTGTTCGCTGCTGCCGGCGACCTGGAGACGGCGCTGCGCGAGGCCGGACGCCTGCGTGCGCTGTCGCACCAATTCGGCCGGCGGACAGCGCCGATCATCCTGCCGGGCCTGGTCACCTTCGTTGGCGGCACGGAAGAGGAAGCATATCGCCGCAAGAGAGCGATCGACGAGTTACTCGATCTGCCCGGCGCGCTCGTCGCTTTGGCGCGAGGCATCAATGTGGCGCCCGAAAAGCTCAGCCTGGACAAACCCATTCCCGAAGAGCTGCTGCCCGATCCGAATGACGTCCCATTTTCGGTCGGACATCACCGCACCATCGAAAGCTTGGCGCGCCAAGGCCGGACAGTTGGTGAGATCATAAGCAGCGTTCAAGGCTTCGGCCATCGCGTGATCGCGGGCGCTCCGGAACAGATCGCCGATTCGATCGAGGCATGGTTCCGCGCGGGCGCGGTTGATGGCTTCAACATCATCCCAGATGTGTTGGAGGATGGTGCGCCCGCCTTCATCGATCATGTCGTTCCAATGCTGCAGCGCCGCGGACTGTTTCGCACCGAGTATCGGGAAGAAACCTTGCGTGACCGTTTTGGGCTTGCGCTCCCAGCGGGCGTTGCGTCGCAAGAGCGGGCGACGGCCTGATCAGCCGACGGGCTCGCGGTTTCACTATCAATAGCTTGGAGTTCGATATGTCTCTGTCCGACACACAATCATCTGCGTTTCTCACGGGCCAGCCACACGCTTACAGAAAGCAAAAGGCAACAGCCATTGCAATAGCGCTCTCCACGCTCTCGCAGATCGCCTGTGCGTCCAGCACTTTTGCTCAGGACGGTTCGAGCGACAGTACGAGGCGCGGCGGCATTATTCGATATGGCCACTTTCAGGAGCCGCCTTGCTTGTTCGGAGGATGGGTCCAGCAATGGTATCTACAGCGGCAATATAGCGACAATCTAGTCGCCCGGACCAAGGACGGGGAGATTGTGCCATGGCTGGCCACATCATGGACCATCTCCGACGACAAGAAGGTCTACACGTTTGAGATTAAGCCAAACGTGAAATTCACCGACGGGACACCGCTCGATGCACAGGCAGTCGCCGACAACATCAATGGCTGGCTCAGCAACAATCCGGACCTCCGCAATCCGACGGCCGCTCCTTACCTCAGCGACAACTTTGAATCGGCAGCGGCAATCGCGCCCGCGACACTTCGACTAACGCTAAAGGCGCCGTTCCAGCCGTTGCTCAATGTTCTCGCCCAGTCGTCCCAGGGCATTCTGTCGCCAACCGCGCTCAAGCGTGGACTTGCGGTGAACTGCGAGAACCCGGTCGGATCGGGTCCATTCATCGTCCAGAAGTGGAATCGGGGAAAAGAGGTTATATTCCGCCGCAATCCCGACTACAACTCGGCGCCGGCAACTGCCAAGCACCAGGGACCGGCTTACGTTGACGGGATCCAGTGGAAGTTCTTCCCTGATCAGACCGTTCGGTATGGCTCTCTGCTAACCGGGGAATCTGATGCAGCTTACGACGTTCCAGCCGTCGCTTGGAAAGATGCCAACTCGCGCTTCACTGTCTTGCGGCACATTACGGGTGGCACGCCCCTGCGCTTGGCGTTGTATACGGCTCGCTCACCTTTTGACGATCTGCTCGTTCGCCAGGCGTTTGCCTATGCCGCCGATCGAAGAGCAGCGGTCGAGTCCTCGTTCCTGGGCTCCCTGCCGTTTGAAGGCAATGCTGCGCTAAGCCAAAGCTCGCCCGAATATATCACCGAGCTTGCCCCGTCATACACGTAAGACGTCGGGAAAGCCAATCAGCTCCTGGATCGGGCAGGTTGGACCGAGCGTGACAGCAGGGGTTTTCGCCTCAAGGATGGCAAGCCGCTCGTCGTGCGCATCTCCTATTCGAGCTCATTCCTAAAGCCCGATGGTGAGCAGGCCTTGCAGGTGATCCAACAGCAGGCAAAGTCTGCCGGTTTCGACGTGCGGCTTCAGCCAACGAACCAGGCCGATTTCTTCGCCGGGAAAAACCTCGGTCCGAACGATTACGAGGTCGTCCTTCTCTACTGGGTTGCTCCCGGCGCTGAAATCTTCCGCATCTCCTGGAAGCCTGACCTTAATGGTGAGCTCAATCGCTTCAATCCCTCACGCTACCAGGACCTGGCACTGTGGGACATTATTCAGAAGGCCGAAAAACACTTCGACAATGCCGAGCGAACCGCGCTCTATCAGGAAGCAGAGCGCAAGATCGTCGCTGACGCTCCTGTCGTGGGCTTCGCCGTCCTGGACGTCACTCTAGCTGTGCAAGCACATCTAAAAGATATTTGGCTCGACCGCGGCTCCGTCGGCGAGCCGGTCTTCCATGATAGCTATTTCGACAAGAAATCCGCGCTGTGAAAGTCGCAGCCCGCAGACAGGCCGTGTGGCTCGCACATGGCATCCTGTCCGCCGCAGCGACCGTATGGGCTGCGGCAACATTCACCTTCCTTGTCCAATGTCTGCTGCCAGGTGACCGCGCCCAGATCATCCTCAACGTCGTCAGCGGCAATGTAGGGGCGGCCCCTCGACAAGAGCTTGCGGCGATCAACGCACAATATGGCTTCGACCAGCCGATTTTCTTGCAGTACGCGAAATACATCTCCGGGATCTTGCAGGGGGACCTTGGCCAATCCTACCACCAGCATCGGCCAGTGGCAGCCATCATTGCCGAACAGATTGGGCCAACCGTCCTCCTTGCGGTCGCCGCGCTCGTAACCGCGTGGGTGATCACTATTCTGACCACAGTTTTTGCAGCCGGCAGAGATAACTTCTGGGCGAAGCTGCTGAGCGGGATGCAGGTTCTGTTGGCGACCGTGCCGCCTTATGGCTAGCTACCATCCTGCTCGTTGTCTTTGCCGTACAGCTTCGCATCTTTCCTGTGGTGGGAGGAAATTCGGCGATCGGCCTCATTCTTCCGACCCTGGCGCTGGCGTTGGAACTGTCTGGGCTCTTCGGGCAAGTCGTTACGAGCGAGTTCACGCGTTTGCTCGAGTTGCCCTTTGTAACTTCGGCGCGAACGCGAGGCATGGGCGATCTCGGCGTCCGGTTTCGTCACGTCCTGCGCCATGCAGCTTTGCCAGCAATCACCTTGTCAGGCTGGGCGTTCGGTAAGCTTCTGTCCGGTGCCGTTTTAATTGAGGCCGTCTTTGCCCGACAGGGACTTGGCGGCGTCCTGGTGGCCGCTACATCCACACGCGACGTTCCCGTCGTCTCCGGCGTCATTCTGGTCTCCGCTGGCCTGTTTGTCATTGTCAGCGCGTTCGTCGATTTCGCCTACAGTATCGTTGACCCAAGGATCAAATTGGCATGACTTGCTCTGCCGCGCTGCCACACGTCGTCAAATCCCGCTATTGGAAGGAAGCACTTTCAACGGCACAAGCAATTCCTTTGCGGGTTTGCCTGGCCATAACCATCGTTACGTTCTTTCTCACAGCGGCGGCCGCGCCAAGGCTGCTACAGACTCATGATCCGCTGGCGATTGACCTGGCGTCCTCACTACAGGCCCCGTCGCTCAGCCACTGGCTGGGCACTGATCAGTCCGGTCGCGATTTATACTCCCGCATTGTTGAAGGGGCAGGGCAGTCCCTGGCCATCGGTCTTGGCGCGACCGCGTTGAGCGTGTCGATTGCGCTCGTTCTGGGGTTTGCCGCCGGTCTTTGCGGCGGAGCCATCGATAATGTTTTCAGCCGTTTGCTCGACGCGCTCTTCGCGCTTCCGGTGCTTTTCCTTGCGCTTCTGTTCGTGGCCGTTTTCGGCACGACTGTGCTGACGTTGGTCATCGCGGTCGGGATCGGGACGGCGCCGGGTTATGCCCGGATGATCAGGGGGCAGGTGCTGTCTGTTAAGGGCGCAGGATATGTGGAGGCAGCCAAGGCGCTTGGACATCCGTATTGGCGTATCGTGCGACGGCACATCCTCCCCAATGCCATGAACCCGTTGACCGCGATGATCACGCTTGGCGTCGGCCAGGCCATCATCTGGGCGTCGGGTGTTGCGTTTCTGGGACTCGGTGTTCCCCCTCCAGCCCCTGAATGGGGCGCGCTCCTGAATGCTGGGCGCAACTACGTGATCTATGCGTGGTGGCTCGAGATCATGCCGGGTCTGGCAGTGGTGATCTTTGCTCTCAGCGTGACGGTGATCGGACGTTATCTGCAGAACCGCCTCGAAGGAAAGGGCTGACATGTTGCATGTTCTTCCCCCCCAGCTTCCTCAGCCAAGTCTTCTCAACGTAGATTCGTTGCGCGTGTCGTTCGGACGCGACAATCCAGACGGCACGGCCGTGCGTGGCGTATCGTTCTCGCTTCGACCGGGGCGTTGCCTCGCGATCGTCGGCGAATCCGGCTCGGGCAAGAGCGTAACCGCGCGCGCTCTCGTCGGGCTTGCGGGCCATGGGGCACATGTTCATGCGCACGAGATGAACTTCACAGGCACAGACCTGACTGACCTCAATGAACGTTCATGGCGGCTCATCCGGGGCAAGAAGATCGGCTTCGTGCTGCAGGACGTCCTTCTCTCGCTCGATCCACTCCGTCAGGTCGGCAGGGAAATCGGCGAGGGCCTCCTTCTCCATCGTGCTGTCCACTCCCGTGAGGAACTCAAACGCCGCGTGGTTGAGCTGCTCGAACTCGTTGGGGTTCCTGAGCCTGAGATCAACGCCTGGCAGCTGCCGCATCAATTGTCCGGTGGCCAACGCCAGCGAGCCCTCATTGCGTCGGCGCTCGCACTCGATCCAGACCTCTTGATCGCCGATGAGCCAACCACCGCGCTCGACGTGACCGTGCAGGCACAGGTGCTGGCGCTGCTCGAGGAAACCAAGGTACGGGGCAAGGCTCTGATCCTGATCAGCCATGACCTGGCGGTGGTCTCGCGCATGGCGGATGATGTTCTGGTCATGCGCGAAGGCGAGGTCGTCGAGCGTGGACCAGCTGCGCAGATCTTCGGCGACCCGCAACACGATTACACCTCGCAGCTCCTGAACGCGGTACCCTCGGGACGTCCCCGCGGCTCCCGTTTGTCGTCCACGGCGATTGCACGGCTACCCAAGTCTCTGAGCCCGCTGCAACAACAACCCTCGCCTAAATCCACTGCAATCATCCTCAGTGCGACCAATCTTGTGAAGCGATTCAACGGCCCTGATGGCGTCCCGCGGACAGTGGTTGATGGTGTGTCCTTCGAGCTTCGGTCAGGCGAAACGCTGGGCCTTGTGGGGGAATCAGGATCAGGTAAATCCACCACAGCCCGCCTGGCGATGGCTCTGGATACTCCCGACGAGGGAGCCGTTCTGTTCCAGGGAGAGGCGTGGAGCGAAATCGCCGAACGAAAGCGTAGGGCGCGACGCCGCTCGATCTCCGTGATCTATCAAGATCCGCTCAGCTCGTTTGATCCACGCTGGACCGTCGGCCGCATCATATCTGACAGCCTCCTTGATGTGGACACCGGGTCGGAGCGTCGCCTGCGCGTTATTGAGCTGCTCGAGTCGGTGGGCCTATCGCCAGCATTCCTGGATCGCCGGCCGCTTGAGCTCTCGGGCGGCCAGCGCCAACGCGTCGCGATCGCGCGTGCGATCGCGCCAAAGCCAGCCGTCATCGTCTGCGATGAACCGGTTTCCGCTCTGGATGTCTCGATCCAGGCGCAGGTGCTCGATCTACTCGGCGATCTCAAGGCGCAGCTCGGTATGAGCTATCTCTTCATCTCGCACGATCTCGGCGTTATCCGCCATCTCAGCGACCGGGTCATGGTCATGCGCCATGGACGCGTCGTCGAGAGTGGCGACACGGATGAGGTTTTCCTCAATCCGCGAGCGGACTATACCAAGCGTCTGATTGCTGCCGTACCGCGCCTCGTCCGACCTGTCGTAACCGATCGCTCATCGAGCCTCGTCAGCGGAGAAGTCGCATGAAATGCGCCAGGACTTTCGATTTCGCAAGCCAAGAAGGCGCATAGGGCTAGCGTGCATTGAGGACCAATGCTGCCCGCCGACACCATGTCCCGCCAATCCCATCGGAGCTACTGCTACCTCTTGCCCGCAAACGGACGGAGGACGCGCCTCAACTCAATGGACCACACAGATCCTGATAGGTTGCTGCTGCTTGTAAGGACAGCTCCAAAACGACTCGGCCAGGCGTGGTCGCGCCGGTCCATTGAAGGCGCGCATGCGGTAACTCCAAGCCGCGCAAGCTAGAGTCTGTACTCATAACCCTTGCTGATTGGCGCGAAGCCGGATTCAAAGGCTCATGCACTTCCCGCCCCGCGCATTCGGCACACTCTTGCCGACAGGGCGACGCCACTTGCAATCCCGGTTTGGAATTTCGGACAAGCGCGCAGGCTCAACCTGAGCGCCCTCTGGCATTGCGCCGTTCACACCTGCTTATCCGACCAGAATTCTACACACTCGCATATCTGCTCTGCTCGGCGCATGTCGATCGGCCGTGTCAGGACGGGGCATGGTGTTCGTGTTATCCGAGTGACACCTCGGCAATGGGACAGGTGGAGATGGAACAGAAACTACGCGCGGCTGTCGAGCGAACGATTCACGCCTACGTTGCCGATACCTATGGCCTAACGGGCAGGGTCTCGACAGTTGTGAAAGGTGCGAATTGGACGTTCGTGGTTCGTGACGGCGCCCAAGATCGGGCTTTCGTTCGTCTGTATCGAACGTGGGGCCGCTCCGCTGCCGACGTGGCCAGCGAAATGGCCGTGCTCCGAGCCCTTCAAAGTACGCCTGCGCTTGACGCTTCTCGGCCCCTCATCGACCATGAGGGAAGGTCGTTCTCCACATTCGAATTGCCTGACCGCACCAAGCGCCTTCTTGGCGTCTTCGCGCCGGCTGCGGGGCGGGAACTCGCGGCTACACCGGCCGACTGGTATCGCGCCGGCGTTGCCCTGTCCGATTTGCACCGCCAGACCAGGCTCACGAAACTGGCGCCGAGCAGGGAACTTCTGAGCGAGGCGAGAGACAAGGAGACGCTCGCGATGATCGCCGAGAGGTCTCCAAGGCTTGCCGACGACATCAGCAAATCACTAAATCTGCTCCTGGGCGCCGGTGCAAGCCAGTCGATTGGCCCGACAGGGCTTTGTCATGGCGATGTCAGGCCGATGAACATGCGGGTTCAGGACGAGCGCGTCACATTCTTCGATTTCGATGATTGTGGCCGCGGCCCTCAATGGCTCGACGTGGCGGCCATGGTGCTTTGGCTAGAACTCACGGCCGATGGCCATGTTGGCGCACAGTGGAAGGCCTTCCTGACCGGATATGGCTTGGACGAAAGTGAGTCCTTTGTCTATTTTGTGTGCCGGATGGTGGCTGGACACCAGCTGCGCATACTGCGATTCTTGTTTGACTATTGCGAGCTCGACGGGGCGCTGTGGGCTGATGTTCTGACCCAGGCCAAGACGACCGTGAGCAAGGCAGCCCACCGCCAGCTTCGCGCATTTGTCTCCTGATGCGAGGATCTATTCGTGATTGCCCGCAGCACTCGCGGATACTCAGGCGTAAACTGTGACCGCACCGGCGGGCAGGTTTTCCGAGATCGTTTTGCAGTGAGCCAAGCGAGAGAGATGCACGGGTTCCATTCGCAAGTAATGCAGCGACGTTGCTTCATTGGCTTTTCTTCCATCTCCTTCTTCATCGTCGGCGCCGGGATTGTCATGCCAGCGTGGGTTGCGTTCGATGTGGGCGGATCGAACCTAGTGGGCCTGGTTCTGCTGGCCTCCAGTCTTGCCGGTTTTGCCCTGGCGCCGCTTAGCGGACATCTCGTCGACCGTCACAATCGCCTCAGGGTCACCGCATCGGGACAACTCGTCAGAGCTGTAGGCTTGCTAATGTTGGCTCCGGTACAAGTTTTGCCCGATGCACTCTCGCGTCCTATCCTCCTTCTATCCGCAGTTCTCGGAGCTTTCGGCTACGCGCTTCTAGCAGGCGCGACGAGCGGCATCCTGCAGTCGCTGATTCCCGAGACCGAGCGCATGCGCTTTAACCTGCGATTGTCGTTCTTCAATCAGGGGGGGATGGCTTTGGGCACAGGTGCGGCCGGCTACGCCATCGCTCACGTCGGCAGCGCGACGACCGCCGCCCTGTTTGCCTTCGTGGCGATCTCCGTTCTGCCCCTGTTGAGGAATCTGACCGCGGATCCTAGCGGCACACACCTAGCGAAACGCCTCAATCTGTTTTCGGCTTCTCGTGAAGCGATCAACTATCTTGTGAACGAGCCACAAAGCTGCGGATTCCGATGATCTCGCCCGGGTGTACCGATTTGATCTCGCCCAGGATTCCGAGATGATCTCGCCCACCCTTCCGATTTGATGTCGCTCGGGGCGCGAGGCGTTCTGGCTGTCTGGTTTCTGGCATCGCGAAGCCGCGTGGTCAATCTTGAATCGCGGCTCGAAGGACTTGTTTTTTGCTACTCCTGCTGTGGGCATGTGGGCAACGCCCTTCGCGTTGTCCAAGCGCAGCGGCATGTCCACAGGGCCACGGGCTCAGGCCTTTCGGCCGGGCTTACGGGTTCGCCGCAGGCTCTCGCCGTTGAGATCGATCCGGTGGGCGTTATGGACCAGGCGGTCGAGAACGGCGTCGGCGTAGGTGGGGTCGCCGATCAGCGCGTGCCATTGATCGACGGGAAGCTGGCTGGTGACGATGGTGGAGCGGTGGCCGTAGCGGTCCTCGAGGATCTCCAGGAGGTCGTGGCGGGCCGCGGCGTCGAGCGGCTCGAGGCCCCAGTCGTCGAGGATGAGGAGATCGACGCGGCCGAGCGCGCGCAGCAGGCGGGGGTGGCGGCCGTCACCGCGCGCCAAGGCCAGATCGCTGAACAGTCGCGGGACGCGCTGATAGAGCACGGAGCGATTGTCGCGGCAGGCCTTGTTGCCGAGCGCTGAGGCGAGCCAGCTCTTGCCGACGCCGGAGGGCCCGCAGATCAGCAGGTTGGCGTGGTCATCGATCCAGCGGCCTTCGACCAGCATCGTCAGCAGGCTGCGGTCGAGGCCGCGTGGAGTGCGGTAGTCGATGTCTTCGACGCAGGCCTCCTGGCGCAGCTTGGCGTATTGCAGCCGCTTCGACAGCCGCTTGTCGCGTCGCAATGACGCTTCGCGTTCGAGCAGGAGCGCGAGCCATTCGGCGTGGCCGAGGCTTGCGGCGTCGCCGCCGGCTTCGATGTCGGCGAAGGCCTTGGCCATGCCGTGAAGGCCGAGCGCGTGGAGCTGATCGAGGGTCGGATGGGTAAGCAAGATGAGATCTCCTAATTGTAGTAGCGCGGCCCGCGGATGTTGGGATGAAGGATCGGCGCGTCGTCCGCGGAGCGCTTGGGTGAAGGACGCCGATCGAGATTGTTGGCGAGGATCGATTTGACCGAGCCGTAGGTGCGCGCGCCGATATCGATCGCCCGCATGGCGGCGGCATCGAGCCGCTCGTGCCCGTAGGATCGGGCGAGCCGGATGATGCCGAGACAGGCGCGGAAGCCCTGTTCCGGATGCGCGCGCTCGTCGAGGATCAGGTCGCACAGCGCCGCGGTCGCCGGCCCGATCGAGGCTGCGTCCCTACGGATGCGCTCGATGGTCCAGCCGGCGTAGCGCCGATGACTGGATGCCATGTGCTCCGGCACGGTCGTGTGCTTGTGGTTGCCGCTCATGCGCTGATGCGCGGCGATCCGCTCACCCTTGTGGAATATCTCGACGGTGCGGGCCGTGAAGCGCACCTCGACCTCGGCGCGGACGAAGCGATGCGGAACGCTGTAATAATGCGCCTCGATCTCGACGTGATAATCGATGCTGACCCGGCAGATCCGCCACTCAGCGAACACGTAAGGGCTCTCCGGCAAGGCCTGGAGTGCCGGCCGGTCGATCTCCTCCAGCAGCTTGCGGCGAGTGACGCCGAGCCGCCGGATCGGCCGCTCCTCGTTGAGCCGGGTCAGCAACTCGGCGATCGCCGCGTTGACCTCGGCAAGGCTGTAGAACGTGCGGTGGCGCAGCCGCCCGAGCAGCCAGCGCTCAACCATGAGGACCGCCTGCTCGACCTTGGCCTTGTCCCGTGGCCGTCGCGGCCTGGCCGGCAGAATGGCGGTGCCGTAATGCGCCGCCATGTCGGCATAGCTGCGGTTGATCTGCGGATCGTAGAGGCAGGCCTTGATCACGGCGACCTTGGTGTTGTCCGGCACCAGCAGCGCCGGCACGCCGCCGATCGCCTCGAAGGCACCGACGTGGCCGCTGATCCAATCGGCGAGGCCCTGCGTCCAGGTCGCCTGCGCGTAGGTGAAGCTCGATGCGCCGAGCACTGCGACGAAGATCTGCGCGGCGCGCCGCTCGCCGGTCAGCCGGTCGATCACCACCGGCACGCCGTCGCCGGCATAGTCGACGAACAGCTTGTCGCCGGCCGCATGCGACTGGCGCATCGTCACCGACAGGCGGCCTTCCCAGGCCCGATAGAGCTCGCAGAACCGCGAATAGCGATACCCGCCGGGTTCGCCCGCGATGTACTCCTCCCACACAATCGACAGCGTCCACGTGCTTGCGCTTGAGCTCGCGATGCACCGCCGCCCAGTCCGGCTCGGCCTGCCGCCGATGGCCCCGCCGGGTGCCCGGACCGGCTCCGGCGCTGGCGAACAGCCGGGCCTCCAGCACCGTGTCGGTGACGTCGTCTGGCAACGGCCAGGTCAGCCCCGCCGCCTCGAACCGGCGGATCGTCAACCGCACCGTCGAAGGGGCCGTGCCGACCCGCCGCGCAATCTCGCGGGTCGGCATCCCGGCCGACTTCAATCTGATCACCTCGCGCACATGGCGCATCGCAAACCTCTCCGTCGGCATCCAGGTCCCCCTTCGCAAAGCCGAAAGGCGGGACCGTAGCGGAGCCAGAAGAGGCCTCGTCACCCCGGGCGACATCATCCCGGAATGGTGGGCGAGATCATCTCGGAACGGCGGGCGACATCAAATCGGAACGGTGGGCGAGATCATTCCGGAATGGTGGGCGACATCGAGCGGAATCAGCAACAAAGCCTATCCGCGTCGGTATCAGTGGGCCTGGTATTTGCCGTAATTCAGATCACAAATCTGTTGTTACCTGGATTCGTCAGTCATTCGCTCGGCGGAGGTAGTCGCCTCTTCGGTACACTCGAGATGACGGCTGCGATTGCGGGCATGGCCGCTCTAGCCGCTGCGGGGATCCCAGCGGTGGCCAGAAGAATGGCTCGTATGACGACGCCCCTTGTGGCCGGCGCGGCGGGCTCGTTGCTCATCCTGGGCTTTGCGACCGACCCGCTTGTCGCAATTGTGCTCTATGCGGCGGCTGGGATGCTGTGGAACCTGTCGCGGGCGGCGGCGAACGGAGATCTCTTAACCGTGGTCGATTCGGCGCTAATCGGACGCGTTCAGGCCTTTACTAGTCTTTTAACCGGAGCGGTTGGTGCGCTGATCTTCCTGCTTCCCACTTTGCTTCCGAATACGACGGAAGCTCAGCTCTACATGGCATGCGGCGTGATGATCTTAGTCGCGACCGCGCTCCTCGCTCTCTGGACTCGCCGCGGCAGACCCGCTCGCACCTGACAGGTCAGCATCGACGATGGGCGATGCCGCCGAGTTCTGGGGCCGAAGGGCGACATCGTGGACGCTCGCGGACGATATCCCCCGGCATACTATTGTCTATTGCTGATTTTTCTCCGCTTGCTCAACGCCGCCAATACTGCCGCCGACGCCAGTTCTCCCGCGCCCGTCGCGGTCTTGTTTCACGCCAACATCCGCCCCCGCAGCCCTGATGAGTTTTCTGAGCTCTTGAGCCGTATTAGCGACCTTCCATCCTTGACGGTCGGACATCTGGCGCACCTCCTCATCGGTGGCGGAAAGGATTTCCACGCTCAGCGATTCGAACAGTCGCTCCAGATCGAGACTCGGGTGCCAGCGTGTCATCACTTGTTCCAGTACTGGTGTTGGCGCAGCAACGTGCGCCTCATCCGTCGTCGTGTCGTGTCGTAATCGAGCTCGGACATCTCATGGATCTTGCAAATCTCTCTAGCCGCCAGACCATCAGCCATGCCTGCCATGATTTTCAGCGCCAGTGGATCACCCTCAAACAGCCGATAGATGTTGGCCAGCGTCTGTGCGGCAACCAAGATCCGCTCCGGATCGGGCACCTCGTCGGCATCTCCACCGGGCCCGCTCCGCTGGTCCTCGTTATCGCGGCTCACGAACAGCCTTTGCTCAAGCCGCGCACGACGCCAATGGTCGTTGCAGATGCTGCGCATCACGCCCGACAGGAAGCCCAGGATGGGCACGCCGGGCGGCCAGGGGCGCGAGCCGTCGAGGGTGCGTGCAATCGCCTCGTGGAGGATGTCGCTCCAGGAGAGCCCTCCCGGGAGGTCGCGGCTCCACAATCGTGCAAGAGCTTTGAGCCGCACGAGATCGATATCGGACAGCGCATCTATCGCAGATGCGACATCAGTCGCATGGGCGACCGCGTTGGCAGGATGGGGAGTAATAGTCAATGGTTCGATGTTCACACTGCTATGCGCTCCAGCTAGCCCAGTGCGGACAGCCGAAGAAAAACATTTCTGACGTGTCTGCCCGACCGGAGTTCAGACGCATCGTCTGTATCGAAACAGGAGAGCCTTCATGGACGACACGTTGGCAGCGGCGCGCCGTTGGTATGCAGAAGACCTGCGATACAAAGTCCCGGTCCTGCGTAACCCGAAGCTGATCGAGGCTTTTGCCACCGTTCGGCGCGAGCAATTCGTAGGTCCCGGACCGTGGAGCATCATCTCCGACCCATACAGCGACCCATTTCTGACCCCTGATGACGACCCGCGCTGGCTCTACCATGACGTTCTCGTGACGATCGATGCGAGTCGTAACCTCAACAATGGAATGCCCAGCTTCTGGGCCCGCAATTTTGACCATCTTAACATCGCCCGCGGCGAGCAGGTACTTCAGGTCGGTGCCGGCACCGGATACTATTCGGCGGTGCTGGCCGAGATTGTCGGACCCGCTGGTCGTGTGACGGCGATCGAAACCGACCCAGAGTTGGCGTCGCGGGCCCGAGTAAACCTCGAGAGCTGGCCCCAGGTCGATGTCGTCTCGGGCGACGGCCGGACGGTAGATGTCGGCGAGCTTGATATCGCCATCGTGTTCGCTGGAGCCACTCACCCATCCCGTGTCTGGCTTGATCGCCTTGTCGAAGGTGGCCGGCTTCTGATGCCTATGACCGACGAAACCTGGAAAGGCTTTCTTCTCCATGTGGTACGGCGTCGAGACCACTTCGAGGCCTCTTCCATTGGTGCCGTCTCCATCTATCCTTGCACGGGTGGACGCGATGCGGACGCTGCAAGACGTCTACATGACACGATCGACGGGTTGCCGCTTCGCAACCTTCCAATTCGCGCGTTGCACGTAGGTGAGCCGAGATCTAGCGACTCAGAGAATGTGTGGTTTAAGGGCCCGGGCTTCTGGTTGGGGCGTGATCCTCCAGACTAAGACGGTCAGCACTGATCGAGCGCATACGGCTTCAGCCAAGCTTGAAGATCGGCGGCTCGGACGAGAGCGCGCGGGCGGTCGCGCATTTTTACACGTCGGCGTTTGCTCCACGAGTAAGGTCGTGATGCAGGATCACTTCTTTGATAATGAATGATAGGAACTTCTCGGCGAACTCTGGGTCAAGGCTAGCTGCCTGTGCGAGCGTACGTAGTCTTTCTATCTGGCGTTCCTCACGAGCTGGATCTGCCGAAGGCAATTGAAGTCGCGCTTTTAGTTCTCCGACCTGCCGAGTGCACCTGAAACGTTCCGCGAGAATGTGGATAAGGGCCGCATCGAGATTGTCGATGCTGCTCCGCAGTTCGTTCAATTCGGACGGAGGTTCCAAGTTCGCGTCTCCTTTCTATGCAACCATACTTTCCAGCTTGACAACAGGTCTCTGCCTGAAACATTTTCAGGCTTTCCGAGTCACTGGGCCCTGACAGCCCGGTCTGATTGAACGAATTCGATCAATCTCAGTACGCCACCTCGGCATTGAAAGCATTTCTGACTCTGAGCGCAGTAAATCAGTATTGACCCATGTGGCCATCGAGGCCGGCGGGTGCTGGATAGCCAGGTGGCCAACAATCTCAAGAATACGTTACTGCACTTTCAGTGCTCGGCATAATAACCGCATCCGCGGCGCCTAGCCTGCTGCCAGGCGCCGCGGTGCGGGCCAGCGCATTTTTACTTTCGAAGAGATTGAGTAGATGGGCGCGGTGAAGGATCGTCGAGCGTGCCAAGTGGTGGATGCCGTTGCTCTATGAGGTCTGGTCATAGGGTCGTATGCCTAGTCGAACCCGCGGAATGCCGGAGTGGCAGCTTCTGCAGCTGCAACTTCACTCATAAAGGCAACAGCCAGTCCGAAGCCGATGAGGCCAATCAGGATCGACCCTACAGCAAGGGATGTGACCCCGCTAGTTTCAACGAGGATACCGCCGAGAAAGGCCCCGCTGGCTATTCCTGCAAAGGTGGTCGAGCTGTTCATTGCCAAAACTAGCTTCGACCTCTCCCCGGCTAGATCGAGAAGCCGGTGCTGGATCGGAACGAGATACATGTAACTCGCGTTGCCCCAAAGAAATGCGATGAGCACGGTTAAGGCACCATGATGCCCGAACCCTACCAGAGCTACGAGAACGATTAGTTGTGCGCCGATCACCGCAATGAGAACTTTGTAGGGGCCGAAGCGATCAGTTAGAAAGCCGCACGCTGCGTTTCCTGTCACAGCTCCGAAACCGTACGCAAAGAGCGCGCCTGAGAGCAGCGGCACGCCTGTAAGCAGAGAACCGGTGATAATGACGCTCACATAGGAGTAAACAACGAACTCGGAAATGACCACGAATAGGGTAACCGAAAGAACACCGTAGATAGCCTTGGGGAAGTCTTTCGAAGCCGGGCCATTTCCGCGCTCCGGCGCCTTTGCAGAGACACCGGACATCATAGGGGCAAAGATCAGCAATGCCAGGAGCCCCGCAACTGCCACGAAACCGAATGCGAAACGCCAGCCGATGGCATCAGCGATCCAGCTGGTCGCCGGAACACCCGCGACTTGTGAAACGGTCATACCACCGAAGATAAGGGACAACGCCGACCCTTTGCGACCGGGCGGCAGGAGCTCGGTTGCCAATGCGGTGGCCGCCGGGGTGAACATGGCTGCGCCGTAGGCTGAAATGACGCGAGCTGCAGCCAGGGTTGCAAAGTTCGGAGCGATCGCACAGATCACGTTGCCGATGATGAAGATTGAAACGGATAGGATCTGGACATTGCGGCGGCTTGCGGCCCGGAACATCCAGGCATTCAGCGGCGCAAAAACCGCGTAGGAGAGTGCGTAGATTGAGATTATCCATCCCGCCGCACCGGTTGAAATGTTGAGGTCACGAGAAATCACTTCTAGTGCCCCGATGATGACAAACGTATCTAAGCCAATAGCGAACGCAGCGATCATCAGAGCGGCAAGGATTAGCTTTGTTCGTTTATCAGGAGGAGATAAGCTCATGATTCTGGCCATTCAGTTCATCGCGAGGTGTTCAACGCCGTCATGCAACTCAGGATAAGGGCCGGCCGATGGTCGTGCCTGAATACCCGGGGACGACGGCCAAGCTGCCACGGCCCCAGCACCTCTCCACATCCTGTGTGATCTCAAGCTCGGCGGGATATTCGAGCACCAATCTGCGTAAGCCCCGCATCATACAAGCCTTCCAGAAGTTTTTTCGCTACAACCGGCGCTGTTGTTTCGAAAAGCGGCTTATTTGATGCTTTTGCGTCGATCTACCCCACCCCGGCGAGCTCGGCGAGTATGACGTCTCGCAGCTTGGCCCCTTCGAAGTGGAGATATTTCACGCTGGCATGACGCGTACATCTTCTCGCCCGGCCGGGCGTGCAAATGCGGAGCGTCAGGATGCAGCGATTCGGTGCACGCGACCCGCTACAGATCACGATTTGGCTCATCCCGCTGCAATTTTGCGGGAATGCTGCGGCCACAATCTGAGATAAGTTTTGGTGGATGGTTGCGAAGGAATCACCAATGAGCAGCACAAAAGTTGATGGCGAAACGGTATTGCGCGCGGCTTGCACTGGCGATGCCCAGGCGCTCTATGACGTGACGGCACAATCGGTTCAAGAACTGGCAATCACCCATTACAAGCCCGAGCAACTGGAGGGGTGGATGGGAGAACGTACTGCCAAATATTACGAGGATGTCATCGCTGCGGGCACCACGATCATAGCCGAGCAGAACGGCGAGGTATTGGGGTTCGTCGACTCAGTTCCTGGCGAGGTGACCCGCCTTTTCGTTTTGCCGAAGGCAGCAGGCCGCGGAATTGGTGAGCGATTGCTCAAAGCTGGTCTTGAAGCCGCGGCAAAGGAACACCCAGGACCAATCAAAATCGAGTCAACCTTGAACGCGCAACGGTTCTATGAACGTCATGGCTTCAGGGCCATCCAGAAGGGCTACTTCTCTCATGGGCTTGGCGGAGATCCGATCGAGATTGTCCTCATGGAAATGGCACGATAGAGCAGAGTGCAGAGCACTTGGTCCTCAGATATCATCTCTATCTGCAGGCCGGCGCGATTTCGAAACATCATGATCGAGCCTTCCTCCTAAGCCGCACGACGTGCCGCCATGAACAACCTAGACCATCGTCTCACCTCTTCCGATCGCACGTACGAAGCTCATTTCGACCGCTCGAACCATCGGTGCCTTCGGTGCCTTCGCCATTGGTTCGAACACATTTGTCATCATCGAAGCAGTCGATGTCAGCTTGCCCACTATGCTGCGCCTTAGACCCCAATTCGCTCTTCGGACCGGCCACCCTGCCACAGCGGAGCTAGTTTTTAATCAGTCGCCGCCGCGTAGCCTCGAGTTCGGCGATTTGCGAGGACGCGCGGTATGGAGGCGACCGGCGCAAGCATTCACGCGGGCCTCTGATGCAGGCCGATCTCCAGGACATCCCGCCAAGCGCAAACTGCGGACTCGTGCGCTGGAACTTGCGACCTCATAACATCGCTCACGCCGCACAAGCGCGCTCAGCTCAAAATGACGTACCAGGGGCCGTCACAGGACCCGTACACAGAAGCTGGGGCAGGAGATCCCGATCTTCAGGAGGCCGCGTCGCGGCGAATTCCGCCCTTCGTTGTCCGATGATCGCCGCGCTGGGCATTCAAGACCCTGCCTCGCAATCCGTTTTTGCGGGAGCGACTTCGCTGGAATGCGCGGCGACTCGGGATTGGTCATTTATGGCTGTTTGCGCTGACTCGGGCTGAATTCCAAAGCATAAGCTTTCGCCTCAATGCGCCGCTTGCTATGATATCACCGGAATGATGACGGAGTGCGCTATGGAGCCTCAGTGGCTGACGTATGGGAAGCGATTGCAAGCTATTGCGTCTAGTGGGCTCCATTTTGCGCGAGATCAATTTGATCGAGAACGTTACGAGGAGATTGCCTCCATAGCCAATGAAATGCTCGCCGACTTGGGAAGTGTTCCCATCGAGAGGATAGAAGGGCTCCCATCTCTGATTTCGCGAAGGGCTATGCGACACCGAAAGTCGATGTGCGCGGAGCGATCGTAGAAGAGAACAAGGTCCTTCTGGTCCGTGAGAAGAGCGATGGTCTTTGGGCCTTGCCTGGCGGCTTTGCAGACGTTGGCCTTTCTGCTGCCCAAAATATCGCAAAGGAGTTGTACGAAGAGGCCGGATTGAAAGTGTCTGTTCGTCGCCTCTACGGGGTCCGACACAAGGCCGGCGCTTCCTATTCGCCTGATGTCCGGGATTTCTACAAAGTTTTCTTTCTTTGCGATAGGCTCTCAGGCGGTGAGGCCCGGCCCAGATTGGAGACGAGCGAGGCGATCTTTTTCCCGAAAGATCGGCTACCTCCGCTGTCGCGAGGTAGAACTATCGAGAGTGACGTTGAAGCAGCCTTCGCATTCGCAACTGACGCGAACAAACCTGCCTTCTTCGATTGAGAGCTCGATCCATTCTCTTGGTCCGCACTCTTTCGTCCGTCAACAACGATGTTGCCGAATGAAGAGCTCCGCATGACAGAGAGAATCATTCGGGCGCCATCAACCACGGCGCCTTGCGCGTGCTTTTGAAAGTCGGTCGCTGGTCGCTATCTTCACTTCTAGTGAACGTCGCGACCGAGCCCTTCGGCACTCATTCGGTGGTGTAGTGCGGACGCGCACAACGCTCAATGGGTTTCGGGTGCGTCATCGCAGCTCAACGTAGCTGACATTGGTCAAGCAGCTTCATTAGCGATCACGTCGACCAACAAAAGTAAGGGCGCTGAAATTCGACTGCATTGGTGACCGCCTCTATGCCACGCTCAAATGCGTTCGCCTCGCTCGCGAGCAATCATAATTGCGCATTCGATACGACCCAAACGTGTGGCCTCTTGACCTTTGCAGGAGCCCGCTCTACCCAGCTGAACTAGGTGTGCATCTCTTTTCGCAGCCTACCTGTCTTCGAAGTTCAAGTGTTGGAAAACCTTCAACTCAGCGAGTTTTCAAAGAACAGCCCTCGCTACCGGCGTACGTGGCGCTAACGGCTCCCTTACTGTTCATCTGCTTACGAGGTACTTACACGAAGAGCCTTCCGGCTGGAGCAGCTTGCGGACAGTCTCTCAAAGCACAGAAATTTCAGCTCCGTCGAATCGAAATGCCCTTTGACGCCCACACTCGGAGAACGATCACGTTACGCGGCGCTGCTTATCTAGCCCACCGGAGACGTTCGCTGCGGCCATCTATCAACGGGCACAGGAAGCCGTCTCGTGCGCTCTCGGAACGCAGTGCCGATAGGGGTCCCAGTCGAACGCCGATTGACAGGTTCGTCGGCAGATGCGGCTTTCTTTGAACCCACTGCTTGTCGTTGAGCCAGAACAGTCCTTTGCGCATCGAAGCCCCCGTCCGAATCACTGTTGGGCACGGGAATCAGAATGGGCAAATTAGGTACAGACCCTAGCTAGGCCGGTGAACCGTCTCGGGTTTGCCGGAGGCTCCAACTCCTGAGAGGACGGAGCCATGACGAGCAAGACGACGAACAAGTTTTCACCCGAGGTCCGGACCCGAGCGGTTCGGATGGTTTTGGATCACGCCGGCGAGCACCCGTCGCGCTGGGCGGCAGTGAGGACAATCGCGGCCAAGATCGGCTGCACGTCGCAGACTGTGCCGCCGAAGCAATTGAAACGATCGCCGCCGCCGCGCCTCAGCTTGAACGCGTCGCTGACGCCCTGGAGACGATCACTGCTTTGCTTGCGAGCTGCATCGGGGTTGGCTCAGCTCGGTGCTACGCCGACGGCGAGCGGTTTAGCAAAGAAGTGCCGACGAACTATCTGCGCACCGGCAACGGCGCCAAGCCGTTTACGTGAGACGCGGACAACGCGGAGAGCGGCAATGACTGATCGCGACGTAGTTAAAGCACTGAACGCACTCGCAGAAACGCCCAATCAAGCAGCGGTGAAGCTAGACGCGATTAGCCGCAGCGTTGTCGCGAGCGGGCTCTTGCCGCACGTTGCACCGGGCTCGCCAGTCGCGCGCATGGTAGAGCAGGGTGAGCGGTACGCCGCAATGCTGCCGCAACCCGCTGAGCGCACGAAGTGGACACCGCCGAAAGTATAGTTCAAGGGCAGGCCGCGCAGCATATTCGCTGCGCAGCTCTGTTTTTTGTCAGCGTTGGTGACCCAGGCCGATGCCCAACACGAGGGCCTTTTGGCGCAGAGAACCGATAGTTCGCTTCATCTCCTTCGAGATTTTCAGGACTGGCGTTCGATCCTTCGAGTACTTCTTGAGCGACCGTAAATCAGCGGGTGTCCACTCGCGGCGCGTCGGCTTCTTCTTCTTGGCAGGACGTTTCAAGTTAGCTCCTTAGTTCTTCGAGGGACGGCGCTGTTAGCACAACGACTGCGATCTACAAACTAACAAGTAGGTAATAGCGAGCGGGCCGCAGGACATCAGCCAGTTAACACTGAACTTGATCGTCATCGTGTCGGCAATGGCTGCCAGCGGTCCAATCTCGTCTCCCCACCGGATCCACTGACAGAGTTCAATTTCTAGGGGGATGCCCCGGGTTCTCTTGAATTTCTGAAGAGGTCGGCGTTGCCCACCTTGAGCCGGTAGGCTCGGGGAGCTGATTCCACAAAGGAGAGCAACGCCATGACGAGAGATATCACACCGGCTGGTTGGCCGGCGACCGGGGCTGTGGACGAAGCGTTTGCGGAAGTGCGAGCGAGCTTCGATCGGTTCTGCCTTGCGGCAGGGATCGAGGCGCTCGGCACGATGATGGAGGCGGATGTGACGGCGGCCTGCGGGCCGCGCCACGGTCGCGATGTGGCGCGGCGGGCGCACCGTTGGGGCCGAACGCGGGGAGGGATTGGTTTCCACGGCGGCAAGATCGAGGTCGAGCGCCCGCTGATCCGGGGCGTGGATGGCCGCGAGGTCACGATCCCGAGCTGGGAAACGGCGGCGCAGGAGGACTGGCTCGGTCGCTGGGCGATTAACCTGATGCTGATCAATGTGTCGACGCGCCGGTTCGGCCGCGCTGTCCGGCTGCCCGAGGGTGACGTGCCGGCACCGCCCGGATCGGGAGTTTCGAAGTCGGCGGCCTCGCGGCGGTTCGTAGCGCTGTCGGCGGCGCGGCTAGCCGACTTCATGGCTGCCGATTTGTCCGCGCTCGACCTTCTGGTGGTCCAAATCGACGGGCTGCATCTCGGCGGCGATCTCGTGCTAGTCGCCGCGATCGGGGTTGATGGCGA
This sequence comes from Bradyrhizobium sp. LM2.9, assembly GCF_054056555.1. Lineage (NCBI taxonomy): Bacteria > Pseudomonadati > Pseudomonadota > Alphaproteobacteria > Hyphomicrobiales > Nitrobacteraceae > Bradyrhizobium > Bradyrhizobium sp. LM2.9. Next base: position 257,248 of record NZ_JBSRYJ010000001.1, read on the forward strand.
AGGCAACAAGCACCCGCTGGCGCTGGTGGAAGGGGCGATCGAGAACGCCGCAACGGTTCAGGCCCTGCTGGACAACCTGGTCTCGCGCGGGCTCGACCCGACCATGCCAAGACTGTTCATCGTCGACGGAGCGAAGGCGTTGTCGAAGGCGATCCGCCGCACCTTCGGTTCGGCCGCTGCGATCCAGCGCTGCCAGATCCACAAGGCGCGCAACATCATGGAACGCCTGCCGAAAGAGCATCATGCGGCCACCCGTCGGGTGCTGCGCCAGGCCTGGGAGCTCGATGACGCCGACAAGGCTGAAAAATTGATCCGCAATCTCGCGCGTCGACTCGACCAGCAATGGCCCGGCGTAGCGGCCAGCATCCTCGAAGGCCTCGACGAAATCCTGACTGTCGTCCGGTTGAAGCTGCCGAAGGAGCTTCGTCGATCGCTCGCCTGCACCAACATCGCCGAGAACATGATGGGCACCATTCGCCGCGTCACGCGCAACGTCAAACGCTGGCGCGATGCCGGTATGGCCTTGCGATGGGTCGCGGCCGGCATGATCGAGGCCAACAAGGGCTTCCGACGATTGAAGGCGCGTAAGCAATTGTCGGTTCTGCGTGCGGCCCTTCAAGCTCGCCACAATCGCATGACGATCAATCCCGTTGCCCACGTCACGAGGGCAGCGTAACATTCATTCCGGCAACGTCGGCCCGACGTAGTTCAACACCGATCGGGACATCCCCATTTCTAGCGGCGCAAGCTCACCCAAGAATTGGGTCCCTCACTTTGCAAAGGTCTTAGAATTTCAACCTGGACTTGTTGATCACGGGCTACCGTCGGAACATACCGTGCATCATACCTCCGAAAAGTTGCCCCGGACCGGCAAACGGTCCGCCACCACTGCCACCGCTACCGCTACCGCCCCGGCGCGCTCGCCGGGCGGGCTTGTCCTCGGAAGGTTCGTCGCTGCTTCCCGAGTTGCTCGCAACAATTTCCCCAAGTAACGCCTTGTGCTGGAGCTTGTTGAGATAGCCGGTCGACGGATAGCCGCGGGCGGCCTGCCATCGCTTGAGTACCGAGCGGGTATCACCGTTGAATGCACCCGTCACCTTGATGTCAAACCCGAGCCCGTTGAGACGACGCTGCACGTCGCGGCGTTGACCCTTGTCGAGGCCGATCTGATCTTCGGTGAGCTGGCTGGCATCATCGGCGAAGGTGGCAGGATCGACACCGGAGGTAAGGTTACGGGCAGTGGTCGACGGGCCGTTCTCGATGGCCGCGAGCCGCGCCAGCGCCAACGCCCTGAACTGACCGTTTGGGTATGCCGAGATATATGCGTTGAGTTCTTCGGGCTTGTTGGTCTCTTTCACCGAACGCCAGTACTCAAGCTCGATACCGTCGGAATGACTGCTGGTGTTGGCGGCCGGTGCGCTGGTGGAGTTGCTCGGTGTGGCGTTGGCAAGCTGGGTCTGCTGCGCTGGATTGAGGTAGACGGCACCGATCAGGTTGGTGTGGCCCCAGGGAAGCTGACCTTTTTGCGTCTCCTCGTTGACCTGCGCGCGGACTGAGGTCATGGCCTGCTGGATCTCGACCCCCGGCTTGGTGATGTTGTCGATCAGCGCGCGGGTGAAAGGGCTATTGTTGCCCTCCTGGCCGTCGAGCGCTGTTTGGTCTGGGCCAGTTGCAAACGCGATCAGAGTGCCTTCGCCGGACTTCATTTCGGCCAAGCCGCTCTGCACGTTGACGCCACGGGTCGTCGAGTTGGCCTTGATCTTGGCAGCGAAGGGATTGTCTCGGCAGGCATCGAGAAACACCAGCTTGACTTTGGCGGCGCTCATGGTCTGGTCGAGGGTCAGGTCGATGTTGATGGCCGCGCCAAGCTTGACGTCCATCTCGGACTTGATGTCGGCGTCGACGGGCAGCAAATAGTTGCTGCCGTCAACCGCGATGCCGTGGCCGGCATAATAAAACACTGCGACGTCGGAGCCCTGTGTTTTGCGGCCGAAGTCCAGCAGCTTGGCCGTCATCTGATCGCGGGTGAGGTTCGAGCCTTCGATTACCTCGAATCCGACATTGCGCAGCGTCGCCGCCATTGCCTTGGCGTCGATCGGCGGGTTGGGCAATGGCGTCACCTGCCTGTAGGCGCCGTTGCCGACGACGAAGGCGACGCGCTTCTCAGCAAGGGCTGCATTCGCGCTCGCTAGAAGAGCTGCTGCCGTTGATGTTGCGATGAAAAAGCGCACGAATGTTGCAAATAAGAGGCGCATGATCTTGTCTCCTCGCTTGCCTGCAAATGATGCTCCATTCCCGCCAACCTGACAGTTGAGTGCAATACTGAACCGATCCCGGAGAGCGGATTGTGATCTAAATCACGCCGGTATCGTGGGCCTTCATCGAACTGGCGGCGCGCTCTCCCGGAAGCGCAAGCTTATTCTTCGTGAACGCGACCGCCAAGCGCCAAGGTCGAGCGACGAAGCGGTGCTGAAGCGAAGCGCTGTTCAGGCGAATAAGAACATACTGCACGCATGTCAGGTATCGCATAAAAGGTATCTTAACAACTTTAGCGCGTAATACCTTCGATATTAGAATGAATCTGGGCCAGCCAATGAGGGCAATTTCTGCGGCCGATCTCATTACTGAGTTGGATGCCACCATCGCGAGGAGCTCATCCGAACGTTGTGCGCGCATGCTCTGGCGCACCACCGAGCTGCTCGTCGACGGTAATAACCGATTGCAAGAGCCGCAGGTCGGCCTGCTTGACGACGTTCTAATGCGCTTAGCCCGGCGGATTGCGCCGGGGACGCTCGCCGAGCTCAGCACGACGCTCGCCGAGCTGGGTACTGCGCCGATGAAGACCCTGCGACGTCTCGCCTCGTGCGGCGATCCGGCGGTCGCAGTCCCGATCCTTATGAAATCTCCCGCCCTATCGCCGGCTGATCTCGTGGCGATCGCGACGTCCGGCAGCGAGGATCACCTTCTCGCCATTGCTGGCCGGCGCAGGATCGAAAGCCCAGTGACTGAGGCAATATTGCAGCGCGGCAGCAGCAAGACTTGTCTGGCCGTCATCAGCAATCCGGGCGCTGAATTCTCAGGCGCGGCCTATGCCAACTTGGTCCGTAGGGCTGTGGAGGACGACGAGATCACGAAAGCGCTGACGCTGAGGCCAGACACCCCGGACATGGTGGTTCGGGAGCTGCTGTCGGCATCGCCACGGCCAGCGAATAAGGCTTCCAACGCAACCGCTTCCTCGCAAGTATTAGCGACAGCGAAGCGACCTTACGACACTGAGTACGCCGCTGCGAGGCCGGAGATCATATCGCTCAATCGGAGCGGAAAGCTGAGCGACTCGACTGTCAATCGGTTCGCGATCCGGCGTGAGAGAGCCAACCTGTTCACGGCGTTGTCGGTGCTGTCGGGAGCACCGATTGAGGCCATCGAGCTGCTTATGGCAGAGTCCGGTTACGAAGGTCCGGTTATGGCGTGCCGGGCATCGCGCTTGGATTGGCAGACCACGTTAGCCGTCCTCAACACTCGCGGCGCGGGGCTTTCATTAGGCGAACGCGCACGAGCTCAGGAGCTGTTTGAAGCGCTTCATCTCTCGACCAGCCAATGGTCCGTTCGTTGGGGAGAAATGTCCGCCGGCGCCCATGGTCGTACTGCAAGATCGGCAGGAAACCAATGAAATTCCACGGTCGCAAGGCGTCTCGGGTGCGCATGGACAACAGACAGCCCGTGAACCTGATGGGCTCCGACGGCACTTGGCGGCGAAGCTGCGTCTTGCTCGATATCTCGAACACCGGCGCCAAGATCGAAGTCGAAGGGACGCTCGATGTTCTTTCGGCCAAGGAGTTCTTCATGCTGCTGTCGTCGACGGGACTGGCCTATCGACGCTGCGAGCTGGTCTGGATCGACGGAACCACGGCTGGCGTCCACTTTATCCAGGCAAATGGCAAGAAGGCCCAAACGACAGCGAGCCACAGAGGCGTGCAAACCAACTTGAGCCGAGCAGTGTCATCGAAGTGAGCCAATAACCTTGCACCACCGGCCCATTCGGACCGGCACCCGACGAACGCAGGCACCAGTCATGCTCGTGCACGTATTGGCCGACACTTCCGAGAAGCTCTTCGGGCTCTGCTCGCTTTTTGGAGGGCAGTTCACCGTTGCCGGCGAGCGGCTCGATGTAGAAGCAAAGCTTCCGCACGCTGCTGCTGCGGTCGTCGTCCGTGCCGACCTGCGGGCGGTCGAAAACATTGCCGCACTGAAAAGGAGAGCTGCGCGGTTCGCCAAAGCAAAGAAGCGCATCTTCCTCGTCGAGCAAACCTCCCACTTTTGCATCTCGCAAGCTTATGCGCTGGGCGCAACGTTGGTGTTGCCTGGCAAGATCGACGTGACCAAGCTCCTGGCCGCTTTGGCTGATCCAGGCCACGAAACTGGGTCGACGAGCGGCATCTCGCAGCCTGACAATACGGTTGAGGCCGCAGCAACCGCCATTGCGTCGATGTTCACCTCGATCACCCTCGGGGAGCGGGTTGACGTCGCCGGTCCCAAAGAGGCCGGCCGCAAGATCACCAACCGAATTTCCGAGCATGGGCTATCCGATTGGCTGGCCACTGTGCGGCGCCATCACGAGGGAACGTTCCAGCACTGCCTGCTCGTGACCGGCGTCGCGGTCGATTTCGGCCTCAGTCTCGGCTTCCGTAACAGTGACATTGAACGGCTCTCCACTGCTGCCATGTTCCACGACATAGGAAAGGCGAGGGTGCCCTTGGCGATCCTGGACAAGCCAGGACGCCTCGACGACAACGAGCGAGCGTTGGTCGAAACCCACCCGGCGACGGGTTACCATGTGCTGAAGGGGCACAAGGACATCTCACCTGAAGTCCTCGATGCGGTCCGGCACCATCACGAATATCTCGATGGCAGCGGCTATCCTGACGGCCTTTGCGCCGAGAACATCACCGACATCGTTCGCATTCTCACCATTTCGGATATCTTTGCGGCGCTGATCGAACACCGGCCGTACAAGCCGACAATGCCGCGCGCGGCGGCATACGAGATTCTCTGCGGCATGAGGGGAAAGCTGGAGAGGGCGCTAGTGGCCTCCTTCAAGCATGTTGCGCTTACGAGATGAATTCTGCTGAAACCTATGCAGGGATACTCCAACTCTCGACTCAAGGCGTGATCGGAGACGGTCTCATTTCCATGCACTTCGGCTTCTGGCCCATCGCGTCCCTCCGCGCGGTGCAGCCGCTGGTCTGGAGTCCAGCGGAAAGCGGAAGTCACCGGCCGAGGGGCGAACCGACGCGGTTGACCCAACTCGGACATCTCCATTGGGAGGAAAAATAGTCTCCGAAGGCGCGCAGCCGTGTGGCGCGCCACTCGCTCCTATTCAAACCCCTTTGCTCCTAACGGTCTGGGCGGCAGGCGAGGTAAGGAATGTGACCAACGTTCTTGCGGCATCAGTCTGGTTGCCGCCGGTAACGACGCCAGGGGCGAATTGGGTGTAGTTCTGAATCGTCGACGGCAACGGGCCAACGAACTCGACGGATGGCTGGGCCAAGACTTCGCTGATTTGATTGAACCCGATCTCAACATCGCCGCTGGCAACGCTTGCGTACAGCACTTTCCCGGGCGGAGAGAGCTTGGTCTTGGGTTTCATTTCCTCAGCGATGCCCAATCGTTCGAGCAAGCTGGCCATGTAGATGCCACTGGCACCCCCACCGGCCGGATCAGGATAAGTAATCGAGCTTGCGGCCAACATCGCACGTTTGAAGGCGTCGGCTGAACTGATGTCGGGCTTCGCGGCACCCTTGCGCACAAAGGCACTAACACCGCCCTTCGCGATGACGATGCGGTCGCCCGCCATGACTTTGTCTTGCGCTCGAAGTTGGCCCATCAGTGGCGCAGCGTTTATCACAAGATCGGCAGCCTCACCCTTTTGAAAACGGTCCGCGATAGCGCCCGCATTTCCGTAAGCTACGGTTACTTTGTGTCCCGAGGATCTTTCAAAATCCGGGACCAGTACGTCGATCGCCGGGTGCAAAGCCACGGCGCATAGAAGCTTGATTTCGGCACCGCTGGCGGCAAACCCAGTGACGCCGATAAAGGCAACTCCAAGTACGAGTTTTGCAGAGAATCTCAGTATGATGCGCCCATTCATCTTCTCTCTCCCTCAGAACCTTTGAACTGACCGCTCTATTGCGCACGCAGCTTAGTGAGAGTTTGGAATGTGCGGCCGATGGCACCGAGGTGAGCCTAGAATTAATAGAAATTGCATCGCCGGCACTTCTTCTATCAAATTTATCTCAGTCCGGCACCGACCCGGAAGTTCTTTAACGACTGATATCGGGCACAAGCCGGATGGCGTGCGCTGCGAGGGATAGCCGGACGATTTCCGTGCCTTCACCCGCTTCGCCGGAAAGGCTCGCGAATCTGGCTGAGCCGCAACAGACGTCGAAAGCACAGGGACAATTCTGCCTGCAGTCAGCACCGCCGCGTGAACGTGCCAACGCGGACCGCGAGGCGAGCCACGCTTGAAGCTTAGGACCTTATGGGCGGCATAGTTGTCGACGCGAGACGAAGCGGTTTAGAAGAGGAGGTCTGGGAAATTGCCGCAGCATCGCGACAGCGTGCCAGCGCGCAATGGCTGCTACTAGAACTCGACGACCGCATGATATTCGCTCGCCGGCCGGCGATTGAAGCGGGCACTCGGTCACGTCCACGAAAGGACCTTCCATGCAGAGCGGGGTTATCGGAGCTCGGAATATCGGCGCGACTTTGACGCAGAAGCTTTCGGCAACCGAGCGAGAAGCCTGCCGAGCACATGGCGTAAGACGTTATGGGACTAACCAAGTCCATCCATTTGAAATTATTACAGAATTGTAGTTCGCATAACATAGATTATGGAATACTTTCGCAATTCTTTGCGAAGCTGGTCGAAACGACTTCCGATTACTCTAATATACTTTCTTTGGCCTTTCGTCCATCCCAGCCATCTCGCGTCGGTTCGTACGCTCGCTCCAGGCATGGCGAATGCCGCTGGACGTAACCACGACGGGTTTTTCGGCTGAGCCAGGACTCGAGGGCTTCGACGGCCTGCACGTGACCATCGAACAGATCGAGCCGCCGTCGACCGCGCCCGCCGAGACGACCCCATTCGCGCACCAAGGCCGTATCGCCAAACAGCGTCGGCTCGATCGTGAGCACGTAGAACCGAGCCATGTTGCGGGCCGGATCGCGACGCTCGAGCACGAGATATTGCACCGTGAGTTCAGACATGCGCCAGAATCGCAATTAGCGAATCGACCGTCCAATTAAATAAATGAATCGATCAGGACCAAGGATTCAGAAATTTCATGCGGGCAGGCAACGAGACAGTCGCGGTCAGGCTCACGATAGCCGGCTGAGCTGAAGCCCGCAGGCTCTGGCCGCGCTGTTGGCGGCGTACGCCTTAGAGGCTCGGCAGGAAGTTTGTCCAGATCTTGCTTCCAGCGGACCGCAGGCAGCGTCGCCGCGCCGGGGCGCACGGGGCTGGCGCTGAGGCTGGTGTCCTGCAGTTAAGCTTACGTCAGCGACGATTCCAGTTGCTGTCGTCATCTTCATCATCTTCCTCCGAAGGCTCCGCGGAAAGAAGAATGAGTGCGTAGCCTTGTTGTTGGCGATGGACTTGCTCGAACAAGGTTGGTGCGCGATGGCCGCGAGAAACATCCAGCCATTGCGCCGCATCGGTCTCCTCAATCTCGCTCGTGACCGATTGTTCGTGGTTTTTGCGAATGAGAAGGGAAGCCTTAGGAACTGGATCGCCCCACCGGACTGAAATGAACGGGAAAGAGCCCTTACGGTAAAAGTAACGCAAGACGCGCCTGTTGTGCGTAACGACGAAAGCGACAGGCTCTTCACGATAGTCGACATAAGCGCGCCCGAGAACCTCTTTGCTTACTTCGTACCGCTCAGCAAGTCGAACGACCTCCCCCAAATCGGGATCACGGCTCGAGTTTGCCTCCTTGCGAAAATGATGCGGTGGCACAAGCAGCAAGGACGAGAACCGATTGGCCTCGGCCTCCCAACGCCGGCGCATGTCGGCGATTTTCGGATCGAGTTCCAAGAGATCGCTCATCGAACAAAGGAAGCGGTCTTCTTTCCCGGGCCGGTGCGCCGGAATCAAGAAATGCCCCAGCTCGTGGCCGATGGTGAACCGTCGCCGCTCGGCCTTCATTCGTCGTTGCACCAGAACGACGCCGCGCGATTTTGTCTCGTTGGTGATCAAACCGCCTATGAATCCGTCGCTCTCAAGCTCTTTGATTTCTTCGATGCCGAGCTGGATCGCTAGCTTTTCAACCGGGATCGGGATCGGGAGATCAGGCTCGGCTTTGAAGATCTCAATCACGAGTCTTTCCGGCGAGCCGACATCGGCGAGATCGATCCGTGATACGGCCATTACTCTTTCTTCGCTTCTTTTAGGCCACGCATGATGGTCTCGATGGTTTTTAGATCCGACTTACTTAGCGTCTTCAAGTCGCGGTAGAGCGCGACCAGCTCGGAAGGCTCGCTCGATGCGTTCGGATCTTCTTCCAATAGCTCTGACACACTAATCCTGAAATGCGTCGCCAGCCGTTCGATGAGTTCGCGAGAGGGGTTGGCACTGTTGCCCTGCTCGAGGTCCCAGATGTGGGTCTTCGACGTTTGGACCCCGTCGGCAACCTGCTGAAGAGATTGCCGTCTGGCAGCGCGCAATTCCTTGATCTTCGTCGCGAGTGACATTCCAGTTCCTTCATGGATTCAGTTACTTATACCCCCACTCTGTTCGATCTGTCGATACGAAATCGTAGGCTATTGACAGCCCGGCCGTTAGATATTACATGACGATTACGTTCAACAATGGCGGGACACCTGAGCAGCGCCCCGATGAAGAGGATCTTTGGAATGTCTGAGGCTGAAGCTGAAAAGAACCATCTGGTTCGCATCCATATCGATCGTCAGACCTTCGAGTCGCCGAACCCGACAACGGGAGCTGCTCTCTACGCACTGGGCGACGCGGGGCCGCATAAGAAGCTGTTCCGCGAAGTCGACGGCAATCACGACGACGAATTCATCCCGCGCGAAGATGAACATGTGCGCCTCAAGGAGGATGACCATTTCTATTCGCAGAAGGCGACGACGATCTTCGTGAACGGAACGCCTGAAGCGTGGCCGCATCGGAAGATTTCTTACGACCAGGTTGTAAAGCTAGCCTTCCCTCACGGCCCGACCGGCGGCGATATCCGCTACAGCGTGTCATGGACGAAGCCCGACGGACAGGAAGGATCTTTGCGCCCCGGCCAGTCGGTCGCCGTTGTCGAGGAGATGATTTTCGATGTCCGTAACACCGATAAATCCTAAGCTCAGCGCCGACCTGACGAAGCTTGAGGCGGAAGGCTTCCGCCTCAAGCTCGTTCAAGGTTCGGCCTACCATCTTCTGATCGAGGGCATTCCGGCCGTCACATCAAAGCGCGAGGTGGTGCTCGGAACACTTTATACCACGCTCGACATCGGTCCGAACGGTGTGACGGTCAATCCCGTCGCCGACCATCAGTGCTGGTGGATCGGAGAGCCCCCCTGCAATGCCGACGGCGAAGTTATGCAGGAAATGATCTCGAACAAGGACCCTGCAGATAAGGGTGACGGCATCAGGACGACTGTAGGCTTTTCGCGGAAACGCGGCGACAAAGGTTCCTATCCGGATTATCATGAGAAGATTTGGACCTATGTGCGCTTGATCTGGCACGAGGCCCAGGCTATCGACCCTGACTGCGACCCGCGCAGCGACAAGCCCGTGCCGGCGATCGTTGAAGTCTCGCGGCGAGTTTTTCATTATCCAGACATGGCGACAACGCGGGCCGGGATTGGCGCGGCGACCACGAAGCTGCTTGCTAATCGGGTTGCGATCATCGGCCTCGGCGGCACGGGGTCCTACATTCTCGACCTTATGGCCAAGACGCCCGTCGCGGAGCTTCATCTGTTCGACGGCGATGTGTTCGCCGTCCACAATGCCTTTCGCTCCCCTGGCGCTCCCGCGAAGGAAGAACTAAAAGACCCAAGGAAAGTCGATTGGTTCGCCGACATTTACGATCGGATGCGCACCGGCATTATCCGGCACCCGTACTACGTAGGCACCGAGCAGCTTGCAGAGTTGAAGAAATTTGACTTCGTTTTTGTCGCGATCGACAACGCCAAGGCACGAAAGGTCATCCTCGAAGGCCTGATCGCCTTCAACATCCCCTTCATCGATGTCGGAATCGATATCTCAATCGACAATCAGGGGTTCCTGCGTGGCCAAAGCCGTTTCACAGTCGGCACGCCAGAGCATTATAGTCATATCCCGGAGGTCGTATCGTTCGACGTTCCGGCCGAAAACGATATCTATCGAAATATCCAAGTGGCGGACCTCAACATGCTGAATGCCGCCATGGCCGTCAAGAAATGGAAGAAACTACGCGGCTTCTACGCTGACGATATACGCGAGCATCACTCGCTCTACACCGTTGCGACCCACGGCCTGACTAAGGAAGACAAAGCGTGAGAATTAACGAGTTCAGGCCCGCATTCGCCGATTTCATCCCGAAGACATTGGACGACGGGGTCCTTTATATTTCGCGGCGCTTTAGCACAGCAAGCCACCGCTGCGCATGCGGATGCGGCACCAAAATCGTGACGCCAATCCGCGAGACGGACTATCACCTCACCGAACGTGCCGGGCTGGTTTCCTTGACACCGTCGATCGGCAATTGGGACCATCCTTGCCAATCGCACTATTGGATCCGAGACAACAAGGTCGTATGGGTCGGCGCTATGTCGAAAGATGCGATCCGTGCGGGACGCATTCGCGACGATGCCGATCGAGGGGCCTATTTTGCACAAGTGGCATGGCCTTGGTGGCGTCGTTTGGCACGCAGCTTGACGGATTGGTGGAACAGGATGTTTGGCTGATCGCGTAACAAATGGCCATATGCCCTCGGCGCCCCAAGGAGAGCAGCGCATAGCCGATGAGCAACGCATGAGCGATCTTTCGACCGGTGCAAAGGTTTTTCGAGTTCTCAGCCTTGATGGCGGCGGAGCGAAAGGCTTTTGCACCCTCGGAGCGCTCAAGGAGATTGAAGGGATAGCCGGAAGCCCCTCTGCGAGACGTTAGATCTCATCTACGGTACTTCGACCGGCGCTATCGTCGCGGCGTTGACGCTCTTCCGACAATTGGCCCACGCGCCGCCTGATCAATTAACGTATGAAATGAAGCCGATGTCGATTGCGATAACCGCCCCCCAAAAGTTCGATTTCCAAGATCTCGTTTGCATCGAATTGATGCTTCGCTTCGAGGCAAATCCCGGCCTCACCCTCCTTGTCGAGGGCGACGAGGATGCCGAAATGGCCCTGCCACGATCGGCACTCGCGCCTCTCACGGTCGAGGTGCAAGTAAAGGGCGCGAGCGGGCCGGTAGCAATGGCCAAAATCGTCGACTGCCTGGCGCATTGTCCGGACCGCCAGGTGAGTGGTTGTCTCTTCGAGCGGATTCTTGGCTCTCCCGACAGAATCGCCCTTCTTGTCATGTCGGGGCGATGCGACGACGCGGCTTCCGCCTTCGTTCTGCCCTTCAACTGGGATGGGACGGCTCCGCCAGTCGGTCGGATCAAGACGGCGACCGCGGCAGCATTCCTACAAGAATTCGGATCGCTACCCGCGAGCTCGGACTCAGACCTCATGACCAGGAGGAAGGCCCACCGGGACGCGCTCGTCTCGAAGCTCACTACCGATGCGGTTCGTCAGGTGCTCGACAGGGTCATCGTTTTCGAACGTATCGGCGATGGCGATCTTCGGATTGCCTGCGAACAGCATCTCAAAAAGCAGTTCCGCATTCCACAGGATCGCATCGTCGACATCGTCAACCGGCTACACAAGAGGATCAAGGACGCAAAGAGCGACGGAACCGATGCCGTTCCGGCGATGCGCGCGGTCCTAGCGGAGGCATCCCCGGCCTCGCTTCGCCCCCAAGGCTATGTGTCTCGTGGTGTTGAATCCGAACTGATCGCGACATTGACGGACAGGAACTGTCTTCTGCTGTCGGGCCCACCCCGTTGTGGCAAGTCGGCCGCGGCGCGGTGGGTCGCCGCCGAGTTCGAGCAACTCGGATACGACGTTCAGCAAGGATCTGATCTGGAAACAGCAAACCGCTTCCTGCTCGAGCCGGGAAACGCGCAACGTCTTTTTGTCCTGGACGACCCGCTCGGCGGCGCGCATCTCGATCCCGAGGCGGGTCGCGTATTTGAACGATTGGCGACACTGCTCTCGCGGCTATCTGTTCGGCGGAAAGTCATCGTCGCGCAGTCGCAGGATGCGATCTTTCACACGTTGGGGCTGACCGAGCTCCGAGCGTGCACCGTCTCCGGAAATGCCTGGACCGATCTCGGGCAGTATTCTCCAGACTTCTTGCAGAGTCTGTGGATTCAACTGGCAACGCGCGCAAACACGCCGCCATCGTTGCGTGCTCGAATGGCCACAGCGCTTGCCAACGGGGATAATGAACTTGAACCCGGCTGTCTGCAACATTTGGTCCTATCCAACGACTTGTCCGATGACATGCCGCTGGACCAGGCTGTTCGCCTCGCCCGCGAGCCTGCACGAAGCCTCGGCCATGCCCTTGCGGCGCAACCCTCCATGGCCGATCTCCTCGCCGCACTTGCGATAGCGTCAACGCCCAGTGCGCCAGTCGATGCGCGCGAACTGGCCTTCGCGCTGGACGACGCTGCGACATCCCTGCCGGGGAAAGTTGCCTCCGCGTTTCCGGGACTCCAGCTCGGCGGAACTCCTCCGGCCGAGATCACGCCGACCTATGACAAGGAGCCCGCCCTAAAGCGGGAAGCGGAAATCGATCTGGAGAAACTCGAGCGCCGCGGAATCGTGGCCGTGACGTCCCCGCGGATCGCGTTCACGCATCCGTACTACCGTGCCTGCGCGGAAGCGATCCTCGATGGCCCGAGCGCCCGCATTGCGGCCGGTATTGTGCGGATGGCGGAACGAGCGTTGTTTAGCCTTTCCCCGCTCACGTCACGCGCGGCAGCGCGAAATCTCGACTGGCTTTTCCGGGCGACGGCGAGCAGACAGGATGCACAGCACAAGCTGATCTCGATCTGTGTCGACGGTCTGCACTCGATCTATCCGGCAACGCGGGACCTGTGTTTCGCCTTTCTGGTTCGCCATTTGACGGACCTGTCGGACGAGCTGAAAAGCGAGCTCCCCGGCTGGGTCCGGACCATCGCGCACACGAGCCTGGATGGCATTCGCTGGCGGGATGGCGAAGCTGTCTTTCCAAGCGAAAGCATCGTCGATGGCCGTGAGCGGTTCATGCGTTACCTACGGCAGGTGAAGCAGGCCGATGTTTCGGTCGAGCTGAAGACGCTCGAAAGTGACGACGCATCATACCTCTGTCCCGAAAGAGCGACCGAGGCGCTCGCCTATTTCAAGCGCAAGCCAGCAAAGCTTACGCTCCGGGCAATGGGCCGATTGCTCAGCTACGACGAAGCCGTATTGCGCGCCGAAGCAGCAAAACTCTGGTTGCTTCGAAACCGCTCCGACGATCGTGCCCTGCTCTCCCGTATCTTTGAGGACGAGAATCCAGCCGTCATTTTGGGCGCGTTCAAGGGCGTCTGCCTGGGCTGGAGCGAATTCTCGGCAAGCCGGCAGGCGAGCATTCTGAATCACCTCATACGTGTCGCGGCCAATCCGTTTGTCGCGCTGCTTCTGCTTGATCGCCTCGTTGTCTTCAATCGGGTGGAATACATGGGTGAAAACCCACCATGGTCGGTGTTTGGCGCGCTAATGCCAATTGTGCTTGCGGTCCTTCCCGCCGATGCCAATTTTTCGGAGTCCCGTCTGTACGCGGCCATGGGGGAGGCGTGTGAAAGGCTGCCGGTCGACGCGGTTATTCCGATCCTGACAAGTTGGACATCCTGGATCGAACGTGAAATTGCTCGCGGCATCATGCCCGACGAGTACGCCCTGGCCGTCTCGGAAATCCTGCTGGACGTGACGAAAACGCGGGCTAGCCTCCGCCAAGATTTGGTGAAGCGTCTCCTCGCCCTGCTAGGAACGACCGCCGCGGCGGGGATCATTCGCGACTTCATCGATGCCTGGCCGAACCTTGATCAGTCGGAACGGGACCGCCTTATTGACGTTCTCACCAGAGATCGCGCGGATCTGCGTTGGTTGCAAGCGGTCGTGCTGACAAGACGCGTTGTGCCACCCGAACTGCAAGACCTCATTCTTGGGAATCCTTCGGCCCTTTCGGCCGATGCGTCCGATATAATCCGGAACACTCCCCCTTCTCTTCTCGACGCGGCCGTGTCGGTCTATTGCGGCCGTCCACAACCACTTTGGTGGCTTGGAACGCATCATACGCCGGGGACGATCTGGAAGGCTGTCACCCGAGAGATCGCTCTGCAGCCGGCACATTCCAAGTTCGACACCGTGCTGGCGGACATTATCTATCAGCAAGACGATAAGCGGATCGTCTCGATTGTAGAAAGCGTCGAGCCCGAGCATCTCGAAAAACTCTTCGAGATGTTGCTTCATCACAGGCTTGAAACGAATGGAAATTATTTGCGCAAGGCATGGGGTGCATTATTTGGACGTGTCAAGGGCGCGACCAGCGACGCCTGGCTTGACCGTATCAACCAGCTTGCCCCCGTCATGCTCGACGACCTCGAAGAGATAAGCAGATGGTTGCCTGAATTGCAGACGGAGCAGCTGTTCGAGCGGCTCAAAGCCGATCTGACGCCGCTTCTCCTTCTCGACAGGCTTGGCGACTTGCCCCAGGAGGCCTTGGCTTCGCTTAGGGACGACTCGATCACGGCATTGAAAGGTCTCCTGAAAGCTGCTCCGCCTCGGCTCTTCGGAACGTACGATCGCATCGGTCGCGAGTGCGAAAGTCTAGGACTGCAGGACGCCGAGCTTGCTTCCATGTTGGAGAATGAGCGCGCAAAAATCTTTGCCGTACGCAAAGAACGCGAACGTGCAAGACGCGGCGATAATGCGCTGCCAGACTGTTGGGTCTCTCCCTAGTCAAAAACGGCCGTAACGGCTTGCTCGCGCGTTTGCGTGTCGGGGGGCACTGTAAGAGCAGCCCCGCCTGGTCACGAGGCAGGATAGAGGTTGTCGAGGCCTCGTCCCGAAAGCCGCCACGAGCTTGTGCCCAACCGCGGGGATGTGACCGGTGCCCTGGCGCATCGACTTTCAAGGCATATGTGCCGACACAATGAGCGATTAAATTGGACCGACGCGAAACTAAGACGCGGGTGATCACGCGATCTCGTGGATAAAGCTATCGCCTCAGGACCCAAAGCCTGCATGGCGATCCTTATGCGGCTCGTTCAAGACACCGGCGAGCCGGAGGCCTTCGAGGATACCTTCGATCCGCTGATCTCGCAGTGTTGCGGCAAGCAGTGCGACGGCCTCCGTTTGGTCAACGGTGAAGCGAACGTCACGCGAGCGTTGCAGCAGAGCGTCGAGCAATGAGGGAGCGCTTGCGGTGTGGTGGCGAAGTGTCGATGCGGCCTCTGCCGCCAGGTACGTCGCCAAATCGGTATCGCCTGCCAGGCTTGGATCGGGCTCGACATCCGCACGCTGATTGATCGCCTCTCGCAGCATCGAACTCTGCCGCTTTGCGTCCATCGCGAGCATGAACACCGCATCCGCCAGCTGCTCGCGCGGCAGGCTTCTCAAGTCCGCAATGCGCTCCCGAATGTCGTCGCCAGGACTCGTCTCGCGCCAACTTGCCCGCCGCGCACGCTGATGGGATCCACTTGTTTGCTTTTGAACCATCGTCTCGTCTCCAGCGGAGCGATATATCCCCCCGTAGCATGAAGCGAAAGCGTAAACTCAGGCCGCTGCTTGGTCGCGGCGGCGCTAAAGTTCCGTCGGTGCCGCAGCTTCGGAACGCGTGAATTTCGTGATCCGATCGCGCCTGCGCGTCATAAACGCGAGCCTGCAAGAAAATCGGAAGCTGGATTTTGTATGCTGACCGGTAGTTTATGTGGGCGCGACCGTCGCTCGCCTGGGTGATCGCAATTTCCTGTGCGACAGCTAGCTGCACGTTCGGTGCGCGTGGGCGGCGGTATAAGTCGCCTTGTTCGCCCGTTCTTCGAGTTCCGCGCACCGACTCATCAATCCATCAAAGGTCTCGGGCTCGTCGAGCAAGAGTCCGTCGGCGATCATATACTTGTAGTCTTCTTCCAAGACGGCTCGCGGATTTTCCCTCAGGGACGAGCTTCAAGGCCCCACCTACAGCCTTGTTGTACTCGATGACCGCCCCGGCAGTATCTTTTTCTGAGAAGAACCATGACTTGTGCTCCGCAACCATTGCAGCAAGTTTCCGATCCTTCAGTGCCGATTCCGTAATTCCTGCATCGTCCAATCTCACAAGGTCATACCAGTGGCGAGCGAAGCGTTCGCCTTTCAGTTTCCCTTGAACGCAAAAGACATGGATCGCAGTCGCCTTCTCCCAGAAGGTTCGCTCCGCTTTCATGGTCTTGGGCTTGGCGGTCGGAAATTCGACAGTTTCAAGGTACTGGGCAGCGTCGCAAACGACGTCATGGAGTTCGCTCGGCTCCCCTGTCGATCGTGCGCCGAATTCGAGCATCACAGCGGGGCTCACATAGCCGCTACCAGTCTCCAAGGGATCGTACGTGACGAAAATCTTGTCGTCCTTGGCTTCAGCCTTGGCGCTGAGCTTCTCATCTCGCAAGCGCTTATTGATGACGGGCAACGCCTTTTCCTTGACCCAGACTGGGAGGCGTTCTCGTGCCTTGTCGCTCCACTTTTTGCTTTGACTGCGGCTCTGAGGGACCGGATTGTCCTCGCTTGTGCTCACCAGGTCCGGAGCTATCGCGCGAATGTCGTAGGTGAGATCGACGTCTTCCGAGAAACGGCGGATTGCGCCGTAAGCCTTCGAAAGGGACGTTCCGCCCTTGAAGACCAGATGGTCGCCCAGTGGCGAGGAAAAAAGCGCATTCAGGCACCAAACGACCCAAACATCTTTTTCGAGAAGATGTGCAGGTCGTCCTGAGTTTGAATCGGGATAGGGGGACGCCTCGCGGCGTCGCCCCTCCCACACCACCGTACGTACGGGTCCGTATACGGCGGTTCGGTGGATTATGCGGGTCTCGGAGCCGCGATGGAAGCCAAGCCGAGTGACCTGAAGAAGACAGTTTGCAAGGCAATGTTAAGCGCAGGGCTCGCTGCCAACCGCCAAGGGCCATGTGGGCTGCCGGCAGTTTGAGCCGCCAGATCCCGGCCGACACCACGGCGTCGCAGTTCGGCAAAGCGAGTGCGACCACGCTTCCACTGCTTCCAGGCGATGGCGCGCAACCGCCGCCTGATCCACTGATCGAGTGCGCTCAACACCGACGGGGTTTGGCAGAAGCCGAAGTATCCGCGCCAGCCGACAAGGTAAGTGGACAGCTCCTTGGCGATCTGTTCGAGGCTTCGTCCGCACGTGCGTCGCGTCAGCTCCCGGACTCTCGCTTTGAAGCGGGTAATCGCCTGCGGTGCGATACGCCGCCGCGGCTCCTTCCCGCCTGTGAAGCTGAAGCCCAGGAACTTGCGGACGCTCGGCTTGGCAACCGCGCTCTTGGCCTTGTTGACCTTCAGCTTGAGGCGCTTTTCGAGGAACTTCTCGATGCCGGCCATCACCCGCTCGCCGGCCTTTCGACTGCGCACATAGATGTTGCAGTCATCGGCGTAGCGCACGAAGCGGTGGCCGCGCTTCTCCAGCTCCTTGTCCAGCACATCCAGCATCAGGTTCGACAACAGCGGCGAGAGCGGGCCGCCTTGCGGCGTACCTTCCTCCGTCGCGCTGACCAGTCCCCCTTCCAGCACGCCCGCGGTCAGAAAGCCGCGGATCAGCTTCAGGAGGCGCTTGTCAGCAACCCGCTTGGCAACCAGCCCCATCAGGACGTCGTGGTTGACCCGGTCGAAGAACTTCTCCAGGTCGATGTCCACGACAAAGCCGTGGCCGGACGCGATGTACGCCTGCGCCTGTTCCACAGCCTGATGCGCCGAGTGCTTCGGCCGGAAGCCGAAGCTCGTTCCGGAGAACGTTCCGTCCCAATCCGCCTGCAGCACCTGCAGTACCGCCTGTTGGATGAAGCGATCGAGCACCGTGGGGATGCCGAGCGGCCGAGTGCCGCCCGATGCCTTCGGTATCTCGACGCGTCGTACCGGTTGCGGCTTGTAGGTGCCCTCCAGCAACTGGGCTCGGATCGTGGGCCAGTGCTCCTTCAGGTAGGTCGGCAGCTCATCAACGGACATGCCGTCGATGCCTGCCGCACCTTTATTGCGCTTCACTCGCGCCAACGCTTCCTTCAGATTCTCACGCTCGACCACTGCTTCCATCAACGGCCCTGCGACCGCCGGGCGTTCGAGACTGGCTTTCGCCGCACGTGCTTCGGCCTCTTGGGCGGCGGCCTTCGGGGCTTCACCCCTCGCTCCGGTGCCCAAGTTCAGTTCGATCTGTTTCTTCTGCCGCATGGCTCGCACGAGATTACCGCTCTACTGGCCTCTTCCACCGTTCAGGCCTTCGGCAGCGCGCCGCCGCCTACTATGCCCTCGGCTGACTTCTGCACTGCGGTCAGGCCGCCTTGCGACGGCCTCAGTCCCGTTGCCGGGACACAGCACAGACCTCCCGAGGTAAGACCGACCGCCTTCACCGCACCCCCGCCGAATTTACCACCCCGGTCCTTGATGACTGTGGACTTCGCGATCAGTTGCTCGCTCGTCCGGCCGGGTAGGCCTCGTTATCCGGTGCTTGTCCATCGGGCCGCGGCTTTGCTCCACGCTGTCTTCAGACCCCACCTCACGATGACGCCCTTGCGCTTCGCTAATCCTTCGCCGCCATCAGGCTGGATAGAGGACTTCCACCTCCAAGCTGTCGTTCATACTCGGCACACAGCAGCAACGCCGAGCGCCTCTCGGCGCTCGGCGTCAGATAGATTTAGAAACTTATCCAACGCGCAGTTCGCTTACCGGCCTGGCAAGCCAAGTCGGCAATGAAGATGCGGCAGACCTCAGTTCGCTCACTTCAGTCGGGGTCAGTCTTTGACTGACGGACCGCAACGCTTGTCTTGCAGTCTCGGGACCGACCCAGGCAAGCGCGCGCACGACCTCACCTGCTCGACGGTGGGCCAGGGTAAGCTGCCAACGCGGTGCATGCTTGAACTCCACAACTTGCTTGCCAAGATGGAGCTCGCGGGAAGGACCGGAGGTCAGAAAAATCTGCCGAACAGGTACCTGCGTCGTCAAACCAAGGTGGTTGGCCGCCGCAGCGCCGCTGGAAACGATAATTTCACCGCTGCGCGCCTTGGTCTCCTCAATGACTTTTTCGACCGACGGAGCTCTAGTCCCGAAACGGCTTTCGACCGGACGCAAATATACCCCTCGCCTCGCGCGCAGGAGTTTTCCTCGCTCGGCAAGACGCGAAAGGGCCTGATCGACGGCAGCACGCTTTCCAAGGTGCAAAAGCGCCTTGGCAGCGATGGGCGCGCCTTCGGGCAGTTCTTTGGTAACTTCCAAAATCCGGGTGCTCAGGGGGGGCATGGCACTCACTCCAGTGTCAGAAACATAGGAGAACTTCTGACAGTCTACAAGCATTTGAATTGAGAAAAGGTTCACCAATTTCCCAAGTATGGGACCGATTCGGCCCTTTCAAGGGTTCCTAGACGGGTTTTGGGCCCGAACTACCCTCACGGGCGATCACGCCTGACCAGCCGTTTCAAACCTGCCCAAGAGGCTATGTCGACCATTCTGGCCCCCTATTTAGTGGCCTCCGAGCGGAAGAAAATAAGTCGAGCACGGCGGCCAGCGATTTCAGCTCAAGTTCAAACCCGTTTCCTTCAGCTTCGGGGCTCCAACGGACTGGCCACCCAGCTGGTCTCCGACCGATCTTGCGGTCCGCGAGCCGCCGCCAACAAAGCAAACGCGGCCCCGTTCTGGTTTTCGTTCAGTTCGAGAAGCCTTTTCAAGTTACTCAGCGCGAAAAAAGGTTTCAGCCGATCATTAGATGCGCAAAAGTGTTTTGAGCGCGAGCATTGTCATGCCCAAAAGGACATACCGACTCAACTATTCGCCCCCGATCGACCCGCGGGATCAAGAGATCAAGGCATTACGACGCGAGCTGTCCGACCTTCGCCATGACCTGCCTCAAGAGATTGCTGACCTGCTGACCAGCTACTATGGCTTCACGACGCGGGCTGAGTGGGAAAAATGGAAGCGCGATACCGCCGGAGCCGTGATCCAGCACGCCAAGGTCGATCCGGCGCTGGCCTCATATCCCGGCATCGAAGAGCGCGCGGTATGCCCGTTATGTGGGGATGGCACGAGCGCATTCGGCGCGCGGCGGGTTCGCCTACCTAGGCGGGCTGGAACGTCACCTGACGGGTTACGGCAATATGCACCAATGCACGGTGCTCGGCACGGCATTCAAGCTCGGGGCCGATTACCTGCACGAAACGTTGCTCGCCAGCGACCGCGCCGAAAAGGAGCGCGAGCAGGAGCGACAGCAGTTGGAACCGATGGTGCAGCATGCGGCGCAGGCTCCTCCGGCCTTTCTGTACCAGAACGAGTGGCGCGGCCCCGCGCGAGGCGAGGCAAAGATGGGTGAGTCCGAGCAGCGGCTACACGATCTCGGCTTCGAGATCATCATCGAGGGCAATGTTCGGACCTACAGGTTCGTCCAGGACGACTGGCTTGTCCCCTTGCCGATCCGCGTGGCGCCAACAAGATCGAATTCGAGGTGACAAGCCTCAGCAAGCCGAAGAAAACGGCGCGGCATTGGCGCGCCAATACCTTCTATATGCTCGACAGCTACGCACTCGACATCCCCGGCAAATTCCGAAAGCGGCTCCAGGAGGCCATCGAAAGCTTCGGTGAGGCGGCGAAGTCATGACCTGTCCCGTCAAGGCCTCGCAGTCCGAGCAAGGATCCTATTATGCGAAGACTAGCACGCCTGGCTGGCTGCGCCTGATTGTACAATGGGACGGCGACGAAGTCCCCTATGTCGACTTCTCCGGCTTGAGCCAATGGGCCTCTAGCATCGCCCGATGCGCAGGTGCGAAATACACGCAGATCAAGGCAAGGTTGTTTCCGAAAGAAGTAGCCGACATCGCGGGGCACCTGGAAGCGCGATGAAACTCGACCGCAACACCCGGATCGGAGGGCAGCCGGCCAAGCTCGTCCGCGACCTGCTGGCCGATGCCACGAACTCCGATGGCTTTTTTGCCGATCTGGTGGACGAGCACCTCTTCAGGACATGGTGGCGCGCAACCATCGATGAGTTGATCGAAACCGGCAAGCTCGATGGATCCAATCGCGGCCACGCTCTGCGCCTTTGGACGACCGCACGCAGCCGCGACAAGATCTTCGGGGTGCGCCTGCCCAAGGTACCGGATTTTACCGTTCAGATGCACTGCCTGATCGAAGCGTTGCTCGCGCACGAGCTGATCTGCGACGAGGGCCGGGAGAGCGACGGCCGGACGGTCTATCGGGTTACCGACGAGGGCCACGCAACCGGAATGAAATCCCTGGTTCCACGTATGAACCGCGCGGCCGCTGAGGCTTTGCTCGCTGAGGTCCTCGCACGCGTTGCCAGGATCAACAATGACGGCGAGCTCCTCCACTATGTCACTGAGGTGCGCGTGTTCGGCTCCTACCTCACCGACAGCGATGATCTCGGCGACCTCGACGTCGCCATCAAGATGGAGCGCAGGCGGATTGCGGGCGAGTGGGTGAAGGCTGCCCAGGCTCTCGCCGATAAGAGCGGCAGGACCTTGGACTTTTTTCAGAGGCTGACATTCCCGGAGACGGAAGTCCGGCGCAGGATCAAGCGCTGTTTGCCGCGCATCTCGCTGCACGAAACGAGCGAGCTCGACGAGAACCCGCAGATGGGCGGCAAGGCCGTCTACAGCTTCACTCCGCCCCCGGACAAGACGCAAATCTCCTGAGGCATGCCTGCCGCTAGGGCCGCGCCCGCGCTGTCCTGCTAATCTTTCCATCCGGCGCCGAACAGTTGGGAAAGCAGCGCGCCGACCTCGTAGCGCGGCAGTTTCCGAATCTCGCGCAGGGCTGGGCCAGAGATCCCCATAGGCGCGCGCTTCGTTGGTTCGGCGCTTGTCCCGAGATGATGTTCTAGAGCGCTCGTCAATTCCGACGTCCATTGCCACCCGCTTACGACGCCGCCGCTCGAGCTGAGACAGCAACAAGGGGACCGCCGATTCTTTCAACTAGCGCCGGCCGGTCTACCA
The DNA here is from genome assembly GCF_054056555.1 of Bradyrhizobium sp. LM2.9. Classification (NCBI taxonomy): domain Bacteria; kingdom Pseudomonadati; phylum Pseudomonadota; class Alphaproteobacteria; order Hyphomicrobiales; family Nitrobacteraceae; genus Bradyrhizobium; species Bradyrhizobium sp. LM2.9. Next base: position 279,555 of record NZ_JBSRYJ010000001.1, read on the forward strand.
TGGGAGTTCTTGAAAACAGCTGGGTGCGCTGGCGGCAACTTGTCCCAGATCATCTGTCGCAGCCGAAGAGCAGCGCTGATGATTTGACCCAGTGGTCTCAAGCGGCAAATCGACGAAACGATCAGGCAGAGCGACTTAGAACGCGGCAGCAGCGAAGAGGCTTACTCGTCCGTCAGCCCCTTCCATTCGCGATACTGCCTTATAAACGCGGGACATGCCGAAGCCAGTCGGTCAGGATCGATGCGACCTGACCGACTTATGTACTGATACCCACCAAGAGAATGCTCGAGGAAGAAGCGCAGCATTTCCCTCGTCGCATCCGGCCCCCGAGCATCGGTATAGGAGCCTGCGGGACTGCCGCCCGACCACGCGTGTCCGGCGCCGTCGACGTTCCAGTGTTCGGAGATCGCCCGGCCGCCCCCGTCGATCGGAACGGTGCGAGTATAGGCATGCCCGTCGGGTACGCGTCCGCGAAGCACCTTCCGCGTCGGTCTCGTCGCTCCGGCCGACTGCTCGATGATCTGATCGCCATTCTTTGGATGGACCGTCGTGTCGCGATTGCCATGGAAAACGATGGTCGGCACAGAAGTTTTGCCGTTGGTAATTGCCTTGGACTCGCCTCCCTGCCGCATGGCGGCGAACGCAGAGGGAAGATCGCTCGCGGCGCCGCACGCCAAGCCCGAATGAACACCGACGGCAGCGTAAAGGTCGGGATACGTCGCGCCCATGATGGCGGCGGCGGCCCCGCCGGCCGACAATCCCGCGACGTAGACGCGCTTCGGATCGATCGCATGGTCGCGCATGACTTGGCGGGTGATGCCGGCGATCATAGACGGCTCGCCTCCGCCGCGGCGCTGGTCGCCCGTCCGAAACCAGTTCCAGCACTTCGACTGATTGGCTCCGCTCGGCTGTTCGGGATAGACGACGAAGCAATTCCGCTCCTCTGCCATGAAGTTCATCCGGGTGCCGGCGGCGAAATCGTCCGGCGATTGGGTGCAACCATGGAGCATGACGATCAGGGGGAGCTGTTTCCGCTGAGCGCGGCTCGGGATGAACAGCTTGTAGGTCCGGCTTCCCGCTGCGTTGCTGAAGGTACCGGCGATGAACTGGGTGCTCTCGGGCGCGAGATCCGACGTTGACGGCGGAGCGCGTCCGATCGGACCTTGCAGGCCCAAGCCGGAAAACGTCCTCGTGCCATCGAGCGGCAAGGTGCCTTTGCGTCCTTGAACAGGGCGAGGCTGCGTCGGCCGGCTTTCCCTCTTCTCAACGACGTCGGCCTTGGCATCGATGGTTGGCGGCTCGAGCCGCGCAAGCGGAGCCTGAGCGCCGCTGCGAGACGTCGGTGTTGGGGCGCTTCCGCCCTGAAGCATGCGCTGCAGGAGTGCGGTGGCTTGGACCAGTTGGCCGGAACGCGTGAGGCGGGTCGCTTCGCGGACTATGTCTTGATTCAGCATTGTTCACCTCGTTCTGTCGGCGAGAGCGGCCTTGACCGCGGGAGTGGCATGAAGCGCCCCCAGCACCGACACCGACGCGATGGTGGCGCGGGCCAACTCGGGAGTGACGTCCTGGGCGATGGTGGCCAGGCCCAAAACATTGATCTGCAGCATCTCGCCGGCACGGCGCGCCGCTTCAAGATCTTCGCGGGTGTAGTTGCGCAGCCCGAGATCCAGGCTTTTCCGGGCCGTTGATTGTCTCACGACATCTGCATGGCGTTCGAGCTGGTTCCGGATAGCCGTCCGGATGAAATCGGTACGGTTCGAATAGAACCCCTCCTGCACCATGAGATCGACGTGACCGAGGTCGACATAGCCAAGGTTGATCGTGATCTTCTCGCTGTCGGGAGTTTTGGGTCGCAGCTCACGCAGATTATCGGCCATGTAACACCCTTCTTACCATCCAGAGGGATGGTCATAGGATGCCAAATGGATGTTTTATGGCTTAGTTCAAGGGGGCGGCTGGCCTCTGAAGCTGTAAGCGCCGACCTGAGCAGAGTCGTCAGGGGATCACTTCACGCGGTCGACGAATTCCACCGGCGTGCCCTTGGAGAGGCGTTCCGCGACACGCTCGGCATCCCAATTCGTGAGCCGGACGCAGCCGTGCGATTCCGACTTGGAAACTTTTCCCGGGAACGGCGTGCCGTGGATCCCGTAGCCGTCGCCGGAGAGATTGATCCACATCGAGCCGACAGGATTGTTCGGGCCCGGCCTGATGGTGAACGGCTTGCGGGAGTGAACGCCCTTGAAATGGTAAGCCGGATTGTAGCGGTAGGTCGGATTGCGATCGATCTCCGTCACCTTCAAGGTGCCGGAGGGGGATGGTTTCTCCTCACTGCCGATCGTCGCGGGGTAGAATCCTATCAGCGCGTTCGACTTGTCGAATAGCTTGACCGTCTGCCGGCTCTTGTTGACTTCGACCTTGGCCGCCTTCTCTGAAGTCTGCTCGGCTCCGGAGTCGATCACGACGATGGCCTCGCCGGCGCGGTCGAAGTGCCTTCCCGGATTCAGGGCGGACAGCAGATCCTCGCTCATGTGAAACTTCTCGGCCAAGCCTTCGCGCGGGCTGCCGTAGGACAGCTTCGGAATGTCCTTCATGTCCTCCATCTTCGCAGGCAGCTTCTTGAGGAACGGCCCTGCGACGTCCTCGTCCGCGATGGTGTAGTTCATCGTCACCGGGCGGTCATCCGCAGCAAGCTTTCCCCAAACATCGGCGTTGAGGTCGTCGGAGACCGGCAATTGCTGCGCCTCTTCGAAGGCCCGCAGTGCCTTCTTCGCGTTCTCCCCGAACCTTCCGTCGATCTCGCCTGGCGAGAAGTGCGCCCGCTCGAGCAGGACCTGCAACCGGACCCCCCGCCGGGGTCGGCCTCTCGTTGGACAGGGTCTTCTTCGAGGGCTCGGCCGCGTCGATCGCGGCAGGCTTCATTTCAGTGGCACGCGCGGGGCTGGTGACGCCCGCCAGCACCATGCCGATGACAATGCATCCGGAGGACACATGCCAGCCTGGCTTGCGGTGGCGTCGGTGGATCACTTCTGGTCCGCAGGCGCCTGTGCGTTCGCCTTGTTGGCGTCGGCCTTGTTCGCTTCGTGATGACCGACGGCGCAGCCGGCCGCAGCGCCGAGCTTGCCGTGTCCCGCCATGTGCCCGGCAACGCCGCCGACGATGGCCCCCTTGATGCAGCCCTTAGCATCCGCGCCGGTTGCGAAAGCCAGCGAAATAGCGGCCGCGCAAGCCGCTGCCAAAATCAATCTCATGAGCGTTCTCCATCCTGAAGGTTAAGGGTGCAACGGACTCGAACACACTCCGTTCCGTGCGCAGCGCAAGGCGATCGACAGCGGGCTGGCGAGCGCCGACGAGCACCTCTGAACCTCCGAACGCGTTTGGCCGGCCGGGTCGCATTAGTCCATGAACTTCGCAACCGGAAGCCGCCAGCCACGCTTCATTGCCATGACGCGCAGCGAGAAGCATGAAATCAGCGCCACCGCCGTCACCGGCGCGACTGGCAACTGCAACATGTGCCCAACCACCACGATGGCCGCGGCCGCAAGCGCCGCGACCGCATATAGCTCTGCACGGAGCACAGTAGGAATCTCGGCGAGCAGCACGTCGCGCACCATCCCGCCGCCGATCCCGGTGACCATGCCCAGCACTATGGCCATGAGCGGGTTCAGCCCGTGGGCAATTGCCTTCGATGCGCCGGTGACGGCGAAAAGCGCGAGACCTGCGCCGTCGAAGATGAGGACCGCGTTCGACATCCGCACGATCAAGGAAGAGAAGAAGAACGTGATGACACCAGCGAAGAGCGATACGCCGAGGTAGCGCCAGTCGGCGATAGCACCGGGAGGAACGACGCCGATCAGGAGATCCCGGGTGATGCCGCCCGAATTGGCCGCCGCGAACGACAGCACCAGAATGCCGAACAAGTCCAATTTTCGCTTGGCCCCCGCCAGCGCCCCGCTGAGCGCGAAGACAAAGGTGCCGGCCAGATCAAGCACAAGCGGAAGCGCTTGCATGATGCCGTTTTCCGGCACTATGCCGGCAACCAGGCGCGAGCCGCGACCACCAGCGCCTCCACGCCGGTTTGCAGGGTGGGGTGCAGAACAGGTGCGAATTTCGGACTGTGGTTCACTGGCAACTCGGTGAGCTTGTTCGCCGCTTTCGCCTTGGCGTAGGTCTCCGGATCGGTACCGCCGACAAACCAGAAAACCGAGGGCACGTGCCATTCGGTCCCGAACGACCTGAAGTCCTCGCTCGCAGGGGCGGGTCCCGTTGCCCTTACCCGTTCGGTGCCGAAATGACCCCGGAATGCGCCCACCACGCGTTCGCTGGCATCCCGGTCGTTCACGTTGAGAGGATAGTGGTCCAGCGAGGTGATCTCCGGTTTGCGAGGGGCGCCGGAGGCCGCCGCCTCGGCATTGACGATCCGCTCGATGGCAGCCAGGACGCGCGTCCTTACTCCGGCATCGAAAGTCCGTACGTTCAGCTTGATGATGGCCTCGTCCGGAATGACGTTTTCTTTCGTCCCCGCCTGCAGGACGCCGATAGTCACGACTGCAGCTTCCGCAGCGGCGATCTCGCGCGAAACGATGGTCTGCAGCCGCAGCACGGTGGCCGCCGCCATCACCACCGGATCGATGCTCGCCTGCGGCATCGACCCGTGCGCGCCGCGACCGAACAGGCGAATTTGCAAGCTGTCGGCGGCGGAGGTGATCGCGCCTGCACGTCCGGCAACGGTGCCCGACGGCCCAACCATGACATGCTGCCCAAGAATTACATCGGGTTTCGGGAAACGCTTGAACAGGCCGTCGTCGATCATGGCCTGCGCGCCTTCCGCCGTCTCTTCGGCGGGCTGAAAAACCGCCATGATCGTCCCGTGCCAGGTGGTCCGGGCCTCGGCGAGCAATTGGGTGGCGCCTACAAGCCAGGTTACGTGCATGTCGTGACCGCACATATGACTGACGGGGACGGTGTTTCCGTCGCGATCTTTGGCCGTGATCTTGCTGGCGTAGGCAAGCCCGGTTGCTTCCTCGACGGGCAGTGCGTCCATGTCCGCGCGCAGCACGACCGTCGGTCCCTCGCCGTTCCGTAGCAAGCCGACCACGCCGGTCTTGCCGACGCCCGCCGTGACTTCGAAACCCGCGGCGCGAAGTCGGTCGGCCGCCAACGTCGCCGTGCGGATCTCCTGCATCGACAACTCGGGATGCGAATGCACATCCTTGTAGAGTTCGGCCAGGTCGGGAAGCATTGCGTCAAGGCTGCCTAGTGCGGGATCGGACATGGGCCACTCCATCGCAGGACTTGAAGCAAAGGAAGCTTTTCCCTTTTCACAATCCGGCGCAAGCAGATCGAGCCGGAATAGCGCTGGCTTGCAGAGGGCCCCTAAGCCTGGTTGGAGGTGTTAGCGGACACCCACGCGGCATAGGACTGCATGAAGCCCTGAAGGAATTTCCGCGTTTCCTCGTTGACCAGCTTTCCGTCCGCGTCGAACAGTCTGTCGGCGCCGCCAATATAAGCTTCCGGTTGCGGCATCGCGGGCACGTCGAGGAATACCAACGACTGTCTCAGATGATGGTTGGCGCCGAAGCCGCCGATGCCGCCCGGCGAGGCGCTGACGACAGCGCCAGGCTTGCCGCTCCAGGCGCTCTTGCCGTAGGGCCGCGATCCCACATCCAGGGCGTTCTTCAACGCGGCAGGCACCGAGCGATTGTACTCGGGGGTGACAAAAAGGACGGAATCCGCCGCCCGTACACGCTCGCGGAACGCCGTCCATTCCGCTGGCGGATCGTCATCGCCGTCCTGGTTGTAGAGCGGCAGTTGGCCGATCTCGACGATGCCCAGCTTTAGTCCGGCTGGCGCCAGTTCAGCGAGCGCATTGGCCACCATGCGATTGATCGAAGCCTTCCGGAGGCTACCGACGATCACGGCGACGTCGCGGGGCTGATCCATGCGGTTCCCTTTCGATGTTTTTGAAATCGACTCCGACCTAACCCCGCAAAAGACCAATGGCTCCTCGGTCGGGAGTGGCTACACGATCCGATCCGGCAACAACGGCGCGACGGACGGACTCGAAAACTGAAATTAAGGCCGACTTCCGTCCCGTGCCGGCCGCGGGCTTCTTCGCGGCTTCCTTCGCAGGCTCATCCCCGAGATTCATCCGCCGACGGCCGCCGCGCCCTGGGAATTCGGGGGAGAGCCTCTTGACTCGCATGAACGAAACGGGAACATAAAAGCATGAAAGCTGCTCCCAATCGGACTATTCCCGCCGTCGACGATTTCGATGCCGCCGCCGACGAGGCGATAGCGGCTTGCGGCGGCGATGCCCGGAAAACCGTGAAGGTCCTATTGGTCGCGAACGAGTTTCTGCAGGTGCAGCTCGACGAGCTCCGCTCGAAGGTGTCGACCGGCTACGCCCGGGGGCGACTTCCAGAGCCGCGCAAACGCAAGGATGAGGCAGATGGCTGACGTGACCTACTATGTCGCTCTACCGTTCGTTTTCTCCGACGACGGCGTGGCCGCCGGGGAGGCAACGGAGTGCTTCAGCGCCAATGCCGCGGTCATGCGGGCCGAGGCGCTATCCCGGAAGCCCGGTCATGCCGGCGCCGTCGCGTTCTCGCGGACCGGAGATCCGTCCAGCGGCGACTTCACCGACGCCACGCTGATCCGGAAGTTCGGCGACGACGTGCCAGACGACCTGAGTGCGCTGTGAAGCTCGACTGGCTCCGTGGCGAGATGCCGATGAGCAGCAGCATCATGCTGATCATATGCCGGCCTCGGTCTTTCGAACCCGACTGTTAGGCGCGGGCCGCGGTGTCTTTCTTGGCGAAAAGCGGCTCCGCGCTGTCTACCACTTCTTTCGGAAGCATCTTCAGCTGCTCTGCGTCGAATGGTAGGTGAGTGAGATAGTTCGCGACCAGAGCCCCGACGGCTTCCGCCTGTGCTGCATCTCGTTGTCGCTTGAGCGGCTCCCTGTCCGCACGCCGGGACAACCAAAGCTTATGGGCGGCCCAAACCCGCGGGTCTGGAGCGACGATGCGCACCGGTTCGCCCTTCTCGTTGATCGCGGTTGCCTCGAAAGCCGGCGAATTCTGCAGCCAATCGAGTCGTTCGATTTGAACGGCAGTCAGGTCTTCGGGGTCCGAGCCGATTTTATCCGCGGCCTTCTTCCAAGGAGAGCTCTGCATAGGTTTGATCAGATCGACGAGATAGCCGTCCCGGTTTACGGCGCGGAACGTCTGCTTGGCGCGCTCGAAGCTGGTGTCGACACGTTGGAGTATCTTCAGCAACGACGACTCGGAAACGTCGTCGTCCGCCACAAACGTAAGGCCGCCTCGCGCGTCGAACAGAAGATCGATTCTGACGCCGGAGGAGGCCTCAGCCGGAGGAGGCCTCATAAGCGTAGATGGCGTTTGTTCCGAGAATCCGAATGCCGAAACCTAACATTCCGAAGCCATCGAGAGCGCGCATAATGCGGGCACCGATCAGAGGGACGCGACCCAAGCCGAGTGCGCGATTGACCGCGGCTTGACGGTCCATCGTGTCGCGCAAGTTCCTCAGTCGGTTATCCGCCGCTGCTCGCTTAGCCTCGAAGTCGACCTTCATCTTTTCGGTTTCGGCCGAGCGCGTGCCGAGCGAGCTTTGCTTTCGGAGGCCCGCTTTATCGTAGTAGCTCCGGACGAGGTATTCGTGGCCTTTGGACTCTACCCAGGTCAGGGAACCGCGATGAACATCGGACGCCTCCTTGGCATCCCGCAAGGCCTGAAAGCGCTGCTGGCTATTGACCATCTCGCGGCGCTGATCATTGTTAAGCTCTTGAAAATCCACGGTTTCAACACTTCGATCAGTTTGACGTCCCAACTGTTGAAACTGTATTTAATCGTTACAAATCAAAGGTTTCAACAGTTCCACCGCAGATGCAGCCAAACTGTTGAAACGGGGAACTTTTGTCTCCATTCGGTGGCCGTCCATCCGCCTTGCTACCCGCCTCCATCGAACCACCGGTCCAGCGCCTGTCTATCGGTTTCTTTTTCCGCGCACGCAACATCGCGATCCAATTGATAGATGAGATCTGCCAACTGTCGATCGTGCAACGAAGGCACCAGGTCGTCTTGCTTCGTTTTCAATCACCCGCAGGCGGACGCCTTCTTAGTAGTGCTTGAAAGCTTCTCTCAGATGCTTCGGCAGCCATCATTCGTAGTTGGCAAGATCGACCCGGAGAGCACTGTCGTACCGGCTCCGGGCAAAACGGCTACGGAGGAGTTCCTGATACTCCTCGGCCCGCTTACCTCGCGCTCTGGCCAGACGCGCGTGCTTGGAGATGGCGCGGCTTCCGGACGAGCTGCGGGACAGCATGCCGGCGCTCGCTGCCGGTCCCGCTCCCGCATGCGAAAGCCACCAGGTTCACGCGGCGTTCTCTGCAAAGCCGCCTTCGATATAGGCTGCGGCTCCTACCTGTATGCGGCGCAAGACCTGGTGGTAAGTGGAGGAGCTTGCCTCGTTGACGGTCTCTACGACCGACGCGGGTGCAGCCCGGGGCAATGTCGCAAACGTCTCGTTGAGGACGCGCCCATCCATTTGGCTAGGAGCGACAATTCCCAGGAGATGCAGAATGGTCGGCGCGATGTCGCAGATTCCCGACGGAACTTCTGAAAGGCTGCCCGAGCGGAAGGCAGGTCCGGCGAGAATGCCGACCGCCTCCATCTCTTTAGGATGCAAGCCGCCGTGTACTCCCAGTCCGATCGGCGCGTCGTTGCTCCAGGTTCGGCCGATGAGGCCGAATGGATCGACTTCACTATCGGCACGATAGGAGAACAGGATGTCGCTGGATCGGGCATGATCTGCCATCACAAGTTGGCGCGCAAAACTGCCGGGCGCGATGCCCTCGATGTCATTTCTTCCAGCGGTGAAGATCGGTCCGCACCACGGCGCCTTGGTCATTGCTGCGACGGCTCGCCGGATGTTCAGCTCCGAGGGGTCTGCCAGATAAATGGCTCCCACCTGCCCGGGAACGAGAATCGCATTTACGTCTTGCCCAGGCGCCGAGCCGCAACGGAATCCGGCATCTCTGAGCACGTGGTGAACGTCAGCCTGCGCATTGACGCTCACGTGTCCATGATCTGAGACGGCAATGATGTGGACGTCCTGCCGCCGGCCTTCAGCCTCCCACCAGTCCAGAACGCGACCGAATTGCTGGTCGGCCCAGGCGAGCGCTTCCAAGATCCGTACCCCTGCCGTGCCGCAGTAATGAGACGAGGTGTCCGGTTCGCCAAAGGAGAGAATAAAGGAGAGAATGGTGACGTCCGGCCGAAGCTGTGGCCAGACGATGTCGAGCAAAGCCGCCGTCAGATAGCTCTGCGCTGCGAGGTCGGGCGTTCCTGCAGGCGGGGGCGCCGGGGGCGGACCGATTCGAGCATTCAGCGCCTCGAGAAGAGATCGGGAAGTCGTAGCCGCGCGAAGTGCCCCGAGATTGTGGGATGACCGAGCGTGCGCGCCTTGTGATTGAACAAGCGGGTCGTCCCGGCAGAATTCGACGCGAGCACCGCGAGCGTCTTGCCGTGGGCGGCAAGAACCTCGCCGAGCGATGGCACGCCCATAAGACGCCCGCCGCTCAACGTATCCAGGGTTTCGACCAGTTGGTCATCCGCTGTGTCGACGTAGCGGGACGGCACCACTGCACGGTCGAGGTATTGGTTCCCAACCATGCCATAGCGCCCGGGTGATGCGCCGGTAACAAGGCTAGGCATCGCCGCCCGCGTTTCGCTCGGATAGACCGTGGCATTCCGGGCGAGGGTCACCCCCTGCCGCTGCAGCCTGTGAAGATGAGGAGTCGCTGTAGCATTTATGAGATCGGGACGGAGCCCATCGAAACTTACAAGGATGACGCGTCGGGTAGCAGAATGGGTCACAGAGGCCTTCACGATAATGTCTTGTCCATGCGGTCGCGCAGCCAGTCCCCCACCAAGGAGATGGACAGTGTGGTGAGCGAGATGATCAGCGACGAGGGCACGAGTATCCAGGGCGCGCGGGTCAGATAGTCACGACCATAGCCGACCATATTGCCGAGCGAAGTGAGCGGCGGCTGCACGCCCAGACCAAGGAAGCTCAGACCACTCTCGAGCAGAATAATATCCGGAAAGGCAAGAGTCATGGTGACGATCAGGGTTGAGGCGATGTTCGGTAGGATGTGGCGCAGGTAAAGGCGGCAAGGTCGCGCGCCCAGCTGGCGTACGGCGACCACATAGCCCTGCGTGTTCGCGCTCATCGCGAGCGCGCGCGTGACGCGCGCGTAGCGCTCCCAGCCATGAAGGCCAAGGAGGGCCACGAAGAGCAGCAGAGAGTTACCGACAAAAGCAAGTACCGCGAGCGCCAGAACGAGAAACGGCATGCTGGCCTGGAAATCGACACATGCGAGGATGACCTGTTCGACCCAGCCGCGGAAATGGGCAGCGAGAAAGCCTAGCGTGGTACCCAGGCATGCGCCTATCAGCGTGGCTCCAAAGGCAATGAAAAGGCTCATCCGGATCGATATCAGTAAGCGAGCCAGCAGGTCCCTGCCAAGCTCGTCGGTGCCGAACAGATGCAATACGTGCCCCCCGAAGCCAATAGGCGCGGCGAGACGATGCCGAAGATCAAGTGCGGCATAATCATACGGAGCGAGACGATCTGCCAGGATCGCGATGACGAGCATGAGCGCGAGCCAAGCGATGGCGCCTTGCACAGCAACATTGCGCCAACGAAGTACTCTCTTCTTCTTAACGTGAGCAAACGACATCTGTCCGGTAGACATTTCCGCCATCTACGCTCCTCCAGCAGAGCGCGTATCGCGCAGACGCGGATCGAGCATACCGTAAAGGAGATCGACTGCGAGGTTCGTCGCGATCATGGCGGCTGCCACCAGCAGCAAGATGCATTGGACCACAGCCAGATCGCAACTTACGACGGAGACGACGAGCAGGCTGCCGATTCCCGGCCAGGAAAAGACGCTTTCGACGAGCACCGTCCCCGCGATTAAGTTGCCCACCATCAAACCCACGATGGTCAACACTGGTATGGCGGCATTGGGCAGGGCATGACTCGTCACGACTCTGCGCCATGGCACACCCTTGGCACTCGCCGTGCGGATATAGGCTTGCCCGAGCACCTCGAGCATGGCGCTGCGGGTGAACCGAGCCAGAACGGCCGCGCCGCCAAGGCCAAGCGTGACCACCGGCAGGACCATATGGCGCACGCTGCCCGCACCCCCTGAAGGAAACCAGGGAAGCTCGACCGCAAAGGCGAGCACGAGTACGAGCCCGAGCACAAATGAAGGCACGGTGAAGCCCGCTACCGTCACCATCATCACCAGACGGTCGGTGAAACTGTCGCGCTTGAGGGCTGCATAGATGCCGGCCGGAATGCCTAGGAGAAGATTGAGGGCGAGTGCCGGAGCAGTGAGCATCAGCGTGACCGGGATGCGTTCGGCAACAACCGTGGCGGCAGTACGCCCGTCCCGCATGGATTGGCCGAGATCTCCTTGGACGACCGCAAGACATATTTTACGTATTGGACCCAGAGTGGTGCATCGAGCCCCCAAGCCTTGCGAAACGCCTCGACCGCGTCGGCCGACGTTTCGGGCGACAGCATCGCGCGAGCGGGATCGCCAGAGGCTCGCAGAACCACGAAGGCGAATGTGACTACCATCGCTATGGTGAGCACGGCGCGAGCCACCCGAACCATGATGAAGCGGGTCATCAGGCGACGCTCCCAAGTTGAAGACCATCCCTGTTGATCAAATGGCAAGCGACCCTGCGTCCTGCGCCTACGGATGTGAGCTCGGGCACAATCCGTGCGCAGGCCGGAAGAGCCGCCGGACAACGTGGATGGAAGGCGCAGCCGGCGGGCCGCGCCGACGGATTGGGCTGATCACCTTGCAGGATCGTCCACTCGCTACGCCGTCCAGGCTTGGGTACGGCAGAAACCAGCGCTTTTGAATACGGATGCAAGGGGGCGCGCAGAACTGCATCGGCCGAGCCTTCTTCGACGATCGATCCGAGATACATCACGGCGATGCGATCACTGATCTGCCGAACGACGCGCAGGTCATGGCTGATGAAGATCATCGCCATGCGCCGCCGCTCCTGCAGGTCACGCAGAAGATTGACGACTTGGGCCTGGATCGAGACGTCGAGCGCGGACACCGGCTCGTCGCACACGATGAGGTCCGGATCGGTCGCGAGTGCCCGTGCCAACACTGCACGCTGGCGTTGGCCACCTGAGAGTTCATGAGGATGGCGCGCGCCGTGATCGGTTCTGAGGCCGACGTCAGCGAGGAGCCTATTGATCAGGTCCGCTCTTTCGGACTTGCTGCCGATCTGATGAATTTCGAGCGGTTCTGCGATTTGCGCCCCGATGATCAACCGGCGATCGAGCGCCCCCAGCGGGTCCTGAAATACCATTTGGATTCGCATCCTGAGATGCCTCCAACGGATATCGCCCATCGGCGGCAACTCTTCTCCGCCGAAGCGGACGGTGCCCGCATCCGGTCGTTCCAGGCCAATGATAAGCCGGCCTGCGGTGGATTTTCCGCAGCCCGATTCGCCAACAAGTCCGAGCGTCTCGCCGCTGGCCAGAGACAGCGACAGTCCATTGACGGCGTGGACCGTCGAGTGACCCCGAAACAGGCCTTGGCGCAAGGAATATCGTCGGACAAGGCCATGGGGTTGGAGAAGCGGTGCGACCGTCATCGTCATGCGGCGACGGTCTCGTCGTGGCACCGCTGGCCGGTGACATGCAGGCAGGCAATTCTGTGGTCGGCATTATCGTCCACAGAAGTCAATTCGACAGTGCATTCACCACACCGGTCCGTGCGCAGGTCGCAGCGTGGCGCGAAGGGACATCCTGGCGGGAGGTCCGCCGGGCTCGGAACGACACCGGGAATGGCGGCGAGCCGCTGCCGAGCGCCCGTCCAGATTCGGGAGGGCCCCGACAAGCCCGCGTGTATATGGATGAGTGGGATGGTCGAACAGACGCACGGCGGGTGCTTCTTCAATGATGTGCCCGGCGTAAAGGACCAGCACGCGCTCGCAGATCTCGGCGACAACGCCCAGATCATGTGAGATCAGGACCAGCGCCATGCCTCTTTCGCGTTGAATCTCTTGCAGAAGCTCAAGGATCTGCGCCTGAATAGTGACGTCCAAAGCGGTGGTGGGTTCATCGGCGATGAGGACGTCGGGCTGTCCCGCAAGCGCCATGGCAATCATGACCCGCTGATTCTGCCCACCGGAAAACTCGTGCGGATAGGCGCCAAGCCGTCGCGTCGCATCGGGAATGCCGACCTGATCCAGCAGACGACGCGCTTCGCTCAGCGCGCTGCGCCTGTCCATTCCACGATGCAGCTGCAGAGATTCGCTGATCTGGTCGCCCACGGTACGCACGGGATTGAGCGCGCTGGTCGGATCCTGAAAGATCATTGCAATTCGGCCACCACGCACCTGTTCCAGATGACGGGCGGGAGCATGGAGAAGCTCTTGGCCAGCAAAGCGTACGCTGCCTGCCGTCCGGGCGCGCGACCCCAAGAGGCCAAGCGCCGCAAGCCATGTCACCGACTTTCCGCAACCACTTTCGCCGACCATGCCCAGCGCTTCGCCACGGCGGAGGCTAAGATTTATTCCACGCAGCACCGGCGCCTCGTCGAGAGCAACCTGCAACCCGGTAATCTCGAGAAGTGGTGTCATCTGATCTGCCTGTCCTGCCAGCGTCATCGCGGCTGCTCCACTCGAGCGGCATCGCAAGGACTGTAGAAACGGGGCGGCCCACGAGGTGGAGCTGCGCGCAATTGCAGGAACGCGTCCGTCATCCTGAGTCAGGTCCGGATCAACGCGCTGTTGAATGGGCCGAAATTGAGATCGAGCGTCAGCCCCGGCAGCCAGGGTACATCGCGCCGCTTGCCATAGAACTGGCCCGACACATGCAGGATCACGCAGGGCAGATCCACCTCATTGATGATCTCGAGCATGCGGCGGACGATTGAACGGCGCTGCTCGGGCTCAGCGGTCTCCTGAAGCTGCGCGCCCAAGGCGAAATACTCCTCGTTCTTCCAGACCCCGACCGACTTCGGCAGGGTGCCGCTGGGGCCGTATTCACGCCAGGGATGGCCGAGATGATCCAGAAACAACGCCGTGTTAGAGGTGTCGAAAATCGCCCGCACCGGCTGGCGCTGAACTTGCGCGAAATTTTCCATCATCTCGATCTTGACGTTCAGGCCGACTGCACGCCACATCTCGATCATGGTTTGCGCGCCAGAGATCTGATTGGGGTAGTAGTTGTTGAGGAGCCGATAAATGATCTGCTCTCCTTTGTAGCCCGCCGCAGCGACCAGCTCCTTGGCCTTATCGGGATCATAACGCAGGGCGGGGAAATCCTCGATGTAGCCCTGGCCATAACTCGCGAGTTGATAGCCATTCGGAATCGGCAGACGGTTCGCCCACAGGCTCTCGATCAAGAGCTTGCGATCGAGCGCAAGGCTCATCGCACGGCGGATCCGCACATCTTTCAGCACTGGATCGTTCTGGTCGAGCACGAGCGAGCGGATATTCTGTACTGGCCCGCCCGAGATCTGGAGATCGGCGCGCTTCTCGATACGCTCGAATTGATCGGGTGGGATGTCAGTGATGATGTCGAGCTCGTTGGCAAGAAGGCCGTTCACGCGCGCGGAAAGCTCGGGAATAATGCGATACTCGACGCCCTCAAATGGTGGCCGTCCGCCCCAATATGCATCGTGCGCAGTCAACGTGACATGGATGTCGAGCTTGTGATTGACGAGCTTGTACGGGCCGCTCCCTACAGGAGCTGCCGTCCAGCGCTCCCACGAGCCCGCGGCGATGAACGCGCGCTTACAGACGATCTCCGCGCCCCAGGAGGCCAGACGCTGCTCAAGCAGTGCGTCGTTCCCTTTGGCGTGGACAATGACCGTATAGGGATCGACGATATCCACTCTGTCGATCCGGTCCAGCGACTCAGCGCATCGGACATTCCGCTGCGGCCCGGTCCCAACAGGTGGTCGGGCCCCAGGCTAAAGGCGACATCTTCGGCAGTCAGCGGGCTTCCGTCATGGAACGCCATGCCTTTGCGCAGGAAGAGCCGCAGCGACTGCGCATCGACTCGCCCCTAACGTTCGGCCAATGCCGGCCGCAGCGCCATCCCATTGGCGTGGTCAAAGGCAATGAGGCTATCAAACAGCTGTGGCATGATCCGCCGAATGGCGGTGTCGGTTGCGATGACTGGGTCAAACGTGCGGGGAAAGCCGGACATGCCAACTCTTAATCGCCGCCGGGCTGGTTTCTTGCCGTCGCTCTCAGCCCAGGCGGTGCTCGCGGTCGGCAACAAGCCTGCTGCGACCGCACCAGTCAAAGCCTCTCGCCGTGTCAGATGGCTGCGGGTCATCACCGTCTCCCGGAATTCGCTTCAATCAGTACGGAACGCATAGCCTTGAGCTTGCGGTGATCAGCAGATCCTCGCAGAGGCCGAAAACTAAGATCGCTGATCTCGTGCTTGCCAAACGTGCCCGTCGTTAGAGCCGCGAAATGCTACGCTGCGATGACATTCATCGAGTAAGTCGATGTTCACGTGCGCATATGAGATGACATGAGGCTTCCGGGCAGAGAAAGGTGCCTCCTCGGGCTCGCTCCCGGTTGGGTTGAGGACGCTGCCCAACTAAAGCGTCATCAGCGCTCTCACTGTTAGCGCAACCAACATGGTCTCGAGTGATAAAGTATCGCGCGGAAACGATGTGCCCCCTTCGGCCGACAACGAGAGCGACGTAGAGGATCCGAAGACGGCCGATCGCCGGCAGCAGCCGGAACTGGATCGCGAACCCGCGGAGAAGAAAAAATCCCCGGACAACGAGTTCGCTTCGGAATTTGCAGACGACCTCGATGAGGATGCCCCGCGGCTCAGGCGCATGACCGACATGATGCAGGGCGTTGCGCGCCAGGCATCGCTCGATCCCGGCGACGATCTCGGCTTGTGAGGCAAGCCATCGCGCCGAAGAAGAAGGTCCAGATGTCGGTGTATCTCGATCCGGACGTCATGAAGACGCTGTCGGCCTATGCCGTCCGGCGAGAGCAGTCGATGTCGCTTATCGCCGAAGCCGCCATTGCGTCCTTCTGTCACCGGACGCTGACGAGCGTCGGGAAGCAGCGATTGCCAAGCGCCTCGATCAAGTCGATCGCCGCATCGCACGGCTTGAGCGCGACACGGGGATCTCGGTCGAGACGCTGGCATTGTTCGTTCGATTCTGGCTCACCACGACGCCGCCGCTCCCAGAACCGGCTGCGAAGGCGGCGCGGGCGCAGGGGAGCGCGCGGTGGGACAGTTTCGTCGCGGCACTCGGACGACGGCTCAGTCAAGGACCGAATCTGCGACAGGAGATCCCGGAGGATACCCAGGAGAGCGAGTCGACGTGAAGGGGCGTCGACTAGGGTCTGTTGGGATTCAGGATTCTCATCGGGGCTTGGTTGTGATTCAAGCTTGGGATGGACCGATTCGTTTTGACTGACGCCCAATGGGCGAAGATGGAGCCGCATTGTCTTGGCAAGCCGGGAGATCCGGGCCGCAGCGGCAAGGACAACCGACTGTTTGTCGAGGCCGTTCTGTGGATCGCCCGAACCGGCAGTCCCTGGCGGGATCTGCCGGCGATGTTCGGCCACTGGAACAGCACATTCACGCGCTTTCGCGACTGGGTGAAGGCGGATGTCTGGAAGCGGCTGTTCGAGGCCATCTCCGACGATCCCGACATGGAATACGCCATGGTCGACGCCACCATCGTCAAGGTCCACCGCCACGGTCAGGGCGCAAAAGGGGGACGCAAAGCCAGGCGATCGGCCGCTCGAAAGGCGGCATGACCACCAAAATTCTGGCGCTCACCGATGCGCTCGGCAATCTCGTGCGCTTCGTGCTCCTGCCGGGACAGCGTTTCGATACGGTGGGCGTGCCGCCACTCATCGAGGGATTGGCCTTCAACGCGCTGATCGCTGATAAGGCCTTCGATAGCAACGCCATCATCGCCGAACTCGAAGCGCGTGGCGCCAAAGTCGTCATCTCCCAGCATCCGCGCCGTGCACAGCCTCTCGCCATCGACAAGGAGATGTACAAATGGCGGCATCTCATCGAGAACTTCTTCGGCAAGCTCAAGGAATTCAAGCGCATCGCAATGCGCGCCGACAAGACCGACCAGAGCTTCACTTCAATGATCTATCTGGCCGCGGCCGCGATAAACTCCAGATGAATCCCAACAGACCCTAGTCAGATGATCGCTTGCCGCGTGGACGAAAATCCAGCCGCAGTGGCGATCCAAGACCGTGCACGGCCCATGCGCAACGATTGATGCGCCTTGAACTCAGATCTTGATCAAATCGAAAAGGTCCTTAGCTGAATAAAGCAAGCGCGGAGCGATTTCCTATGTGCTGCCTCGCTTTCGGAGATTCAATGGATGGGACGATTAGACGGTAAAGGCGTTCTGGTGACGGGCGGCTCTCGTGGCATCGGCGCGGCAATTGCCCGCCGACTGGCGCACGAAGGCGCATACGTGATCATCAATTTTCGTGAATCAAAGGCGAAAGCCGAGCAAGTGGTCTCCGACATTGCTGCAACTGGAGGATGGGCGGAAACCTTTCAAGCGGATATTGCAGATATTCGTCAGCTCCAATCCCTTATAGGGCATGCGGCGGCGCGTCTCAATGCAGCCGGCCGACGGCTGGACGTCCTTGTGAACAACGCGGGTGTCGCAGAATCGGGATTCGTTGAACGAATCGAAGAGGCTGACATCGACCAACAGTTCGCAACTAACGTAAAGTCCGTTCTTTTAGGGGCTCAGGCCGTTGCGCGCGTCTTTGGCGAGCAAGGCGGCGCTATCATCAATATCAGCTCGATAAGTGCTCGTCTCCCAGGCCCGGGCTACGCCGTCTACGCGGGAACCAAGGCTGCGATGGAGGCCATCACCGTTGCGCTAGCGCGCGAACTCGGTCCCCGCGGAGTGCGCGTAAATGCGGTTGCCCCCGGCACAACTGATACGGACATGACGCGCCGCGTCCTTACGGCGGAACTGGAAGAAATGACAGTAAATCGAACCGCACTCCGGCGCCTCGGACGCCCCGATGATATTGCGAAGGTAGTTGCTTTTCTCGCCTCGGATGATGCGTCATGGGTGACGGGTGAGATCATTACGGCGAGCGGAGGATTGCGTTGACGGATGACTCCCGCAACGCAGTCATAATCGCCTTGTGCAATAGCCGAGGGGCCATGCTCCCGTCGTGTATTCCGACACGGAACGTCCCCACCAGGCGAGATCTGCTTACGAGAGCAGGACTGACTTGCTCATTTTCGGCAGCAAACCACATCTGAAGGGACTAAGACTAAAGGGCTCGCTGAACAAGCGAACAAGCTATCTCCTTAGTGCCGAGGCTGCCGATGTGGTTCCGACGCGGCCCCCCGCGACGAGCACACTGTGACATACGAGAGACTGCGCGACATCCGACGCGGCGGAGCAGACCGCCCCAGGTGGTCCAAAGGTACGCACATCGAGTCCAAGCGTGAGCCTGCTCGCTTTAGACTTGCATTCGATACCTCCGCCCCACGGTATAGATATTTGTTTCTGTTGCGAGCAGGCATTCCAAATCCGAACCTCTAGCGTCGCGTGATAGAAGAAAAACTCATCCCTTGCTTGGTCGCTCGATCGGCTGCATCACGCTATGACCGGGTAATTACCGACGATTTGACGCGTCCGGCAGCTGACGAACCCTCAAAAAAGAAGCGCAATCGTGCCAAAAGGCACGGGAGCAAAATGCCAAGGTTCAATTGGAAGCCGTGAGCGGAGTTGCGGCCCCGTTGGGGCCGGTTGGTCGCCACCACGCTGACTGATCCTTCATTGAACAGACTATCTTCTGGGCGCCCGAGGTCCCGCCGACGGTTTTTTCCGGTACGGTCCGCGCCGCTCATAAGCTCGCAGTCAGATCATTCGCTTCGTCCAGAACGTCTAACCGGTATGAGGTCCCACGTTTGCGGTGATCAGCGGGCGCGCGCGTAGCGGATCGACATCCAGTACTGGCGGATGGCCTCGACGTCCGGCGGAATATCGGCGTAAGCGCGCCAGGTCTCGCGGCTGCTTTGTGGTGGTCCGAGCAACGGCTGCTCCTGATCGTCGCGACAGTGCAGCAGAATGGGCAGAAGCGGGCCGTGATTGACATTGCTGGTGTCCAGCAACGGCGCCCACGCCGACAGCCTGAGCCGCATCGCGCCATAAAAACCTTGGCACCAGGGACGCGGATCGACGTCGCCATTGATTTTGCGCCGGTGCATCGGGACGAACTGGCCAGGCGTGGTCGAAAGGATCTGACTGATCTCGTTATGGCGCAGCGCGACGGCGGAGATCGCGGCGAACTCCGGGGTGCCGCCGTGGTTGAAAGCATCGGCATCGATGGCGAGCAGTGGGCAGATCCAGTCGAGCGGGCTCATCGACACTGGTCCGGCCACGATCGCGGCGACGTAACCGTCCAGCATGGGGAGATTGGTGGCGGCAGGATGCTGATCGACGCGAGCCTGGAGCCATCGCTCGAGGTCCGCAATCGGCATCGCGGCGGCGGCCATCGACGACGATGCCTTATGGCGACGTGGGCTCACGCGGCAGCCTGCGCAGTGCGCTGGCGGGCCGCCTTCCAGTTCCAGGCGAGCAGCTCGTGCAGCTGATGGCTCTTGGTTCGCCCGGAGGCGATGCGCTCCAGCACGTCGGCCAGGTAGGCCTGCGGGTCGAGCTCATGGAGCTTTGCTGTGTTCACGATCGACGCCAGGATCGCCCAGCTCTCGGCGCCACCTTCGCTGCCGCTGAACAATGAGTTGCGCCTTCCAATGGCAATCGGGCGCATGGAGCGCTCGACCGTATTGCTGTCGACCTCGATGCGGCCGTCGCGGAGAAACAGCCTCAACCCGTCCACAGTGGTTGAGCGCGTAGTTGATGGCCTCCGTCAGCTTCGACTGGGAGAAGAGCTGGTCGACCATCTCGGTCAGTCGCGCCTTGAGCGCTGCCATCAGCGGTCCAGCCCTGGTGCAGCGGGCGGCCAGCCGCTGCTCGGCACTGCTGCCGCGGATCGCTGCTTCGATGCTCTACAACACCGGGCATGGTCATCTCGGTTGGACCTTGTCAGCCGCGGCGACCGATGCCCTTGCAGCTCTGGTGCTACGCGGCGAAACGCGAACGGATGATGGATTGCACCGACGTCAGCAATTGCGCAAACGAGCGAGTGAATGGGCTAACGTCGCCTGCGCGGCGGGGAGCGGCAGTCGCGCTGCTTGGGCCGCGGTTCTTCTATGGTTTCGACGACGGCCATGGGCGTGTCTTGCCAAGATAGGAAGAAGGCCTCGCGTCACGGCAGAGCCCTCTGGCGGGACCCTCAGTCCTGGTTCGGTCGCAACCAGATCAACTGCATGCCTTCCGCCCCCTCAACCTTAATCTGGGTGGCGTAGATCGGCGCGGGGAAGCTCGGATCGTCCCGCTTGATAGACAGGTACTCGCCTCGGGTTGAATATCTTCTGCGAGGCCTACGTAGATCCATACTACGCGGTGCTCTGTTGAGTTGAGAACGGTGCCGCCCGGCGCCGACCCTCAAAGGAGAACCGCACCCACTCCCATCGAGCAGAACGGTCCGTCATTGCGGCGCCGATCTCGTCTCTTCGAGTAGGCTTTCTCCAGAAGCTCATCGAAAGACTCTCGCTACACGGCTGCGGTTGGATGGGTCGGAGTTGCACCAGACGGCGAATGTCTGTTGCACCAGAACGGCTTGCTCGACCATCTCTACGTCCGACGAGATTAGCGTCCCCAGGGCTCGGCCCTGAGTCCGCGAACCGCGCACATACATCGGCTGCTCAGCGGCGCCTTCATCACGAGGCTGGAAGAACAGCGTGAGGATTGGGGGAACTTTTGCCATGACGATCTCTCCGAACGGCTTTGCGTCGACACCGCAGCAGCCGGTTGGACTGGCCTCTTCGATCCACGACAAACGCTAGGTTTGGGACGGCGCCTCATCGCCTCACGCCCGCTGCTTGTCTCGCCGGCGAGAATTGATCTGCGCCATCAGGATCGGGCCAAGCGAAAATTCGCCGACCTCGGCTTTTCGCGTCAGACCGCGCAAATAACCGCCGGCGGAATTGATAGCCGTCCCGCGCTGCAGGATGCAGGCGACGAGGATGGCCGCGGGCACCTCGCCCATAACCTTTTGAGCCTCCTCCCAGGCGCTCGGGCTGATCCCCAGCATCGATCGTACAACGGCCGCTGTGGCCAGGAAATCGCGCCAGTTCGAAACCCCACCCTTCGCATAATCGACGATGTCAGGACACGCACTCAGGACCATTCCTAACGGATACGCCCCCTCCCCGACTCGCGAGGGTTGAGATTTGGGCTCAGCTCCCGCCGCCCTGCCCTCTCGAAGGACAGGTTCAAGATCAATAGGGGAGTCTGCTTTTGAATTCTGTATGTGGCGCTCAGAATGGGACTCATTGGCGCCCGGATTCTTCGATTTGATGTGTGCTTCCAGAAGATTGAGCACGTCGTCGGCAAGCTGAGACAACTCATCAGCGATCGGCTCGAGCTCCCGGCGCGTAGCCGTGCGCGGAATCTGATCGACGATCGCGCGGAAGGCAGCGTGCACAACCTGCCAATCGGCAGGCCCCTGCCCTCCCCTTCGCGTCGGAACGGCTTCCTCGATGCCAGTTGTAATCATCTTCGCGATGTCGCGCCGGCACAGCGTGATGCGCTCTCGTACGAGCTTGAGTGCGCGGGCTTCGGCTTCGATATCGGCTGCCAGGCTCTCGAACTCCTCCGAGCGCACGACCAGCGGCGACAGATCGAAGCCGAAGGCGAGCTCGATGTCGCCGGCATTGTCCTTCCGCGCATACCGCTTGCCATTGGGACTGTCGCGCCGGACGATCAGGCCCGCGTCGACCAGCACGGAGAGGTGACGTCGCAGCGTTGAGGCCGGCATGCCGTGCGCCCGCCGACTGAGTTGATGATTGGACGGGAAGACAATCAGCTCGCCTGCCCCCGTCAGTGCGGTCTCGGGATGGAACGTTAAGAGCGCGTTCAAGACCGACAGCGCGCGCTCCGACACGCCAAGGCGCGGCCGTGCCGTGCAGATGGCGTGGAAGATCTTCCACTTATGGACGATCTTTTCGGGCGGACGTTCGGTTGCGACCATCTGGCTTGCCACATGGGCAAGCGTCAGCGATCGCCGCCCAAAGGGCGTCGTTGGGGAGTGTGACTGCATGTCTTTGCCTCATGCGGGCAAAGAAAATCCGCTCACCAAAACGGCGCCGTCGCTAAAGACGCTTGACTGCGATTCGTGAAAGTGATTCTCTGTCAGTCGCCAAACGTGACGAGAGAAGGCTTTCGGACGGAGACGTTCCGGGGGCCTTTTTTCTTTTCCGCTATGCTCCTACGGGTGAGAGGACGGAAACGCGGGTACGCATCGCGCTGCCCGACCGTGTGAGGTCCAGGCAGCGCCATATCCAAAGCGGCAAGACGCCCGATGTCACTCATCGGTGCCTCCATCGAGAAATGCCCGGTAGAGTTCCGGCAGCCGCGAAATCACAAAGTCTCCAAACGCAGGCGCGGCCTTTTCATCTACAGCTAGCGTGATGCGATCTGCGCGACGTTCAATCTTCACGATCTTTTTGCCTCCGTCGTCCGCCCAGATTGTCGGCCGTGCAACTTTGGGCTTGCGGGGCGCCAGCGCGGCGAAAGTTATTGCGAACCGTTCATCGGAAGTAGCGCGCACAAACCGATCGCTGGCAACGCTGTCGGCCAATACCTTTTGGTCGGGGCGACCTACAAGCCGCTCTGCCAACTCCATCCAGCGCCGGCGGCCGGTTTTTGGCGCTGGCCCGATTGCATCGAGTAGGCTCCGGGGAAGGGCTCGCGCGACCGTGATGAGGCGGGAGAGCTCCGTCTTGTCGACGCTGAGCGCCGCCATGATGATCTCGCGCTTGAATCCACGATCCTCGAGCGCAGCGGCGTAAGTTGCCCGCTCAATAAAGGACAGATCCTCCCGCTCACCATTCTCCTTGCCTTGTGCCACCACCAGGTCTTCGTCGCTAAGGTCGCGGACCACGGCCCGCGCAGGGCGGCCAAGTTCAGCGAGCGCACGAACGCGACGATGGCCATAGGCAATCTGAAACCGGCCCGGGTTGGACGGATGCGGACGAAGGAGGATCGGAACCAATTGCCCATTGGCGCGGATCGATTCAACGAGAGCGGAGTGCTTCTCGTCCACGCTCGTCATACGATCGGGAACGATCGAGGCGTCAATCAAATCTGGGGCGATCTCGACGACGGTTTGACCGGTGGTGAGTTGCTCGGTCAAGGCCTTGGCGGCGTCGCGCTCCGCGGACAACATCTCGAGCGAGCGGCTCATGGCGCCGACAGCCCCACGCGACCCGAGTGTTGGCTGGGTTGGTCTCCGATTGTCGCTGGGCTCACCTGACGGTTGTTCGTTGACCGCGGTCAACTTGTCATCGATGAGGTCAGCAAGCAGGTTTTTTCGACCCATTAGGCCCTCCCCCACGCAGCCTGGACGAGGCTTTGGATTTCACCATTGACGCTGTCCAGCGATTCCATGGCGCGGTCGTAGGTAGCCCGTGTGAACTGATCGCGGCTGACCTCATAGAGCGTTTGCTTCGTGATGCCGGCGTCCGAGATCGCCGTACTTTTCAGCATCATGTTCGTGACCATGCGGTCGCCAAACAGCGAGCGCATAAAGCCGACCATTTGGGCCTGCGGTCCATCGCCGGGCTCATAACGCGTGACGAGATAGCGCATCCAATCGTAATTCATGTTGCCGCCTGCTTTGGCCACGACGGCAAGGAGGTCGGATGTCATGATTAGAAATTGGCACATCGACATGACATCGAGCATTTGCGGATGCACAGGGATCAGAATTGCCGTTGCTGCGCAGAGCGCAGAAAGCGTGAGAAATCCGAGTTGAGGCGGACAATCGATCACGACAATATCGTAGCGGTCCTGGACCGTGGCGAGGGCACGGGCAACGCGGGCGAAGAACAGCGGGTCACCCGACTGGCGCGCAGCTAGCGCTTTCGGGGTTTCATGTTCGAATTCCATCAGTTCGATGTTGCCGGGAACGATGTCGAGCCCCGAAAAGTAAGTCTGCCGAATGATCTCATTCAGTTCGCGACGCGCGTCGTCGTAGCGGATGGCGCCGTACAGAGTTCCGTTTTCCTCGACGTCAAACTCTGGCTGGTAGCCGTGCAGCGCGGAGAGCGAGGCCTGCGGATCCAGATCGATCGCAAGCACTCGATAGCCCTGCAAGGTGAGATGTTGGGCGAGATGCGCGGCCGTGGTGGTCTTCCCCGACCCTCCCTTGAAATTAACGACCCCAATGACTTGCAACTGTTCGCCCGCGACGCGATACGGTCGGTATCGGCGCGCGCGCCCTTGCCGGATTCATCGAGATAAGCACGAAGATCTTGAATATCGTCAAATGTGTACGACCTTCGACCCGATGGGCTGGTGTCCGGCTGAGGGCCCCTGCCCTCCAGCGACAATTGGCGGAGGTAGCCGTCATTGACGCCGACGAGTTTAGCGACTTCGCCAGATGTAAACCGGCGCAGATGCTTGCGTGCTTTTGGCGGGAACAGCTTCGTTCGGTGGGCGTGGAGCTTGGCCGACAGTTCCCGCGCGTCCGCCGCGATCGTGTCGTGGATCGCCTGCGGCGCGCCAGGCGTGATTGTCGCCATCGCTTGTTGGTCGTTCAGGGCCACGGCTTTCTCGCGTAGTTACGAATTTCGGATGCACGGCATGCGCAAAGCGTGGCTATTACGCCCGATTCTGGCCGGTCTCGCAACAGTTAAAGGGTAAACCAATCCTTAACGGTCCGAATCGGCCCACGGTGGTCTAAAGTTGACCGCGGTCAACTCTCGGCACGTTGCCTGCGCGGCTGCTGCGGTTCCGAAGGCGCCGCTCTTAACAGAAGTTGACCGCGGTCAACTTTCTCCAGTCGAGCCCGACACAATTCCCGCAATCGACTCGCGCTCGAACTCTATCACCCCCCATTCGGATCAAAATACAGCGTTGGGCCCTGGCGCGCTCCGCTCAGCCGCCACCGCACCATCCGCTGCGCGGCGCCCGGGCCGAGACCGTGCAGACGCGAAGGATGGCAAGGTCGAGAGTACCCGGACCAGTCACGAGCAAGTCGTCCAGCCCACCACCACATGCGGAGCGCGTGCGTTTGCGCCGACCCGTCGCGTGCTGGCTTGGAAAGGCGAGCCGACACGGCGAGCGCTGCAGCGAGGGAAAGTCCCCTCTTTCACAGATAAAGCCGGCGCGCTCCCAGCCGCCGAAGCCGCATGATCACCGGCTGCGAACATATCGCGCTCGCACAGCACGACCGCGACGTCAGCCCGCATACCGCGACGATCAAGGGCTTTGGCAGATAGTCGGCTCCCAAACGGCACACCACCCCTGAAGCAGTGGACCTCGCGCGGCAGGCGTTCGAGCATAGGCACGGGGGTTGAGGACCTGTTATCCCTCGCGGGGTGTCCTATGCGGATCATCCGCCGTGCCATCCCGTGTTGCTGGGTCCCACGCTCCACGCGGCTGGCGGGACTAAGAAAGCAGCAGGGATGGAGGAGGGCACCGCCGGCGGCGAGCAAGACGTAGACCGGAGCCGGTCGGCGATTAGTGTCGCCGAAGCCCGGCTCGGCCAATCCAGTTCGGAAGGAACGGCATCTCTTCTCTTTCGCGGAACGGGCCACAACGCGGATCCACGACGGTGCAGCCCATTCCCGCTCGCAGCCGAGGGCGAATGCGGATGTAGTCGGCGGAGGCTTCCAGTTTACGCTGTTCCTTGGCGCCTTCCGCCACCATCCAGGTCGCACCGCGCCGAGGGTTTGCCCGAGCGGGTCTCGGACCGGTTGTCTTGAAACCACGCAGGCGCGGGCGAGGGCATCGACGAGCTTGTAGTCGCCCGGGACGGATCAAGGTCAGCTAGGACGACATCGATAGAAGCAAAGCGCCGGCGCGCCGCGTGTCCGGACGGAAAGGGCAGCGGGGGAGTGGAAGGACGGAAGAATTAGGGGAGGCGTTTATCAGCCGTTAACCATAAAATTTCAGTCAATGAGCCGCACGTCGACCTGAGGCCGCCCGTCACTGGAAAGCCAGCGACCTTGGCGGTCCTACTAACAGCGACCTCCTCCCGTATTCCGTGTATCGAATGACCGTAGGTGGCGTCTAGAGAAGCATGCCATCGCCTTGCACATCGAGAATCCGCAGACCGAAGCGATGGCGCGGAATGCGGCGGTGGTAGAGAAAGGTTCGCCTCACCCGAACAGTGCACCGGCACGCGCTCATGAGCTCGAGATAGAGCCGAGGTCGTTTTTCCTCGACCGCGGCGTCCAGTTCTACCCGGATATGCCAAAAGGGGGCAACTCAGCGGCGGACAGCCCGCCAAAAGGATTCCGCGACGGCCTGTATGAGGAGATTCATCGGCGCATCGCCCTTCAGCGCGCTCATCAGCGACTGAGACGAGGCATGCGAGCTTTTGGCTCGCCTGCAGGAAATCGGAACGCGTCTGACGTCGCCGCAGGCCGTGGGGAGGGGCGGTTGCCGTGGCGCCGGCACTAACTCTTTCGGTCAGCGCCACCGCGGAGGCGCTCGAAGATTAGCTAGCTGATGCTCATTGCCGCAGTCCCGGTGCAGCCTGAGACCGCACGGCTCGCTCGACGCCTTTCTCCCTTTGGGCAAGGGCGGTCCGGCCGGCGTCAATTTCCGGGGCGTGTTTTTACCTACGCTTCACCTTGCATTCCGCGTAGCCCGATTTTCGAGGGCGGCCTGCTTTGCCGGGGAGGGCGCAGTCACCGGAAAGGTGCGGCTGGTCCGGAATAGGGGTAGGGGTTGGCACGAGTGGCGATTTGTGGTTGATCTGAAGCTTGGCGCTGGTGATTTACAGCGCTGCGCGTGCTGATCGCACTGCGGCGGCACCCGACCGATAAGGCGTGCTTATCGATAGCGAGAGGAGAGCGGGAACAGGCCTCGCTATGACGGAACATAAAGGTGTGTTAGGTTCCGTTTCGCCGTTTCCTCTTAAGGTTATCAAGGCCTTGTCTTCCGGCTACAAAATCGCCGATCCACTGCCTTGGGCTCAGCTCGCGGGGCCGCTTGCCGCGGCCGAGGATGCTGTCGCCCGCCTCGACGAGCGACTGGCCAAAAGCCCAATCTGTGACGGTGCGATCAGCCGAATGCACTTCGCCGACGCTTGCGCCACTCTGTGGCTTGACGGCGAACTTGTCCACCTCGATGACCTCGTGCTCCACGACGCCGGCATGGACGTCCGCGCCCCCACCCACGAGCTGACCCGGGCTCACGCCGTGCTGCGCGCCCGTCGGCGCATTGCCGACGCGAAGCCCAATTGGGCGCTGTCGGTTTCCGGACTGGCTGACCTTCGGGGCCGGCGCGAGCGAGAGGAGGTCGAGGAACGTCTCGGGCTCAACGAGGACGCAGAGCGGGACGCGGTGGGTTTCGACAGACCGCTTGGCGTCATGAACGCCGATCCCCATCTGGTCGCAGCCTTCGCCGCGGTCGACGCCGCCAACGCCAAGGCGGAGCGCAGACTCGCCGACGAGCTTCGGTCGTGGCCAGAGCGGGACTCGCTCGTCTACGATCCGGACTGGGACGAGGACGGCCGCCTCGACGACTGGCGCGCCGTCGTCGATGAGACCCGCAAGCTGCCGCCGACTCTGGCGGCTGCAATCACCGCGGATGCCTGGGACGCGATTGAACCGCTCGAGCACACGCCTTGGCTAGGGTGCCTGCTCGCAGCTAGCGTGTTGCGCGACCGCGGCAAGACACGCTGGTATCTGTTGTGCCTGCATGGCGGGCTGAAAAGCATCTCGCGTGAGCGTCGGCGGGCACGTGACGTCGCAGCGCGGCTGGTTGTGCAGCTCGAGGCCATGACGGCCGCCGCCGAGGCCGGCCTAAAGGACCACGACCGCTGGCTGATGACCAGAAACCTCCTCGCCCGAAAACTCGCGGGCCGGCGCGCCACTTCAAAACTGCCGGCGCTCCTCGACTACGTGCTGACCCGCCCGATTGTCTCGTCCGGCATGATCGCGGCGGAGCTTGGGATCACGGCCCGTGCGGCCCAAAACCTCGTCGCCGAACTCGACCTTCGCGAGACGACTGGCCGGGGACGCTATCGCGCGTGGGGCATCCTGTAGAGCGCGAGCCGCAAGCAACGTGAATTCCGTGCAAAGAGCGTAATGGGCGAGCATTCGTGCGCCGCAGAACATCAGTGAGGCAGCACGGAAGACGGGATCCCATAAGGCGTCAATGGAATCGGCGATGCCGGAGGCATTGAAGGAGTTGACGCGGATCCACACGCTGCTCGAGAAGCACTAGCGCCGACTTCGTGGTGCTTCTTCGAGATCATGAAGGGCCTGCTGGTCACGATCGGGCTTCTGGGTACCCTCCATAAATTCCTGGCGAACACCTATGCGAGGTCGAGCGAGTGGCCGCACCACATGGTGACGCAGCGGGAATCACCCATGAGTCCCCTAATGATACGGGCGCGCAAGGGTTCTCACCACTCACGTTGACCGGATGTTCATCGTTTCCATGAGCGGCGTTTACCAGTGCACGCGGTCACTGCGTGAAACCACCTGTGGTCGCTTGCGTGCGCTGCACGCGCAACGCCGATTAACGCCCCAGCAACCTAAATTAGATACTCACGGAAAACTCGAATCGCACGGATGTACTGCGGTTCGATTTTTCTGGCGTAAGCGTAGCGTCCGCGTAGCGACTTTTACGTTTGCGTACCCGTCCGAAGGGCGCGCGGTTCGCGTCCTTCGGCACTGGTCTCTGCATTCGCATTGATGCCTGGAGAGACCGCCTACTAGCACACCGCCTCTCCGTTGGCGCCTCAGCCGTTCGCGCGCCGCCGCTCGCAATCCCCAATCGGTCCCAGGCCCGCGACGCTGCGCGCTCGCTGAGGATTCAGCCGCTCGAACCGCTGAAGCAGGCGGAAGCACGCCAGAAACTCTGGAAGGCGATGCTGGTGACCAGATCTGGCTGCCCGAGGTCGGCAAGTCAACGCACTACCACGCCTAGTGGGTGCGTCGGTCCTGGGTCGCCGAGATGAAGAAGATGACACGAGCGCCGTCCACACCTTCTACCGGCCTTGCGCCTGGGGCGACGGCAGCGAGGAACCAAGCTGGGGCACCCCCGCGCAGACCGCCGCACTCTCCCCCGAACTCGCCCAGGAAGCCAAGAGCTCGGCCGAGATGGCGTGAGCGAACGGCGGTAACCTTTCTTACGTCTCCCCGCTTGCGCTAGGGCATGCACATATCTCTGAGGCTCCATCCTGCTGCGACGGCATGGAAGTATTGGAGACCGTTGCTGAAGGTGATTGGACCTGGCGGCCTGGAAGATGGATAGCCGTCCCAACCGCCGAGGCGGCCGATGATCCAGGCGGCCCAGGCTAGGCTGTCAGGCAGATGCGGGTTCTTCAGCCGCTTACTTTTGGCTTCGTACTGCTGGTTCAGGGCAGTCAGCGTAGCCATCTCGCTGGTGTTGAAGGCGATGTGGATGGACTGCTGTCTGCCGTCACGCGCTTGCAGGAGCTGGATGGTGATCACAGCCGCCTTGGCAGCGATGGCGACCAGCTTCAGAAGCCGGTCGGCGGTCCCAATTTGGCTGTCTTCGAGCTTGAGGCCTTGTGTCTTGAGGACACGGAAGAACTGCTCGATGATCCAGCGCTGCTTGTACCATTCGACGATACGCCAGGCGTCATCTGCACCGGTGACCCCGTGAGAGGTGAGAAGACACCAGCGCAGCGGTTCGACGTCGGAGCCGGCGTTGATCTCGCGGACGTCAACGACGGCCAGATGTAAGCTTTTCGGCAAATGGCGCAGGAACTTGCTTTGCGGTCGAGCCAGTTCGATTGCACCAAAGCGAAGCTCGAGGTTGGCCTGACGTGCCGGCCGCTGCGCTCTCGGAGGCAATTGGACCGTACGACGCTCCATCGGCACCATAGCCTCGATGGCCGCATACAAACCCGCCATGTCGGCCAGCTTGCGATCATGCTTGCTGCGGGCGATCACGTGATAGCCCTGCTCGGCCGCGCTGGCATAAAGGGCAAAGATGTCACTCTCGCGGTCACCAAGCAGGGTCACCCTTGCGGCTTTCGCAAGCAGCGGCTTGGCCGCAAGGGCGGTGGCAGTCCAGCGCTGCGATTCCTTGTCCGACAGCTCGCGGCTGTCATGCGAGACGGTCCGACGGCCCTCACGCGTCCACACTTCGCCGCTCAAAAGTCCCAGGCAGGTGCCATTGTCTGCATCCACCGCCAGCAACGGGTGCAGCAGCACGCCGTGGTTATTGCCCTTGCCGATTTCCCCAAGCCCGCGACGGCGTTGCGGTGTGGTCTTGAAGTGGATCTCACTGGTGTCCTGGATCGCCAAAACGTGGCGGCCCTCGACAGCTGCAACCGTGCTTTCACTCCAGCTTTCGATGATCCGCTCCGCTGTCACCTTGTCATGACCGAGAAAGCGGTTGAACCGCACCTCCAGGTTACGGTCTCCTCTCGAAAGCTGCCGCAGGCAGACATTCTTGCCAGCAACCATGCGTCCGACAAGCGCCGCCCCCCTTTATCGAGACGACGATCCCCGAACCGGCCCAGCGTCCAGTCAATTCGTGACAGCATGGCGGCACCTCCATCCGATCAGAAGTGCCGTCATAGAGATCACACGGATTCCCGATTCTGGAACCCCTCACCCTCGACCCGAGTCAATCCGTCGCACCAGATATGTGCATGCCCTAGGGTCTGTTGGGATTCAGGATTCTCATGCGGGCCTGGTTGTGATTCAAGCTTGGGATGGACCGATTCGTTTTGACCGACGCCCAGTGGGCGAAGATGGAGCCGCTTTGTCTTGGAAAGCCGGGCGATCCCGGCCGCCGCGGCAAGGACAACCGACTATTTGTCGAAGCCGTGCTGTGGATCGCCCGAACCGGCAGTCCCTGGCGGGATCTGCCAGCCTCGTTCGGCCACTGGAACAGCGTCTTCACGCGCTTCCGCGACTGGGTAAGGGCGGATATCTGGAAGCGGCTGTTCGAGGCTGTCTCCGACGATCCCGACATGGAATACGCCATGGTCGACGCCACCATCGTCAAGGTCCACCGCCACGGACAGGGCGCAAAAGGGGGACGCAAAGCCAGGCGATCGGCCGTTCGAAGGGCGGCATGACCACCAAAATCCTGGCGCTCACTGATGCGCTTGGCAATCTCGTGCGCTTCGTGCTGCTGCCCGGACAGCGCTTCGACACGGTGGGTGTGCCGCCGCTCATCGAGGGATTGATCTTCGACGCGTTGATTGCGGACAAAGCGTTCGACAGTAACGCCATCATTGCCGAACTCGACACGCGCGGCGCCAAGGCTGTCATCTCCCAGCATCCGCGTCGGGCAAAGCCTCTCGCCATCGACAAGGAGATGTACAAATGGCGGCATCTCGTCGAAAACTTCTTCGGCAAGCTCAAGGAATTCAAGCGCATCGCAATGCGCGCCGACAAGACCGATCAGAGCTTCGCCTCAATGATCTATCTGGCCGCAGCCGTGATAAACTCCCGATGAATCCCAACAGACCCTAGCCCGCTTGCGGGGAGACGTGAGATCGCTCTTGCGATGCGGGGGTACAGGTCTCTCGACAGTCGAATACGTGGAGAGATGCCTCTCACCCCAGTCCTCTCGGCGCGAGCAAATCTCGTTGCGGCCCCGTAGGAGGGGGAGAGGGAGAAGACCTCCTCAGGCCTCGATATCCAGCGCACAGTCGAAATTCGACGCTGAATGCGTCAGTGCGCCGGCTGAGGCGTAGTCCACGCCGGTGGCCGCGATTGAGCTGCACCCGGTTCTGTTGACACCGGCTTAAGCTAATCCGACCTTCCGTTCGAACTCCATAGGGCTCAGATATCCGATCGTCGAATGCCTTCGCTTCGGATTGTAGAAGCGCTCGATGTAGTCGAACACGTCGGCCTTGGCCTCGTTGCGTGACCGGTACACTTTGCGCGCTGTTCGCTCGGTCTTCAAGGACGAGAAGAAGCTCTCCATTGCAGCGTTGTCCCAGACATTGCCTGACCGGCTCATCGAGCAGACCACGCCGTGATCGGCCATCAGCCTCTGGAACTGTTCGCTGGTGTATTGGCTGCCGCGATCGGAATGATGCAACAGCGCGTCCGGCTTGCCTCGTCGCCAGATCGCCATCACCAGGGCATCGGTGACGAGCTGTGCCGTCATTGCTGTACTCATTGACCAGCCGACCACCCGCCGCGAGAACAGATCAACGACTGCGGCCACATAGAGCCAACCCTCCGCCGTCCAAACATAGGTGAAGTCAGCGATCCATTTGCGATTGGGAGCGGGCGCTTCGAAGGAGCGGTCGAGCACGGTTGGGAGCGACGGCGGCGATCTGCCGCTCACCCAGATCGGGCGGCAGTCGACGCCGTCGTGGGCGTGCTTTAAGGGCCTGCAGCCGCATCAATCGTTCGATCCGGTGCAGCCCGCAAGATATCCCTTCGGCCAGCAGGTCGTGCCACACCCGCCTGGCGCCATAGGTCCGGTCGCTGGCCAGGAAGCTGGCTCGAACCTTCGCGCCAAGCTCTTCTTCGGTCCGGCTGCGTTCACTGCGCGGCCGTGTCAGCCAGGCATAGAAGCCACCCCGCGAGACACCGAGCGCCTCGCACAACCATTCCGCCGGCTAGATCCTTCGGTGCTTCGCAACGAAACCGAACTTCACGTCGATTCCTTCGCGAAGTAGGCCGCGGCTTTTTTTAGGATGTCCCGTTCGGCTTTAAGCTTGATGACCTCGCGCTTCAGCTGCGCGATCTCCAGTTGCTCTGGCTTCATCTGACCGTGGCCAGGGAATGCATGTTGCGGATCGTCCGCAAGCTGCTTCACCCAACTGCGCAACTGTGTCGGATGAATACCAAGGTCTTTGGACGCCTGCGCATACGACACGCCGCGCTGCTTGATCAGCCGCACGGCCTCAAGCTTGAACTCCCGCGTAAACTGCCTTCTCTCCATGACGCACCTCCTGCTCCATAAAACACCTAACTTGGTGTCTTCGGAACCGGGTGCAGCTCACACAGTCTTTGCCAGGGCTCGACGCGCGCCACGTGTGTTACTCTCGTCAAAGTTGATTCGGACTTCCATTGAGTGTGAACCTTGTCGAAACGAAAGCGCCGCCGAGCGGCCCCGATCGACTATGCCAAAGGCGCAGATTATCTTCCCGTTGAGCGCGGCAACTACGCTACTGAGTATAGCCGCGAGGAGTTCTATGCGCCCCGATATGGTCTTGACGACGTTGGCCCGATCAATCTCTGGAGTGCTCCAACTCGAATTAGCCTAGGCGAATCTCTCACCGTTCTTTCTGTCTTGTACGTGTGCTCCATTTCTGCGTTCAACGCGGGCTATTTTTCTAGGATACCCGGTCACTTCACCGAGCTTTTTACCTTCTCGGACCTCATCGGAACGAATATCCAGATTCTGCAGTATTTCATTTCCGCCTTTTCCATCTTCTGCACGTTCAGCTTCTTTGGCGGGCTGTTGCTGGCCACGCTAGACATCAATATTAGTGCCACCGCCGAACGCGTTGCTCTTCGCTATCACATCAATTCATTTTTATTTTTGGTTGCGTTCTTGGTCCTGTGGTTCGTCGTGATGGCGATGTTCGCATTCTTGGACTACTTCAAGATAACGACCTTCACAATTTTGGTTCTGCCAGAGTTTATCTTTCAGGGCGTGCTAATCTTCTACTTCTGGGTTGGCTACAAGTACAACCAAGGCTCGTTCCGCAGTGTCTTGGTTCCCGTCCTGATAGGATTGGTGATGTTTTCGACTGCATCAGGCCGTGCTTGGCTCAAGAGTGAGATCGCTGGAACGGACGGCATCCAATCCCTCTTCCTTCAAGACGGCGTGTGCATCGATAGGAAGATTCTCAGAGCTTCATCAAATGGCTTCTTGCTCTACAATCCGGGCATGGAGGAGTTTGAATTTCGTTCGAAGGACACGATCAAGACAATCTTCCAGCGTCGAAGCTGCTCATGATTCGCTCACTCGGATGGTGAGAGAGGACGGGTCGATGCCTGCATATTCGGTGCTCCAATGAATTTTCGAGAAGCTGGAAAGACTCTTATCCTTGTGTCCGGTTGGGTCGCGACGCTTTTCATTGGGGTTCTCGACCTGCCGCAAAAAATTCATTCGTTCGCTGAAACACTACCGACTGCCAAAGAAGATGTTGCAACGTGGTGGAATCTCAATACAGAGTTCACCGGCTCATGGACCGACGAGGGCGATATAACCTTAACCAGCGATGCAATGCCGGTTGCGCTGAAAATGCGCGTTTACGGCGGGAAGGTCGACGGGGAAATATGGTCTAACGGTCTGAGCGGCACGATCCATCCCACCATTCTCCTAGGCGGCGAACTCCGTCACGGCAAACTGGACGCCTATGCTTTCGACTACATTGGTGGGAAGGAGGCTGTTTATGCCATCTTCAACATCGAGAAAAAGGGCGACAACCTAGTTCTGAGGACACGCGAACAATCGGTCCAGTTCTTTCCGAAAGAAACAGAGCTTTTCGCTAACCCCGATGCTTTGAAGGACAAGCCGCTGACAAATTTTGATTTGATTCTGAAGACGCTCAAATCGCAGAAGAGGTGAGGTGGTAGGCGCGATGCCCTCACTGTGGCTGGCGCCTTCGCGAATAACTTCCGCGTCTCCCTTGGGGTCCGGAAATTGTCAAGGCCTCCAAGCTGAGGCCGAATTCCCGCCCGACGAGATCCCGGACCAGATCCTCGAAGTCCGCCGGCGAAAGGTTTCCAAAATCGTAAGCCACGGCTCAGAGCTCGTTATAGATCGGGATCGAAGCGGCGTGTGCGTCGACGACTTCGACGACTTTCTTTTCCAGCGGGAGATCGCCCTTGCGTTCGGACCATATCTTCTTGAAGCGCTGGACGATTTCCGCGGCCGTGTCGAGGGCGAGCGCTTCCGAGATCTTCGCCTTCGCCGCCAGATGCGTGAGCTCGTCCTTGGAGAATTCGGTCATCCTCTTCGTGCGCGAGTAGTTCAGCGCCATCTTGTCGTCCGCGATATACGGTATCGTAGATAGCAAATCGTAGGCGGGCGACAGGACGGGCGTGCGGCGGTCGGGGTAGATCAACGACCAATTCTTCAGATGCATGTCGGCGTTGCCGATCAGCGTGCTGAACACGAGGCGTCGGACAAACTCGGCGACGCCGGCTTCGCCGGTCTCGATGCCGAGCACGCGCGCGATGCTTCGATAGTTGGCCTTGTCGTACTTCTCGTCCGGAAGCACGCCGAATACCTGCGCGAAGTCCTCCATGTGGACCGGTCCGTCGGCGGAGCGGTCGAACCGCTTGACGGCGAGCGCACGTCCCTTCAGCTCGCCGATTCCTTCCGGAAGCCCCTTGATCGAGTCGACGTCGATCAGTTGGAGCTCGGGCACTTCCATGCCCATCTCCTTCGCCAGGGTCATCATGGAGAATTCGTTTTCGGGCACGCCCGGGTACTGATGGGACGGAAGCTTGACTATCCACGAACCGCCGACGCCCTCGACGGGAATGGTCAGACCGGCTTTTTTGGGACCGTTCTTGAGCGCGGAGAACTTCAGCTGCACGCCCGCGAGCGAGAAGCGCAGCATGTTCTGCCGCTCGTCCGGTGTGAGATCCTCCTGGACTTGGGAAGGCAACGCTTCTCCTTCCGCCGGATGGACTGACAGGGCGCCCGGGAGGTCCCGGCCCAGCATCCAGAGAAGAAAGAATTCGCGCTTTTCCTTCACGCCCGCGCGTTCCGCGAGGTAGCGACGCAGCGGGCCCTCCGGCAGAAGATTGGAGAAGAAGGGCGGAACGACCTGCTGATACGGCTTGAACGAGGTGAGCAGATTTCCGAACGTGTCCTTGAAGGACAGGCTCAATGTTGGGCGTGCGGCGCCGTCGATGTAGTTCTGGTTGAAGGCGAGCAGCGACCGGTCGCCCTGCACGAGCGTGAGGGTCGCTACCGGGTTGTCGTGCAGGCGTACGTCCAGGACCGATACGTCAGGCATCGTCATCCTCTTCGAGAGCGTAGGCCGGGCGAGGGGCCTCTACGGGATGCGCGATCCGGTTGCGTAGACCTTGCAATACGCCTGCGGAATTTTCCAGCACTGGCTTGGGGATAGGTTCGGCGCGATAGCCTCGCAGTGTATCGACGATGTCTTTGACAAGGTTCAGGTCAGTTTTCGAAAGATGGACCTGCTTCAGAAAGCGCAAGTATTCGGCGATGCGGTCCAGCGCAGCGGAGCTACCGTGGCGCTTCCTTTGTCCGGAAACGATGCGTTCGGCCTTGACGAAGAGGTTTGACGGTCCTTCCTCGAGGGAGAATTCGTTGAAGTTTGAGCGCAGGACGCCCTCCACCGCGGGAAGCAGCTTCTTGGGCACGAGTACGACCTCGAGGTCAAGTGCCCGGACCATCTGGATGAAGCTGGACAGGCCCGGTTCGACGCGACCGGTCTCTATCTGGGAGATGTGTGCCTGGGTCAGACCCGATCGGACCGCCAACGCACGCTGGCTTATGCGCTCTTGCGTCCGTTTCGCCTGAACGGTCCGGACAAGCTCTTCGCTCGGATACGACATGATATATAATCCTAATCATAGGATTTCTTCGATAAGAATTCTATATCATGGTGACGCCCCCAATTTCAAGGTCGATAACTATTATTATCACCGAAGGCAGCTTGATAATAGAAGAACATCAAATAACGATGACAATCAGGGGCGCGACAACGTAGCGCCATTGGTCGAACGCCATGGTGAGCCGGCTCTGAAGCCCCCACATGTCGGTTCCCGGCTGTCGATGCCACCGGAAGACCCACCTTCGGGATTTTCGCGCGAAAACCCCGATTGGCGTCCGCGAGCCCAGCCAAACTGCGCCGGGCAGAACACGGAGGTAGAACGATGTACGCCGACACGGAAGGCTATTTCGGGCAGGCAAGCGGGATCCCCTACAGTCGGCTCCACGAGCTTCGGGGTCGAGATATCACGAACTTTCAGGACAAGATCGAGCGTCTTCGCCGCGAGGGAATCCGGCTCTCACCAAAGCTTGAATGGGATGCATTCGTGACGGCCTATACTCTTCACGACGAAGTGCCCCTTCACTCGTACCCGCGTCGCATCATGCCCTTGATGCGGCAGCTCCGGGAGCAGGAGGAGCGAGCACGCGCGAACATTTCGGAGTTCGATCCTTCCACATTCGACAAGAACGACGCGGCCGAAGAGCTCCAGTTCCGCTTCACCACGAGTGCTTCCCTGATCGGCGATTTGTACCTCGTCTACATTCGGGAGGCTGTCCAGCGGATGGATGGGTAACAGAACAGCCCGGATGGATGGGTGACACTGGTTCATGATTTGGTCGGCTGCGGCGCTGCGCTAGCGCAGCGCCGCAGCTTTCGTGTTTTCTGGTCGATGATGCCGATGGGCACGTCGAAGAAGCGCACTTGCCAGCATCCGTCCTCGGTTTCCTCGACGGCGACTTTTTCACCGTCGAGGGCACTGCAGATGTGGATGAGTTCGCCGTGCCATTTGATCTCGCCGTTGGAGCGGACCTGGCGTACCGCGGCCTCGGCTGGATAATCCGGCTCGGGAAGCCGCCTTGGCATCGCACGAGGCGAAGTCTGATAGACGCTGGCAGGTGGGTGCTGGCCAAGCGATTCGTGCGGCCGTTCTTCGTTGTAGTCGCGCACAAATGCCGCGAAGCGACGAGCTTGCGCGGCCTGGGTTGGCGGCGGTGGCCGCATGGCTTCCAGAAGCGTAAGGTGAAAACGCTCGTGTCGGCCGTTCTGCTGCGGATGGCCAGGATCAATCCGTTCATGGCGGATGCCAAGCTTGATCCACCATACCGACAGCGCCGTCAGACCCGTGATCCCGGTCGAGGCGAACGGCGAGCCGTTGTCGGAGCGGATTATCTGCGGCAAGCCGTACTCGCGAAACGCCCGCTCCAGCGGCGGTTGGCACTCGGCATATTGCGTGCTGCCCGTCGCCGCCAGGCTAATCAAATAGCGGCTGAAGCCATCGGTCACCGTGAACGGTTCAACGCGAGAGCCGTCGCCCAGTCGTATCCAGCCCTTGTGGTCGAGGGCCCATACATGGTTGGCGTGCTGAGGCACCGTCAATTGCCCCATACGCGGCGGCGCACGTCGCCGAGGCCGACGGCTGCTAACCAGTCCCGCTCGTTTGAGAATCTCGCCTGCCGTCGAGGCCGACGGCCAATCGATATCCCCTTGGCGAGCCTCAAGCTTGCTTACGATCTTGCGCGGTCCCCAGCTCGGCCGCTCAAGCCGAAGCCCCACAATCGCATCCACGATGTGCTGCGGCGTCGCTCGCCCATGCACCCCCGCGCCGCGTGCGAGCGATCCGTAAGCCCTCCAGGCCCTTCCAGCTGATAACGATCCAACCATTTGTAACCGGTCTTGCGACTAATCTCGTAGCGTTCGCAAAGCTCCGTCATCGTCCACATTCCGCTTCGCTGATCCGCGATGAAGCTAACCCGTTGGTCCATTGCGCAGCTCTCTCGCCAAGGCATCGGCTGATCCTCCCAGCCGACAGAGAACTGTCACCCATCCATCCGGTCTACTTTGTTACCTATCTATCTGGTCTGGACAAGGCGCTCACGGCCCATGAGAAGGAGACCCTGACCGCCGAAGAAAAGTGCAATCTGTATTGCGCTGCGGCCGCTCTGCAGACTCTCGTCGATATCTGGGACGAAGCCGCGAGCCTGATGAACAAGCTCAACGTAGGCGCCGAGGGCCAGCTCGGCTTCGAATTTCTGGGCATCGAGGAAATCGTGACCGTCGTCGACGTCGCAGAGAAGGCATTCGACTTTTATGCGGAGGTCGAACTCGTCCTCAAGAACGAGATGTCGTCGACTGCCGACGAGAAGACGCGAACTCATCTGCAGAAGGACCGCGAGATTGCGGCGACCAACATGGCCGCCATCGCTTCGTACGGCTTCGACTGGCGGAAGGCTCCCATGGAATTCCTGGAAATCGTCGGTCCACGTTTGGAGGCGCAGACCCTCCGGGACCGTGCGAATGCCCTGGCGACACGCTCGGTCTCGCTGAAGCTCTCGATGGGCCTTTTCGAGCGCCATCCCGATCACGTCGTGCTCGGACGTAACCTCGTTTACATGGCCATCCAGCGGCGCGACAAGGAAGTCGCCGTAGCGGCGGCGAAAAAGCTGGTCGACCTGCTGGGGCATCAGCTTGAGCAGACCCTGGAGGTGAAACTCGCGAGACGCAAGCCACTCGGAGAGGAGCCCCACCTCGAAATCGACGACGAAGTGCGTTCCTGGTTCGCAAGTGAGAGGATTTCGTGATGACTCCCAATTCGATAACGTTGGGTATCTTCGTCGGCCTCGCCGCCCTGTCGAGCGCGTCCGGCGTCAGCGCTAAAACGGCTTCCGACAACAATGCGGTGATCAGCGCCATCGCAAGCACGATCGCTCCTTATCCTTCGCGTATCGGCTCGGGCCCGTCGCCCGTCGGCTATGGCGGCTTGGTTGGCCCCTCGTTTCGCGTGATGCCTGCCGTCACGCCAGTGAAGTTCGAGCAGCCGATCAAGATATGCGGTACCGGTAGGGTCTGAACTTCGAGAGCCATCTTGTACGCAGCGAAATGGGGCGCCTTTGGCGCCCCATTTTTCGTTGGGCTTTTCCTAGGAAAATCCCCTCGGACCCGAACGCGGGCGGAAACCGGTGCCCAAAGCCGAGAGGCGGAGGAAATCGATTGCTAATGGGTTGGCGTGGCGCGCTCCGTCGGAGCGCGATGTGACAACAAGAGGTCCATCATGTCGCAATCCAATGCTTTCGAATTTTGTCGTCGCTGGACGTTGGCCTTGTTCGGAACGCTGATCATTACGTTCATGGTCTCGACGGCTGGGGTGATGCCGGCCCGCGCCCTCTTCGCCGAGACGGCGGCCGCCGGACTGCTGATCAATCATTTTGGCAATGTCGCGAACGACCTGATCGACAAGGGCCGCGACTCCGGCGATTTCCTGCTTTGGCGACTGGGGATCCAACTGCAGGGAGTGATCGACGCCTGGAAGAAGGCCAATTCATCCCTGCTGAACGAAGGCTTCGACAAGCTGGACCGCGCCTCGCAGGATCTCTTCCGTAAGTTGGAAAGTGAGATTGAGACCGTCAGAAACGAGAAGGATATCACCGTCGACCAGGTCGAGCGTCTGACAGGTGAGTGGTCGGCGATCATCTCCCAGACGGCGATCGGTAGTGGAGACCCGAGCGTGCTCAATACCACGCCGCGGGTGATCGTGCCCGACGGGGGATCAATTATACCGCTCGCGGTCACCGGCACCAATCTTCCCGCCGCCGACGCCACCATCGACATCGGCTCGCGGCATGACGACAAGCCGATCGTACCGTCTGCGCAGCAGATCCAGTTCAGCGTGATGCGAAGCGAACTCGCGTTTCCTGAGGACGAGAGCACCTCGCTCACTATGCCGCTGTCGTACCGCACCCAGCCGACCAAGTGGTACAAGCCGTGGACGTGGTTCTCCCGCGCGCGTAGCCGAAACGACCTGTCGGTGGTGCTGCTCCCGAAGCGCCTGGCCAAGTATGAGATCCGTACGCGCGTACTGACTGACGTGAAGCTGACCGACACGCGTACCATCAATTTGGGCCAGTTCCGCGGACGGAATTCGCGGGTCCCGCGGGCCGTTGCCGCACCCGATGCGGCCCTCGGTTGGCATCTCGACCTTACGCGGCGCCAGGACATCCATCTGCTGCCTGGCGGTGGCGATCACGGCCGCTGCGAAGGTATTGAAGACGCGTCGATTACCGAGAATGGGCTCACAATGTTCGCTCGGGTCGATAACCGCGACAATTGGCTAGGCACCCACGACGCCTGGGTCGACTGCTCGATCAGCCTGCCTGTCTACAGGATGGAGACCCGAGAGGAAGACGGGCCGACCCGGACCGGCGAGTTGAGCTGGAATCGCGACGAAACTTTCGAACTGCCGCCCAACCTGCGATCGGTCCACGTCGACGTCACAACGTTCGACCGGCGATCCCGGGTGTTCACCGGCGCGGGATCCGACCGGTTCTTCGATGTCAAATCCGAAGGACGGTCGCTGATTTTCAGACCACGCCCTCCGCGGGACCTCTAACGACCGCGCGTTCGAGGGGCTATCAGCCCCTCGCATCGCCTTGAGACAGGAGTGGAGTCTATGAAGCGAAGCATCCTTGGCCTGGTCGTGCTCTTGATGTTGCCGCTGACTGGATCGCGGGCAAGCGATGTGGTCACGGTCTGGGTCGAACCGTCGCAGAGCGTCGACGTCTATTGGCAGGTGAACCTCTCGGGCAAAGTGTGCGTGGCGGCTGATATCGACGGGCGGCCCGCCTGCCTCGAGTATTGGTGGATCCGGTGGCCGACGACGTCGATCAAGTCGCTCGGCCGCCGCTGTGGCGCAACATCCTTCTCGGTTCCCGGACTTGCTGATCTCGCCGTCGGTGGCAAGCTGCGCGCCGGCAGTGCGGAGGCCAAGACACGCATCCGGGGTACGGCCTCGGAGCGGGTCGCGCACGATCTCTTCCGGGGTGAGTTCTGACTCTTCAGGGGTGAATTGTGAAGAGGATCCCGGAGGAATTGTGGCTTCGAACAAGGCAGATCGGGTGGTCGGTTGTCCACCGCCGACCCTGTCGTCTATGTTGAACGCCGCCTTCGGCGCTGGAGACGAGCATGACTCTGCCGACGCGCAGCAAACAGAAGAAGGCCGAAAACGAGTCCTATGCCATTCTGATCTACACGCTGTGCAAAGGCGCAATGTTCCGGAACATGACGGGAAAGCGACTACGGCATCAGGGCGGGTGGCGAATAACTAAGAAACAAAATTGAGATCGTCACAGTCCCCACGATCCGCAAAACCGACGGGACTCGCGATGAGCAGTCGCAACCGGTCTCTCATCCAGGAAGAACGTCGGCGCGCCGGCGCCAACAGAGGTGGCCTCTTCGCGGCGCGCACTGAGTTTCAGGCAGGAGAGCGCGACGGGAAAGAGCTGCTGGTTATCGCCGAACAATATCTGGAGACCGTCGACCGCCTGCAATATCTCGAGCTTTCGACGCCGATACGCTCGAGCCAGTTGAGAGCCCGCTACATCGGCCTGCCACCTTGTGCGCGGCAGCCTACATCGGCTCGACGCACCTCATCGACAACGTATTGCTCGACCGTATCTGCCCGGTAGCGGCGCCGAGCTGCCTATGAGCTCTGCCCCGACACGCCCGTCTCATGCTCCTTCAGATCCCTATGATCCGCTGTTCCGAAAAGCGGCTGCGCTTCATGCTCCAGTCCGTGTCGTGGGCCAGAACGAACTTCAAATGGATTAAAATCCGCGGGGCAAGGTCAGACCGCGACTACCGAACAAGTTAGTCGCAGATTGATCGCTCTCCCGCCGCTTCTGATGGAGGCGGTGAAATCCCCGAAAGATAGCAGTCAAACGCAGGATTTAAGCGAGAGCTCGCCATTCATTGCGAAAATGCATACGATCTCTTGGGGCACGCTCGACGACCATCGTCAACTCCGATGCATCTAGATGAATCATGTGACGGCAAATAGAGATCGCCGCGAAATATCGCTCATGACCGACGAACAGTGCGAGCTTGAACGCTGCAAGCAAGAGATTACGCGTCTCAAACAGTTGGTCGTGCAGCTGTCAGAAATTGTTTTA
Source organism: Bradyrhizobium sp. LM2.9 (assembly GCF_054056555.1). Lineage (NCBI taxonomy): Bacteria > Pseudomonadati > Pseudomonadota > Alphaproteobacteria > Hyphomicrobiales > Nitrobacteraceae > Bradyrhizobium > Bradyrhizobium sp. LM2.9. Next base: position 322,354 of record NZ_JBSRYJ010000001.1, read on the forward strand.
CGCAACGTTGTAAGAAGCACGAAGGCCAACCCCATGAGTCTCTGAGCGACCCCCACCGGCCGGCGGAAACGAAGGGCACGCGGTTCTCCGCAGCGCGGCATCCACCCTTCCGGGCTGCGGGGCGCCCTGGCCGCCGCCGGCGGGTAATAGTTGGCTTCGCGAGATAGCAGCCCCACTTCCAACCCACGACCTCACGTTGTTGTCTTATCCTGCTGCGAGCGATAAGTCTCTGCGAGTCCCAAGAAGTTTTTAAGCACCACGTGCCCGTCTTGGGTAAGTATCGATTCCGGGTGGAACTGCACACCAAAAGTTGCTTGATAGCGATGTGCGAGGGCCATGATCTCGCCCTCGTCGGAACGCGCTCTCACCGTAAGATTCGGTGCGCATGACTCATCGAGCTCAATAACAAGAGAATGGTAGCGGCCAACGCAAAGTGGCGACGGTAGCTCGCGGAATAGCCCTCGGCCGTCATGCGTTACATACGAGGACCGACCGTGCATAGGGCAACGTGCACGCGCCACCCGTCCGCCGAATACGCTCCCAATACACTGGTGTCCCAGGCAGATGCCGAGAATTGGAACGCGACCCGAAAGTTCACGGACGACGGCCGTAGATACTCCGGCCTCAATTGGAGTGCACGGACCGGGGGAGATGACCACTGCGCGCGGCTTAAGGTCAATGAGGTCGCTGACGCTGACCACGTCATTCCGGAATACTTCCGTTGCTTCACCAAGCTCCTGGAAATAGCGGGCAATGTTGAAGACGAAGGAGTCGTAGTTGTCGATGATGACAATCAAAGCGCACCGGATGTTTCAGCACGAAATGCGTCAAAGATTCGCTGCGCCTTGGCAAGCGTCTCCTCGTATTCTGCCGCCGGGTCCGACATCGCCGTTATACCGCTACCTGCATGAAATACAGCCATATCGTCGTCGATCGTTACAGTGCGGATCGCGATATTCGTATCCATCTGCCCGTTGAAGCCGATGAAACCGATCGCCCCGCAATAGACCTCGCGCGCCACACGCTCGATTTCCGTAATTATCTGCATCGCTCGCACCTTGGGCGCCCCCGTAATGGAGCCACCAGGAAAGCAAGCTCGCAGTAGCGTAACCGCATCTTCGTCTCCCGCAAGTGTACCCATAACGATGGAGACGAGGTGATGCACTGAGGCGTAGGATTCGAGATCGCACAGGGCTGGGACGTCGACCGAATGTGGAGTGCAAACGCGTGATAGATCGTTACGCAGGAGGTCGACGATCATAATGTTCTCGGCTCGATCCTTTTCGGACGCAACGAGCATGTGAGCGCGGCGCTTGTCTTCGTCGGAATCTGCGGAACGCGCGATCGTGCCTTTGATCGGTCGTGTTTCGACCTTTGTTCCGTCGAGCTTCAGGAATCGCTCAGGCGAGCTCGATGCGATGGTCAGCTTGCCATACCGCAGGAGCGCCCCAAAGGGTGCCGGGTTCAACGACCGCAGTTGGCGGTAGAAGGTGAGCGGATCGAATATAGTCGACAGCCTGGCCGTGAAGCGCTGCGCAATGTTGGCTTGGAAGAGGTCTCCGGCCAGAATCAGATCAATGACACGCTGTACCGCCGCAATGTATGCTTCACGGCCGAAGTTGGAATTCCATGCACCCGCTGTGCCGGGGAGCACGATCCGCAGCGACTTTGGGTTGGCAAGCAGGGCTGCGAACTCATCGGCTCGACGACGTGCGCGCTCGCCGCGACGTGCGGGATCCTGCTCCGGCCATCCGGTCGAGACGATCCAGCATCTGTTGTTGCGGTGGTCGTAGCTGACGACCACGTCGTAAAGATGCAGAATGGATTGGGGCAAACGCTGACCGGGAATTGCCGGCGCCGGCAATCGCTCCAGCGTCCTGTTCAAATCGTAAGCGAAGAAGCCAGCCGCGCCTGCCTGAAATGGCGGGAGATCGGGACGATGCTCTTGCCGATAGTTGGCGAGAAGAGTGCGAAGAACTTCCCATGGATCGCCATCGATATCTTCGCCGTTGCAACTCGCCCGTCCACCCGCGACTATGTAGGTGCTGAATGGATCGCAGGTCACATATGAGTAACGCCCGAGCAACTCATGCGTTGCTGCGCTATCGAGAAACGAGAGGTGCGGTCGATGCGCGAGACATTGCACCGCTGTGATAGGCTCAATCCACTGTAGTTCACGGACGTGCATCGGCTATGAGTCACCGGCGACTGGCGTGCTGTGAGACACGCTTCGAATATGATCCCGACCACAACGAGAGCGACGCTGGTCGGAGCGCCGCAAGCTCTCGAGATTGACTGTCAGCCTAAGCCCCGTCGGTGGATACGATGCGCGGACTAAGTTGGACTACGCCTGCCGCTGAGACGAAACGCGCATCTGTTGATAAGTCATAGTCGGCCGCGAGGCGCAGCTCGCGCAGTGGTCGTGCTCGCCTGATCGATTCCTGGTAGAGGTCATGCGCTTTGTAGGCTGCGAGTTCCGTCTCGTTGTCGAACTCACCATAGACCACGACGTCGATATCGTTGCCGAACTGGTCGGCCTTGCGATTGCGAGCAATCTCGAGCCGCCGGGCATGCGAGATCGTGGTGAGAAGCGATAGGCCTTCGATCATTTGGTCGATATGGGCCTTATCTTTGGCGGTAAACAAGACAATGTGACGGATCATGGATGGCCATAGGTTAAAATCGCGAGTAGGTCGCATAGCTATCTTGGAATCGAGCCCGCTGCAACGCTAGCGCCACATGCCGCGTCGCGCGGCAAACAGAGAGGGGCTTGACACTCTTGCGATGGCCTGCGGTCTGAAGCGGAGCCCGCCAGATCTCATTCTGGTCAGGACGCGGGAAGGGCAAGCCGCTCAATCGTTTGAATGTGCCGCGCGAGCAGGTTGCAAGCTTGATCGACGTTGCGCGCTCGCAGTGCCTGCAGAATCAGGCGGTGATCCTGATTGGATCGCGGTCGGCCGCCAGCATTGCGCGCCATCGCGAAGACCAATCGCGAATTTGCAAGCTGTAGTCCGTCGAGACTGGCGAGCAGGCGCGGCATCGCGCACGGCGCCACCAGCGCCTGGTGAAAGGCGCGATTGGCCATCTCAAAATCCTGAATCGTCTGGGCATTGTCTCCTTCAATCAGGGCAAGCTCAATTCGTGCCAAATGGGTGGATGTGAACTTTGGCGCCGCATTGCGCAATGCGACCACTTCGAGCGCGGCACGCATCTCGGCGATCTCTTTCACTGAAGTGGTATCAAGCGGGGCAACCCGAACGCCGCGACGGGGCACAGCGACGACAAGATGTTGCGCCTCCAATTGCCGAAAAGCCTCGCGTACCGGGACATGGCTCGAGTTGAACTCCCGCGCGACATGATCCTGCCGCAGCGGGGCATCTGGCTGGATGGCGCCGCTGATTATGCGCTCTCCGATTGACTCGGCAATGCGCCAGGCAACGGTCGTACTCTCGCCGTCGGTCATCATAGATTATCTATCGAAAAAGTGGGTGCGTTCGCGGGCGGCGTGGATTAGCATCAAAACAAAGATCAACGATCATAGATAATCGCCAGTATTATCTATTATCAAGCATGGATGGGAACGCAAGTCTTAATGATTGCCTCTGGGAGAGTAGAGCGGAACGACAGTAGAAACGGCGCACAGCTCCGCAGTAACTGGGAGCGCGCCGAGGCCCAAGCGCTCTACAGCCTGCCGTTTGCCGACCTGATGTTTCAGGCGCAGAGCGTTCATCGCGACAACTTCGATCCAAACCATGTCGAAACCGCAAGCCTGCTCAGCATCAAGACCGGCGGCTGTCCGGAAGATTGCGGCTACTGCTCCCAGAGCGCGCATTACCAGACCGGTCTGAAAGCGACCCGCCTGATGGATTGCGCCGATGTGGTCGCCAGCGCACAGCGCGCCAAAGATGCCGGCGCGAGCCGCTTCTGCATGGCCGCGGCCTGGCGCAGTCCAAAAGACCGCGATCTCGATCAGGTCTGCTATATGGTTAGCGCGGTCAAAGGTCTTGGAATGGAAACCTGCGTCACGCTCGGCATGCTGACCCCGAACCAGGCCATACAGCTCTTTGAGGCTGGACTCGACTTCTACAATCACAACGTCGACACCTCGCCGGAGTTCTACGGCAAGATCATCAGCACCCGTACTTTGCAGGATCGCATCGACACACTCGCACATGTTCGAGAGGCCGGTGTCAAGGTGTGCAGCGGCGGCATTATCGGCATGGGCGAGCGCGTCGAGGACCGCCTTGGCATGCTCGTGCTGCTCGCCAATCTCCCCAGCCATCCAGAGAGCGTTCCAATCAACATGTGGAACGAGGTCGAGGGCGTGCCCGTCAACGACACCGCGGAGCGTCCCGAACCCTTTGCGCTGGTCCGCCTGGTAGCGACTGCTCGGATCATGATGCCGAAGAGCGTCGTCCGGTTGTCCGCTGGACGGCAGTATATGACCGATGAACTGCAGGCGCTGTGCTTTTTTGCCGGCGCGAATTCGATCTTCATCGGCGACACGCTCTTGACCACCAAGAACCCGCAGCGCGATCGCGACGCGAACTTGCTGGACCGGCTCGGCATCGCGTCCAGCCTGGCCTGAATCAATCAGAGCATCGCGCGGCCGCGCGCAAATCCAGCTTGGGCGAGAAATGCAGATTACGTTGATGAAAGGCAAAATCCATCGCGCCTCGGTCACCGAAGCCGACCTGCACTATGAAGGTTCGATTTCGATTGACCGTGCGCTGCTGAATGCTGCTGGATTTTTGATCAACGAACGCGTTGAAATCTACAACATCGATACTGGAGCGCGGTTTGCCACCTATGTGATCGAAGCGCCTACAGGATCAGGGATCATAGGTCTGAATGGTGCGGCTGCGCGACTCGCAATGCCAGGAGACAAAGTTATTATCGTTGCATATGCCTCCTTTGACGAAGCCGAAGCAAACAATTTCAAGCCGCACGTTGTGCTGGTCGACCGAGAAAATCGCATCTTGCCAGGCTGAAGCCAAGGGCCCGAAACTGAAGCCTTGTTCTTCGCTGCCATCAGACCCTTTGTAAGATCGATCGCTACTGTCCGAGTGAAGAATGAATCCAATCCATGCGACCAAAGTTGCCGATTATGTCGTAGCCTTGCACGCCCTGAAAGAAGACGACCGGCTGCGCGGCCTCAAGCCGCGTGCGGGGATCGATTTCGCGTCGAACGACTATCTTGCGCTGGCGAGCGCGCCGCGCATGAAAAAGGCCGTCTTGGACGCGCTCGAGGCCGGCACACCGATCGGAGCCGGCGGGTCGCGGCTTTTGCGCGGCAATTGCGAGGAGCACGAACGTCTCGAAGCAGAAGCTGCAAGTTTCTTTGCGGCGGAGACAGCGCTTTTCTTTGGCGGCGGTTATGTTGCAAATTTCGCTGTCCTGACAACGCTGCCGCAGCGGGGTGATTTGCTCGTTCTCGATTCTCTGGTGCACGCGAGTATTCATGAAGGCGCGCGAGCTGGCCGGGCCCAATTTCGGACAAGCGCGCACAACGATCCGGAGTCGCTCGAAAGCGCGATTCGTGACTGGCGGGCCGGTGGCGGAATGGGCCGCATCTGGATCCTGGTCGAAAGTCTCTACAGCATGGACGGCGACTTTGCGCCTCTCAAGGATATGGTCGCGCTCGCCGACCGGCATGATGCGTTCCTGATGGTAGATGAGGCCCACGCAACAGGCGTTTACGGCGAGCAGGGACGAGGGCTCACCGCGCCCTATGAGGGACGCGAAAATCTGCTGGTCGTTCATACCTGCGGCAAGGCGCTGGGCGCCGCCGGCGCGCTCGTTACTGCGTCCGGCGTGCTGCGAGACTTTATGGTCAATCGTTGCCGACCATTCATCTTCGCGACCGCGCCATCGCCGCTGATGGCTGTCGCCGTGAGGGAGGCGATTCTGATCCTGCAGCAGGAACCCGAGCGACAGCAGCGTCTCACCAAGCTGGTCGCGTTCGCGCATCGGGAGATGAGAGAGCGCGGTTGGAAAAGTCCTTCGGATTCGCAGATCGTGCCATGCATCGTAGGCGACAATGCGCGCACGATGCGGCTCGCCTCTGCATTGCAGGCTCGCGGGTACGATATCCGCGGAATCCGGCCGCCAACCGTGCCGGCGGGCACGGCCCGGTTGCGAATTTCACTGACGCTTAACGTGGAGGAGGACGACGTGCGTACAATGCTCGATACCTTGATCGAGGAGACGAAAGGCGAGCTTCAATGAGTGCCAAAATCGTCGTAACGGGCACAGGTACCGGAATTGGAAAGACGGTGTTTTCCGCGGGGCTCGCCAATCTCCTCGGAGCGGACTATTGGAAGCCGATTCAAGCTGGCCTCAAGGGAGAAACCGATACCGAGGTCGTCGCTTGTCTTGGCGGCCTCTCGGCCGATCGCATCCTGCCGGAACGCTACCGCCTTCAGACCCCTGCTTCTCCCCATCATTCTGCCGAACTTGACGGAGTTCGCATCGAGGCGGATTTGCTCGATGTGCCTGATACTGGGGAGCGACCATTGGTGATCGAGGGCGCGGGCGGGCTGATGGTGCCGCTGAGCGGCGACACACTCTACATTGATGTCTTCGAGCGATGGCGGCTTCCAGTGGTGCTTTGCGCAAGCACAGCGCTGGGCACCATCAATCACTCGCTGCTGTCGATAGAGGCTCTCCGAAAACGTGAAATCCGCATTCTTGGGATGGCCTTCATTGGCGAAAGAAATGCTGAGACTCAGGTTGCGATTCGCGAGATGGGGCGGGTGCGCTGGCTAGGGCGATTGCCATGGCTTTCTCCCCTCACGGCAGACACGCTGCAGGCCGCATTCCAAGCCTCATTCCGTGCTGATGATTTCAATCCGTGATGCCGAAGACAAAGTCGCCGATCTGGCATCCGTTCACGCAACACGCGCTTCAAGGCGAAATGACAAAGGTTGTGCGTGCTGATGGTGCTTATCTCCACACAGCAGATGGGCGCCGCATTATCGATGCAATCTCATCCTGGTGGGTCGTAACGCACGGTCACTGCCATCCACATATTGTAAGCGCCATTCAGGAACAAGCCGGTAAGCTCAATCAGATCATCTTTGCCGGCTATACCCACGATCCGGCTGAGGAGCTTGCTGCGCAACTTTTGAAGCTCGCGCCCCATGGTCTCGACTATGTCTTCTTCTCCGACAGCGGCTCTACCAGTGTCGAAGTCGCCTTGAAGATGGCACTCGGGTATTGGCGATAATATCGGTCAGCAGCGAAGACGCATTGTCGTGATGCAACACTCCTACCACGGCGATACGGTTGGGGCGATGTCCGTTGGTGCCAGAGGCGTGTTCAACGCGGCGTACGGGCCGCTGCTATTCGACGTTACCTCGATTCCGTTCCCAGCGAGAGGTCGTGAGCAGGCGACGCTCGCTGCGCTCGAGTCCGCATGCCGAAACGAAATGCCAGCCGCCTTTATTGTGGAACCTCTGATATTGGGGGCGGGCGGGATGCTGATGTACCCAGCCTGGGTGCTAACAGTGATGAAGCGGATCTGTGAGGCGTCGGACGTGCTGTTCATTGCCGACGAGGTCATGACCGGCTGGGGCCGCACCGGATCGCTATTTGCTTGCGAGCAGGCCAATGTCACGCCCGATATCGCTTGCTATTCGAAAGGTCTCACGGGAGGGGCGCTCCCACTCGCGGTTACGCTCTGCCGTGCGGACATTTTCGACGCGCATTATTCGAAAGATCGTATGCGTACGTTCTATCATTCGAGTTCATATACGGCGAATCCGGTAGCCAGTGCCGCTGCAAAAGCGAACCTGGATCTTTGGTGGCATCGGGACTCCCGCGAGCGCGCCGCTTCGCTCGCCGCCATGCAAGAGCGGGCAATTGAGCCATTCCGCGCCGACGCGCGCTTTGAAAACGTTCGTCGTTCCGGGACCATCACAGCGCTTGATTTGAAAACGAGCGATGGCGGCTATTTGGCGGACATCGGTCCGAAGCTTCAGGCTTTCTTTAACGACCGCAATCTGCTGCTGCGCCCGCTCGGCAATACCATCTACGTGATGCCGCCCTATTGCGTCACCGCGGCCGATCTCGACGAAATCTACGCTGGCATCAGCGATGCTGCCGATGCGCTGGTTTGAAGCGCGCTTTTCGAGTTCGGACTCGCGCTCCTCCTCGGTAGCGGTTCTCATCACCTCAGAAAGAAGGCCGAAAGACGGCGTCAGGTACAAAGCACGCTTGCGTTAATGAAATCCGTGGCTTCCTGGGAATTGACCAATGAAGCTTGGGAGTGACGGACCATGTCGGTAGCGCAAGCCGGCTTGGTGGCTTGCAGTTCCTGATGTCAGTCCGCATCAGATTTTTGATCTTGCTGTCGCCGCGGGGCTCCCGGCACGATCACGAAGCAGGACCAGTGCTGACCGCAGGTCGCCAATAGCAGAGGCGTTGAAATCCACCGAAGAAGCCGGAGATCCAACAGCATTTGGGCGCGATCACGGGACTTATTGGATTGATCGATTGTCTGAAGTGCTCCAATGTAATGCTGAAACGACACAAATGTGAAGCCGAGACAACACTCTCATTTGATCGAGACTGTTCGTTGCGTACAATGTCTGGGGAACAAAGGCGCAAGATCTGGCAAAGTCAGCGTGCCACAGCCAGAACATGGGGCAACGCCGCCGGGAGATATGATGTTGGACCGTGACGGTGACTTGATCTTTCAGCTTCTGCTTTACCTTAGTCTAGTGCTTATTGTTGCGTCTCTGATGGGCTTAAGCGCGGCGGGGATTGCAGCATGGTCGAGCGAATGACCGTCAGCAAGTATCAGTTCGCGTGCGAGCTGCGGCAGTTGATCGAGAAGCACATCGGCCCGTCGAGCACGTTCGAAGACTACGTCCTCATAATCGGGGAGCTGGAAGGGGCGAAGAACAGGCTGGAGCTGGAGTCCGAGAAGTTCCCGGACGAGGAGGTCGACGCCTGCGAATTATAGCGAGCGCTTCGCACTGCACAGATCTGGTAGACGGAGGATAGTCCCGCAGGATATGTCGATTGAGCAATTTGCGCCAGCAGCTCATCCTTCGCCGTGAGATGCTGCGCATTCTGAGCCCGGTGGACTGACCGCGAGCAATCATGATCGGGTTGAAGTGGCGGCGCTGCGCCGGCAGCGCGCCTCAGAACCGACCTATGACGCGGCTGAATGCCGGAATCGAGTAGATATCCAAAGTGGATAGACGC